>JANZZL010000064.1 GCA_026419405.1 Paracoccaceae bacterium | reverse complement strand
TCCCCCGCGCGCGCGGAAGGCCTGCGCGGAACACAACCTGCAGGTGTGCGCGGAGACCCCGTCCCCCGCGCGCGCGGAAGGCCTGACGTCGCCGCTGGCCGATTTCCTTCTGCGGTCCCCCGTCCCCCGCGCGCGCGGAAGGCCTGGGCCTGCACCAACACCGCCTCGTTACACACGACCCCGTCCCCCGCGCACGTGGAAGGCCTCTTGCCGATAAGAAGGTCATGCGCCAGCTGTTCCCCGTCCCCCGCGCGCGGAAGACCTGCGCACGAAGGTGACATTGCCCTCGCCGCAGACCCGCATCCCCCGCGCGGAGGGCCTGCCGGGGACGACCGGGGCCGGTCGCCGGCGCGTCCCCCTTGACCCGCCGCCGTGCCATCGGCCCGCCCCGCGCAAGGTGCGATCCCCGCGCCCCGCCCGGCGCGCGCCCGCCCCGATCTTCCCCTTTGCCAAGTATCCTCGGGGGGAGTCGCCGAAGGCGACGGGGGGCAGACAGCCCCCCGCCACGGGTCCCGCAGCTCCCACCAAGGGCGCGCTTGCGGGCGGCCGCCCCGCGACCTAGGCTGCATCCATGCAGCCCGCCGCCGCCCCGCTGATCGACCCCTTCGCCCGCGCGATCCGCTACCTGCGCGTCTCGGTCACCGACCGCTGCGACTTCCGCTGCGTCTACTGCATGGCCGAGAACATGACCTTCCTGCCGAAGCGGGAACTGCTCACGCTCGAGGAACTCGACCGGCTGAGCACCGCCTTCGTGCGCCTCGGCGTGCGCAAGCTCAGGATCACCGGCGGCGAGCCGCTGGTGCGGCGCGACATCCTCACCTACTTCCGCGCCATGGGCCGGCACCTCGCCTCCGGCGCGCTCGAGGAACTCACGCTCACCACAAACGGCAGCCAGCTCGCCCGGTTCGCGGCCGAGCTGGCGGCGATCGGGGTGCGGCGCGTCAACGTCTCGCTCGACACGCTCGATGCCGCGCGCTTCCAGAAGATCACCCGCTGGGGCCGGCTCGCCCAGGTGCTTGAGGGGATCGCCGCGGCGAAGGCCGCCGGTCTCGCGGTCAAGATCAACACGGTGGCGCTCAGGGGCGAGAACGAGGACGAGCTCTTCGCGCTCGTCGAATGGTGCGCCGCCGAGGGCCATGACCTCACCTTCATCGAGGTCATGCCGATGGGCGACATGGGCGGCACCGACCGGCTGGCGCAGTACTGGCCGCTGACCGACCTGCGGGCGCGGCTCGCCGTGCGCTACCGCCTGACCGACCTGCCCGACCGCACCGGCGGGCCGGCGCGCTACGTTCGGCTGGAGGAGAACGGCCAGCGCATCGGCTTCATCACGCCGCTCACCCACAACTTCTGCGAAAGCTGCAACCGCGTGCGGCTGACCTGCACGGGCGAGCTCTACATGTGCCTCGGGCAGGAGGACATGGCCGACCTGCGCACGCCCTTGCGCGCCTCGTCCGACGACGCGGTGCTGGAGGCGGCGATCCGCGCGGCGATCGCGCGCAAGCCGAAGGGGCACGACTTCGACTATTCGCGCCGCCGCGTCGAGGGGCAGGTCAGCCGCCACATGAGCCACACCGGCGGATGAGCGACGCCGATGCGCTGATCGCCGCCTTCGGCCTCGCCCCCCACCCCGAGGGCGGCTGGTATGCCGAGACCTGGCGCGCCCCCGCCCCGCCCGGCGCCCGCCCCGCCTCGACCGCGATCCTGTTCCTGCTGCGCGCGGGCGAGCGCAGCCACTGGCACCGCGTGGACGCCGACGAGATCTGGCTCTGGCATGCCGGTGCGCCGCTGGTGCTGAGCACGGCCGCTGACGCCGCCGGACCGGCCGCGCGATCCGTCCTCGGCCCCGCCGCCGCGGCGGGCGAACGTCCGCAGGCGGTGGTGCCCGCCGGGCACTGGCAGGCGGCAGAGACGACGGGCGCCTACACGCTCGTCTCCTGCGTGGTCGCGCCGGGCTTCCGCTTCGAGGGCTTCGAACTCGCCCCGCCCGGCTTCGCCATCCCCGGCGCCTGAGCGCCCCGCCCCGCCGCCGGCCAGCCCGGACCGACCCGCATCCCCCGCCATCCGGCCGCCCGCACGACCGCCCGCAGCACGCCGTCCTGCCCGGCGAGCGGGGCTCCGGGCCGCAGCGGCGACGGCGGGCATGGCCTTCGGCGGCAAGGTCGTCTAGCAGGGGCGGCGAACCCCGGAGACCCGCCCGTGCCCGATACCCCCGCCCCGATCCCGGCCGCGACGGCCGCCACAGCCTCCGGCGACACGCTTGCGGGCCTCGCCTATGCCCTCTCGGCCTACCTGCTCTGGGGATTCCTGCCGTTCTACATGAAGGCGGTCGCGCATATCCCGACCGTCGAGGTCCTCGCCCACCGGGTGCTCTGGTCGCTGCCGATCGCGGGGGCGGTCCTCGTCGCGCTCGGCCGCACCGCCGACCTGCGTGCCGCGCTCGGCAGCCCGCGGATGCTGGCGCAGGGTGCGCTCACCGCCGCGCTGATCTCGGTCAACTGGGCGATCTACGTCTGGGCGATCGGGGCGGGGCGCGCGCTCGACACCGCGCTCGGCTACTACATCAACCCCCTCTTCAGCGTCTTCCTCGGCGCAGCGCTGCTCGGCGAGCGGCTGTCGCGCGCGCAATGGGCGGCGATCGCGCTCGCCGCGGGGGCGGTCGGGCTGCTGACCTGGGAGACGGGCGACCTGCCCTGGGTGGCAGTGGCGCTCCCGGTCACCTGGGGCTTCTACGCCCTCTTCCGCAAGACCCTGCCGATCGGCCCGAACCAGGGCTTCTTCCTCGAGATCCTGATCCTGTCGCCGCCGGCGCTCGGCTACGTCCTGTGGCACGCCCTGCGCGGCGGGGGCCATTTCCTGGCCGGGGCGCCCGCCGATACCGCGCTGCTGCTCGGCTGCGGCGTGGTGACCGCGGTGCCTCTCATGCTCTATGCCAACGGGGCGAAGCTGCTGCGGCTCTCGACCATCGCCATGATGCAGTACCTCGCGCCCACGATGATCTTCCTGATCGCCGTCTTCGCCTTCCGCGAGCCCTTCCCGGCGACGCGGCTTGCCGCCTTCGCCATGATCTGGGCGGCGCTCGCGCTCTACTCGGGCGCGCTCTGGGCCGGGGCGCGCGCCCGCGTCAGGGGCGGCTGATCCGCCCGCCCGAGACCGGTGCGCGGCAGCCGGTGGTGCCGGGCGCCGAGGTCGGCAGGCCACGCAGCACCCGGACCGCGAGAAAGGCGAAGGCCTGCGCCTCGAGCATGTCGCCGTCGAGCCCCGCCTCCTCGACCGGCGCCACGGGGCAGTCGGCCCGGCGTGCGATCCCCGCCATGAGCACGGGGTTGAGCCGCCCGCCCCCGGTGACGAGGATCCGCTCGGGCCGCACCGGGCAGAGCGCGAGCCCGCGCCCGACCGCCACCGCGGCCGCCTCGGTCAGCGTGGCCGCCGCATCGGCATCGGAGAGATCCGCCACCGCGGCGACGAGGAAGGCGAAGGCGTCGCGGTCGAGCGACTTGGGCGGCGGCAGGTCGAACCAGGGATGCGCGGCGAAGCGGGCGAGGATGGCCGCGTCGGCCCGCCCCTCGGCCGCAAGCGCGCCGCCCGCATCGAGCGCCAGCCCCCGGCGCGCCTGCATCAGGTCGTTGAGCGGCGCATTGGCCGGGCCGGTGTCGAAGGCGAGCAGCGCGCCGGGCTCCTCGGGCCGGTCGCGGGCGGGGTCGACGAGGGTGATGTTGCCGACCCCTCCGAGGTTGAGCACCGCCAGCGGCCGGGCCGCGCCGATCCGCCGCGCGCAGGCGAAGTGGAAGAACGGGGCGAGCGGCGCCCCCTGTCCCCCTTGCGCCATGTCGGCGCTGCGGAAATCCCAGACGACCGGCAGCCCGAGCGCCCGCGCAAGCCGCGCGCCGTCGCCGGTCTGGTGCGTGCGCCCGGCTGCGGGGTCGTGCGCCAGCGTCTGGCCGTGGAAGCCCACCACATCGGCCCCGCCGAAGCGGCGCAGAAGCTCCGCATGCGCGGCCTCGACCACCGCCGCCGCCCCGGCCACCCCCGCCGCGCCCGGCCAGCGCCCGAGCGCGCCGCGGAGCACCTCGCGTTCGGCCTCCGAATAGGGGCGGTAGGCGGTCGCGCCGAAGGCGGCGATGGTCTCGCCGTCGGTCACCACCTCGGCCGCGTCCACCCCGTCGAGCGAGGTGCCCGACATCGTGCCGAGCGCGCGCAGCGCCTGCCCCCCGATCACCCTTTCCCTCCGCCGGTCCTGCCGTTATGGAACGCGCGCAGCAGCATGGACGAGCCCGCGATGACCTACCACCCGAAATCCGACTTCCTGCGCGTGATGCAGGAGCGCGGCTTCATGGCCGACTGCACCGACCTGCAGGGCCTCGACGAGGCGATGAAGGCGGGCACTGTCACGGCCTACATCGGCTACGACGCCACCGCGCGGTCGCTGCACGTCGGGCACCTGCTGAACGTGATGATGCTGCGCTGGCTGCAGAAGACCGGGCACCGCCCGATCACGCTGATGGGCGGCGGCACGACCAAGGTGGGCGACCCCTCGTTCCGCTCCGAGGAGCGCCCCCTGCTCACGCCCGGCCAGATCGATGCCAACATCGCCGCCATGCAGGGAGTCTTCGCGCGCTACCTGCGCTACGGCGAGGGGCCGACCGACGCGCTCATGCTCAACAACGCCGAATGGCTCGACGGGCTGAACTACCTCGACTTCCTGCGCGACATCGGGCGGCACTTCAGCGTCAACCGGATGCTGAGCTTCGAGAGCGTGAAGGCGCGGCTCGACCGCGAGCAGAGCCTGTCGTTCCTCGAGTTCAACTACATGATCCTCCAGGCCTACGACTTCCTGGAGCTCTATCGCCGCTACGGCTGCCGGCTGCAGATGGGCGGGTCGGACCAGTGGGGCAACATCGTCAGCGGCATCGACCTGACGCGCCGGATCGAGGATGTCGAGGTCTGGGGCCTGACCTCGCACCTGCTCACCACCTCCGACGGGCGCAAGATGGGCAAGACGGCGCAGGGCGCGGTCTGGCTCAATGCCGAGATGCTCGGCCCCTACGAGTTCTGGCAGTTCTGGCGCAACACGACCGATGCCGACGTGGGGCGGTTCCTCAAGCTCTACACCGAGCTTCCGGTCGAGGAATGCGACCGGCTCGGCGCGCTCGCGGGCAGCGAGATCAACGCGGCCAAGGTGGTCCTCGCCAACGAGGTGACCACGCTCGCCCATGGCGCCGAGGCCGCGCGGGCGGCCGAGGCGACGGCGCGCGAGGTGTTCGAGCGCGGCGGCATCGGCGAGGACCTGCCCACCCTCGCGCTCGCCCCCGCCGAGGTGGCCGACGGCATCTCGCTCGCCCAGCTCTTCGTGCGCTCGGGGCTGGCGAAGTCGGGCAAGGACGCCCGCCGCCTGATCCAGGAGGGCGGCGCCCATGTCAACGACCGGCCCGCGGCCGACCCCGGCGAGATGTTCGACGCCTCGCGGCTGGCCGAGCCCGTGAAGCTGAGCGCCGGCCGGAAGCGGCACGCGCGGGTGGTGCTGGCCGGGGGCTGACCGGACGGCGCGGGGGCCGGCGGGGGTCACCCCCCGCCCGGCGGCGCTACCGCTTCACCGTGACCTTCGCCATCCAGTCGGGCTCCTCGACCGCCCCGGTGTCGGGGTCGCCCGGCTTGATCGCATCGACCACGTCCATGCCGATGATGACCCGCCCCACCGCGGTATACTGGCCGTCGAGATGCGGCGCGGGCTCGAACATGATGAAGAACTGGCTGTTGGCCGAATCCGGGCTCGCGCCCCGCGCCATGCCGACGACGCCGCGTTCGAAGCGCACGTCGGAGATCTCGGGCGGCAGGTCGGGCAGCGGCGAGCCCCCGGTGCCGGCCGCGGCCAGGGTGCCCTGCCCCCGCCGGCCGAACTCCACGTCGCCGGTCTGCGCCATGAAGCCGGGGATCACGCGGTGGAACACCACGCCGTCGTAGGCGCCCGCCTCGGCCAGGGTGACGATGCGCTCCACGTGCTTCGGCGCGCGGTCCTCGAACAGGTCGATCTCGATCTGCCCGAAGGTGCGCCCCTCGACATCGATCACCAGGTTCGGCCCCGGCCCGTCCTCGATCCCCCGCATCTGGTTCAGCGAGGGCCAGAGCAGCCAGGCCGCGACGAGGCCCGCCGCGACGATGGCGACAGCGGCACCGAAGGCGCGGATGTCATTCATCCGCCATCACCCGCACGCTGACCATGCGGTCGGGCACCGCCGGCGGCTCGCCGCGGGCGATGGCATCGACGACCTCCATCCCCTCGATCACCCGGCCGAACACGGTGTACTGGCCGTTGAGGAAGCTGCCGTCGGCGAACATGATGAAGAACTGGCTGTTGGCCGAGTTGGGGTCGGGCGTGCGCGCCATGCCGACGGTGCCGCGCACGAAGGGCTCGTCGGAGAACTCGGCCGGGATGTCCGGCAGGTCCGACCCGCCCATTCCGGCGCGCGAGAGGTCGCCGCCGGCCTTGCCGAACTGCACGTCGCCGGTCTGCGCCATGAAGCCCTCGATCACCCGGTGGAACACCACGTTGTCGTAGGCCCCGGCGCGGGCGAGCGCGGTGACCTGCGCGACATGCTTCGGCGCGAGGTCGGGCAGGAGGTCGATCACCACCCGGCCGTTGGCCTGGCCGGCCACCTCGATGACGAGGTTCGGGCCGGGGCCGTCCTCCTGCGCGAGGGCGGGCGCGGCGGCCAGGCAGGCGAGAAGGACGAGCCTACGCATCGGCGGCCACCCTGACGCTGAGCATCCGGTCGGGGTTCGCGGGCGGCTCGCCGCGGGTGATCCGGTCCACGTGCTCCATGCCCGAGATCACCCGGCCGTAGACGGTGTACTGGCCGTTCAGGAAGTGGTTGTCGCGGAAGTTGATGAAGAACTGGCTGTTGGCCGAGTTGGGGTTCGACGAGCGCGCCGCGCCGAGCGTGCCGCGATCGTGCGGGATGCGGCTGAACTCGGCCGGCAGGTCGGGCAGGTCCGACCCGCCGGTGCCCGCCATGCGCAGGTTCAGGCCCTGCGCGGCGTTGCCGTTCCTGACGTCGCCGGTCTGCGCCATGAAGCCGTCGATCACCCGGTGGAACACCACGTTGTCGTAGGCCCCGGCGCGGGCCAGCGTCTTCATCCGCTCGCAGTGCTTCGGGGCGATCTCGGGCATCAGCTCGATCGTCACGATACCGTCCTTCAGCTCCATCAGGATGGTGTTCTCGGGGTCCTTGATCTCGGCCATGGGGTCCTTGTCCTTCGCGCCTTGCGTCGGCGCGGACCCTAGCGCCGGAACCGGGCCGCGAAAAGCCCGTTCCGCGGTGGGCGGTTGACCTTGGCGGCCGCATCGGCTGAATGGGGCGGAGCACCGCCGGAGGAGCAAGGACATGGCGTGGAAGACCCTCGACGACCTCGAGCTGGACGGCAGGACGGTGCTGGTGCGGGTGGACATCAACGTGCCGGTGGAGAACGGCCGGGTGACCGATGCGACCCGGATCGAGCGCATCGTGCCCACGGTGAGGGACATCCTGGCGCGCGGCGGCAAGCCGATCCTGCTGGCGCATTTCGACCGGCCGAAGGGCAAGGTCGTGCCGGAGATGTCGCTGCGCCAGGTGCTGCCCGCGCTCGAGGCGGCGCTCGGCCGGCCGGTGCGCTTCGCCGAGGACTGCGTGGGCCTGCCGGCCAAGCGCGCGGCGGCCGATCTCCAGCCCGGCGAGGTGCTGCTGCTCGAGAACACCCGCTTCCACGCGGGCGAGGAGAAGAACGACCCCGCGCTGGCCGCGGCGATGGCCGCGCTCGGCGAGGTCTACGTCAACGATGCCTTCTCGGCCGCGCACCGCGCGCATGCCTCGACCGAGGGCATCGCCCGGCTGCTGCCCGCGGCGGCGGGCCGGCTGATGGAGGCGGAGCTGAAGGCGCTCGAGGCCGCGCTCGGCAATCCCCACCGCCCCGTGGTGGCGGTGGTGGGCGGGGCCAAGGTCTCCACCAAGCTCGACCTCCTCGGCAACCTGGTGACGAAGGTGAACCATCTGGTGATCGGCGGGGGGATGGCGAACACCTTCCTCGCGGCGAAGGGGATGGAGATCGGCACCTCGCTGGCCGAGCGCGACATGGCCGAGACCGCGCTCGGCATCCTCGGACGGGCCGAGGCGGCCGGCTGCACGGTGCATCTGCCCGTCGATGTCGTCGTGGCGCGCGAGTTCCGGGCCGGCGCACCGGCCGAGACGGTCGCCGCCGACGCCTGCCCGCCCGACGCGATGATCCTCGACGCCGGCCCGGCGACGGTTGCGGCCATCGGCAAGGTGTTCGAGGCCTGCCGCACGCTGATCTGGAACGGGCCGCTCGGCGCCTTCGAGATCCCCCCCTTCGACGCCGCCACCGTGGCCGCGGCGCGCAAGGCGGCCGAGCTGACGCGGGCGGGGCATCTCGTCAGCGTCGCGGGCGGCGGCGACACGGTCGCGGCGCTCAACGCCGCGGGCGTGGCCGGAGACTTCAGCTATGTCTCGACCGCGGGCGGCGCCTTCCTCGAATGGATGGAGGGCAAGGAGCTTCCCGGCGTGAAGGCGCTGGAGGACTGACCGGCCGCCTCAGCCCCCGCCGGGCAGAACCGCCAGCACCCGCCGCGCCGCCTCCTCGGCCGCGGCGCGCGCGTCGTCGGTGCCGAGGAAGCTGACCTGGAGCGAGAGGTTGCCGTCGGCCGGCCAGACGCGCAGAAGCTGCGTCTGCGGGTCCCAGAAGGCTGCGGCGCCGAGGCCGGCGATCTCCTCCAGCGGATGGTCGGCACCCTCCATCATCCGCAGCATCGCTGCCTCCTCGGCCGCGGCCTCGGCGGCGGCGTCCGGCACCCGCCCGCCCACGTCCTCGCCGACATTGACGATGAGGCCGGGCCCGAGCGCGGGCCCCAGGGCGCAGCTGACCGTGCGCAGGCCATCGTATTCGAAGGGCCCCGTGACCGAGAGCTCCGCCCCCTTCGTCAGGAGGTCGGCGAGATCGGCGCGCGCGATCGCCTCGCAGATCTCGGGCGAGCCCGCCGCCGCCGCGCCCGCCATCAGCGCCGCCGAAACGGCCGCCGCAGCCCTTCCGCCGCACCCGCCCTTCCCGCGCATCCCCGCCTCCTCGTCATGCCTGCCGGAGGAGACTGCCGCAGCCGCGCCCGGCTGGCAACGGCCCGGCCGCCCCGGCGTCAAGCGGATTGCATGCCGCCGCCCGCGCCGCTACAGCCCTTGCCCAGAACGCACCGCGGAGAGGCCCGGCCATGAAGACCACCAAGATCGTTCAGAACATCCTGAGGAACTACGAGGGCGAGACGCCCGGCGTGAAGGCGAACCTGGCGCGGATGCTGATGGAGGGCAGGCTGGGCGGCACCGGGCGGATGATCATCCTGCCCGTGGACCAGGGCTTCGAGCACGGGCCCGCGCGCAGCTTCGCGGCGAATCCCGCGGGCTACGATCCGCACTACCACTACCGGCTCGCGATCGACGCGGGGCTCTCGGCCTATGCCGCGCCGCTCGCCAACCTCGAGGCCGGGGCCGACACCTTCGCCGGCCAGATCCCGACGATCCTGAAGTGCAACCACGCCAACAGCCTGATGTCGCCGACCGCGGGCAAGAACCAGGCGGTCACCGCCTCGGTGCAGGATGCGCTCAGGCTCGGCTGCGCGGCGATCGGCTTCACGATCTACCCCGGCTCGGACATGGCGCTCGACATGTACGAGGAGATCCGCGAGCTGCGCGCCGAGGCGGCCGCCTGCGGCATCGCGACGGTGATCTGGTCCTACCCGCGCGGCGAGGCGCTTTCCAAGGAGGGCGAGACGGCCCTCGACGTGACCGCCTATGCCGCGCATATCGCGGCGATGCTCGGGGCGCACATCATCAAGGTGAAGCTCCCCACCGACCACCTGGAGCAGGACGAGGCGAAGAAGGTCTACGAGAAGCAGAAGATCGACCGCGCGACCATGGCGGCGCGCGTCCGGCACGTGGTCGACTCCTGCTTCGCCGGCCGGCGGCTGGTGGTCTTCTCGGGCGGGGCGGCGAAGGGGGCGGATGCCGTCTACGACGATGCCCGCGCGATCCGCGACGGCGGCGGCAACGGCTCGATCATCGGCCGCAACAGCTTCCAGCGCCCGCGCGAGGAGGCGCTCGAGATGCTGGGCAGGCTGGTGGACATCTACAAGGGCCGCGACTGACGGCGACGGCGACCGACGGCGACGGGGGCGGCGCCGCGCGGGCCGCCCGCCCCCGGCCCCTCACGCCGCGATGGCCTCCTGCGGCGGCTCCTTCGCCCCGGTCATGAAGGCGACCGCGTCCGACATCGTGTAGTCCTGCGGGCGGATCACGCAGAGCCGCCGGCCGAGGCGATGGATGTGGATGCGGTCGGCCACCTCGAAGACATGCGGCATGTTGTGGCTGATCAGGATGATCGGGATGCCGCGCGAGCGCACGTCGCGGATCAGCTCCAGCACCCGGCGGCTTTCCTTGACGCCGAGCGCCGCGGTGGGCTCGTCGAGGATCACCACCTTCGAGCCGAAGGCCGCGGCACGGGCCACCGCCACCCCCTGGCGCTGGCCGCCCGAGAGCGTCTCGACCGCCTGGTTGATGTTCTGGATCGTCATCAGACCGAGTTCGTTCAGCTTCTCGCGCGCGAACTTCTCCATCCGCGGACGGTCGAGCTGGCGGAACAGCGTGCCCATGATGCCGGGCTTCCGGAGCTCGCGCCCCATGAACATGTTGTCGGCGATCGACAGCGCGGGAGACATCGCGAGGGTCTGGTAGACCGTCTCGATCCCGGCCCCCCGCGCCTCGAGCGGCGAGGTGAAGCGCACCTGCCTGCCCTCGAGCCAGATCTCGCCCTCGTCGGGGACCACCGCGCCCGAGATCGCCTTGATCAGGGTGGACTTGCCCGCCCCGTTGTCGCCGATGACCGCGAGGATCTCGCCCGGCAGGAGGTCGAAGTCGCAGTGGTCGAGCGCGGTGACCTTGCCGTAGCGCTTGACGAGGTTGCGCGCCTTCAGGATCGGTTCCATCACGCGGTCTCCTTTCTGATCCACTGGTCGACGGCCACGGCGAAGATGATGAGCGCGCCGATCAGGAAGAAGGTCCATTGCGGATCGGTGCCGACCAGGCGCAGCCCCATCTCGAACACGCCGACGATGAGGGCGCCGAAGAACATCCCCACGATCGAGCCCCGCCCGCCGAACAGCGAGATGCCCCCGATCACCACGGCGGTGATCGACTGGATGTTGCCGAGCTGGCCGGTGGAGGCGGTGGGCGAGACCGAGCCGAAGCGGCCGATCATCACCCAGCCCGCGATGGCGCAGAACAGGCCCGCCAGCGTGTAGACCTGGATCAGCACGCGGCTCGTCCGGACGCCGGCGAGCTCGGCGGCATCGGCGTCGTCGCCGACCGCGTAGACATGCCGCCCCCAGGCGGTGGAGCGCAGCACATAGGCCATGATCCCGACAAGGGCGATCATCAGGAACACGGCGTAGAGCACCTTGACCCCGCCGGGCTCGATCGCGTTGCCCCAGAACTGCAGGATCGGGGCGTTGTCACGCAAGTCCTGGCTGCGGATCGTCTCGTTGGCCGAGAAGATGAAGTTGGAGGCGAGCAGGATCTGCCAGGTGCCCAGCGTGACGATGAAGGGCGGCAGCTTCATCTTCGCCACCAGCCAGCCGTTGGCGAAGCCCATCGCCGCGCCGGCGAGCAGGCCGATGACGATCGAGAGCTCGGCCGGCAGGCCGTAGCGGAAGGTGAACTGCCCCATGATCACCGAGCAGAACACCGCGATCGCGCCCACCGAGAGGTCGATGCCCTTGGTCAGCACGACGATCGCCTGGGCGCAGCCCAGGATGCCGACGATCGCGATCTGCTGCAGGATCGTCGAGAGCGTGGTCGCCTTGAAGAAGTTGCTGGAGAGCAGCGCGAAGACCACGATCGACACGGCCAGAACGATCATCGGCACCGCCGACGGCGTCTGGTGCAGCCAGTGCTGCACGGTCTTCAGGAACGTCCGCTCCTCGTGGAACTCCGCAACCTTCGTCGAGGCGCCCTCAAGGCCCGCCTCGTAGGATGTCGCGCCGCTGTTCTCTGCCATCTCCTCCCCCTCCCTCGGTTCCGGGCGGCAATGCAAAGAGGGGCGGCGGTTCGGCCGCCCCTCCGCAAAAGTGTCTGCCAGTCTGGCTTGCCGATCAACGGGCTTGTCAGCCCCAGCAGAGCTCCATGCCCTTCGTCGTGTCGATCGAGGGCACGCCCTCCACCGGCCGGTCGGTGACGAGCGCCACCCCGGTATCGAAGAAGTCCTTGCCCTCGGTGGGCTTGGGCTTCTCGCCGGTCTCGGCATACTTGGCGATCGCCTCGATGCCGAGCGAGGCCATCAGCAGCGGATACTGCTGCGAGGTGGCGCCGATCACGCCGTCCTTGACGTTCTGCACGCCCGGGCAGCCGCCATCGACCGAGACGATCAGCACGTCCTTCTCGCGGCCCACGGCCTTCAGCGCCTCGTAGGCGCCGGCCGCGGAGGGCTCGTTGATCGTGTAGACGACGTTGATGTTCGGGTCCTTCGCCAGAAGCGCCTCCATCGCCTTGAGGCCGCCTTCCTCGTTGCCGGCGGTGACCTCGTTGCCGACGATGCGCGGATCGTCCTCGTCACCCCACTTGTTGGGGTCCTTGGTGTCGATGCCGAAGCCGGTCAGGAAGCCCTGGTCGCGCAGCACGTCCACCGAGGGCTGGCTGATGGCGAGGTCGAGCATCGCGATCCGGGCGTTGGCGGCCTCCTCGCCCAGCGTCGCGGCGGCCCACTGGCCGATCAGGCGGCCGGCCTCGAAGTTGTCGGTGGCGAAGGTGGCATCGGCCGCGTCGATCGGGTCGAGCGGCGTGTCGAGCGCGATCACGAGAATGCCGGCGTCGCGCGCGGCCTTGACCGAGTCGACGATGGCCTTGGTGTCGGAGGCGGTGATCAGGATCCCCTTCGCGCCGTCGGCGATGCAGGTCTCGATCGCCGCCACCTGGCTTTCGTGGTCGCCGTCGATCTTGCCGGCGTAGGTCTTGAGCTCGATGCCCAGTTCCTGCGCCTTGGCGAGCGCGCCCTCGCGCATCTTCACGAAGAACGGGTTGGTGTCGGTCTTCGTGATCAGGCAGGCGGAGACGCCCTGCGCCATCGCGCTGCCCGACATGGCGACAACGGCGAGCGCGGTGCCCGCGAGAAGCTTCTTCATTGCAGTCCTCCCAATAAGCCGGGCGCGCCTCGGGTGCGGCCCCAGTCCGGCCGCCGGCTTGTCCGGCGGCGTCGATGGCATATGATCCGATTCCCGGTCGCCCGTCAATAAATAAATCAACTTGATTTATTAATCTGCGATGCATTACCCTCGCCCCGGGGGAGGCCATCGGATGGACCAGGCACCGGTGCGCGACGTCTCGGCCGGCGTGAACCAGACCGGGATCCGCGACCACAACGAACGCCTCGTTCTGTCGCTGATCCAGCGCCACGGCGCGCTGGCCTCGGCAGAGGTGGCCAGGCGCGCCAACCTCTCGCCGCAGACCGCCTCCACCATCACCCGCAAGCTCGAGGCCGACGGGCTCCTGCTGCGCGGCCCGCCGCAGCGCGGCAAGGTGGGCAAGCCCTCGGTGCCCATGGCGCTCAACCCCGACGGATTGCGCTCCGTCGGCGTCAACATCGGCCGCCGGTCGGCCGAGCTCGTGGCGATCGACTTCTCGGGCCGGGTGATCGCGCTGGAGAAGCTCGCCTACCCCTACCCCACGCCGGGCCCGGTCATGCGCTTCCTGGCCGAGGCGATCCCGCGGATGGTCGCCGGCCTGGGCGCCGAAGGTGCGCGGCGCCTCGCCGGCATCGGCGTCTCGGCGCCCTTCGAGCTCTGGAACTGGCTCCAGTCGGTCAATGCCCCGGCGCAGGAGATGGACCTCTGGCGCGGCTTCGACATCCGCGCGGCCGTCGCCGAGATCTCCGGCCTCGACGTCGTGCTCGAGAACGACGCGACCTCGGCCTGCACGGCCGAGCACATCTTCGGCCGCGGCCGCGAGTTCGCCGATTACGCCTACTTCTTCATCGGCTCGTTCATCGGCGGCGGCGTGGTGCTGAACGGCGCCGTCTACACCGGCCGGACGGGGAACGCCGGCGCCTTCGGCTCGATCCCCGTGCCGGACGGCAGCGGTGGCGCCTCGCAACTCATCCAGAACGCCTCGATCTACATCCTGGAGCGCGAGCTCGCCGAGGCCGGCATGGAGGCCGGCGGGCTCTGGGCGCAGCCGCAGGACTGGAGCGGCTTCGGCGCGACGCTCGACCGCTGGATCGATCGCACCGCCCGGTCGCTTGCGCTCGGCGCAGTCGCGGTCTGCTCGGTGATCGACTTCGAGGCGGTGCTGATCGACGGCGCCTTCCCCGACGAGGTGCGCAGCCGCATCGTCGCCGCGACACGCGACGCCCTGGGCGGCGTCGATACCCAGGGGATCGCCTCGCCCCGCATCGAGCCCGGTTCGGTCGGCCGGACCGCGCGCGCGGTCGGCTCGGCGACGCTGCCCATCCTGTCGAAGTATCTGCTCGGCCAGCACGCCTTCCGTTAGGTCACCCCGCCGCGGGGCCATTGACAGGCGCCGGCGGCGCCGGACCTACTCGTCGGCGGCGGCTGTGGTCGGGTGACGTGCCGGGATGATCGTCAGGTTCAGCAGCTGGGCATTCGCCCGCAGGCCCCCCCTCTTCCGCTGGGGATTCGCCGCCTTGGCCTACGCGACCGCCACGCTGCTGCGCTTTGCGATCGACGATCCGCTGCCGCCCGGCTTCCCGTTCCTTACCTTCTTCCCGGCCGTCACGCTCACCGCCTTCTTCGCCGGGCTGGTCGAGGGCATCGCCGTCGCGGCGGCGGGCGGCGTCACGGCCTGGTACTTCTTCGTCGATCCCGCCGGGTCCTTCGCGGTCCGCCCCGACACGGCGATCGCGCTCGGCCTCTACACGGTGATCGTCTCGACCGATCTCTTCCTCGTCTATCTCGCGCATGTCGCCATCGTCCGGCTGCGCGCGGCCGAGGAGCGGACCCGGGCGCTGGCCGAGGCGCGCGAGCTGATGTTCATGGAGCTCCAGCACCGCGTCTCGAACCACCTCCAGGTCGTCTCGTCGCTGCTGAAGTTCCAGCGCCGGGGCGTGACCGACCCCGCGGCCCAGCGCGCGCTCGACGAGGCCTCGGCGCGGCTGGCGCTGGTGGCGCGGATCCAGCGTCAGCTGCACGACCCCTCGAGCCAGGCGATCGACATCGCGCGCTTCCTGAAGGAGATGTCGCGCGACATCGTCGAGGCGGCAGGTGCCGCCGGCCGACTGCGGGTCGAGGTCGAGGCCGAGCCGCTCACCGTCGAGGCGGATCAGGCAGTGCCCTTCGGCCTCGTGGCGGCCGAGCTTCTCTCGAACGCCGTGGAGCACGGGTTCGCCGACGGCGGGCGGGGCACGATCCGTGTCGGCCTCGCCCGGGCCGGCGACGGCGCGGTGAGGCTGACGGTGGCCGACGACGGCCGCGGCCTGCCCGAGGGCTTCGACCTCGACAGCGCGCCGGGTCTCGGCACGACCATCGCGCGCCAGTTCGCCGAACAGCTCGGCGGGCGGCTGACGATGCGCAGCGCCGGGGGAACCGTGGCGGAGCTCACCTTCCCCCGGGCAGCCGCCCCGGCCTAGTGCGCCACCATGACGTGCCGCACCACGGTGTAGTCCTCGAGCGCATAGCCCGAGAGATCCTTGCCGTAGCCCGACTGCTTCAGCCCGCCGTGCGGCATCTCGGACACCAGCATGAAATGCGTGTTGACCCAGGTGCAGCCGTATTGCAGCCGCGCCGCCGTGGCCATGCCGCGGCCCACGTCGCGCGTCCAGACGCTGGAGGCAAGGCCGTAGTCGCTGTCGTTCGCCCAGGCCACCGCCTCGTCCACGTCGGTGAACCGGGTGACGCTGACCACCGGGCCGAACACCTCGCGGCGCACGATCTCGTCGCTCTGGAGCGCGCCGGCGACCACCGTGGGCTGGTAGAAGAAGCCGGGGCCGCCGTGCACCGCGCCGCCGGTGGTGATCTCCACATGGTTGAGCTCGGCCGCGCGGCTGACGAAGCTCGCCACCCGGTCGCGCTGGCGCTGCGAGATCAGCGGCGGGATCTCGTTCTGCGCATCGTCGGCCTCGGCGAACCGGATCGAGGCGGCCGCCGCGGTCAGGTCGGCCACCAGGTTGTCGTAGACCTTCGGCCCGGCATAGACGCGGCAGGCGGCGGTGCAGTCCTGCCCCGCGTTGTAGAAGCTGAAGGCGCGCAGGCCCTCGACCACGCGTTCCAGATCGGCGTCGTCGAAGACGATGACCGGCGCCTTCCCGCCCAGCTCCAGATGCGTCCGCTTCACCGACTTCGACGCCGCCTGCAGCACCTTCTTGCCGGTCGCGACATCGCCGGTCAGCGAGATCATGTCCACGCCGGGGTGGTGGATCAGCGCGTTGCCGACCGTGGCCCCCTGCCCCACGATGATGTTCACGACCCCCTCGGGCAGGATGTCGGCGAGCAGGCGCGCCATCTTCAGCGCGGTGAGCGGCGTCTGTTCGGAGGGCTTCATCACCACCGTGTTGCCGCCGGCGATCGCCGGGGCGAGCTTCCAGGCCATCATCATCAGCGGATAGTTCCACGGCGCGATCGAGGCGACGACGCCGATCGGGTCGCGCCGGATCATGCTGGTGTGTCCGGCGAGGTATTCGCCCGCCACCGTGCCGTGCATGTTCCGCACCGCGCCGGCGAAGAAGCGGTAGCAGTCCACGATCGCCGGGATCTCGTCGTTGCGGAAGGCATGGAGCGGCTTGCCGGTGTTCAAGGACTCGAGCCGCGCGAAGTCGTCGGCCTCCGCCTCGATCCGGTCGGCGATCCGCAGCAGATAGCCCGACCGCTCGGCCGGCGTGGTGCGCGACCAGCTCCCGAAGGCCGCACGCGCCGCCTTCACCGCCCGGTCGATCTGGCCCTCGTTCGCCTCGGGCAGGCTCAGGATCACCTCGCCGGTCCTCGGGTTCAGGACCTTCTCCTCCGTCTCGGTTCCGGCCTCGAAGGCGCCCCCGATCAGCATCTGCGTGTCCATCTCTCTCTCCCTTGGCTGGGGTTCACTTGCCCTGCCCGGCGACCGTCTCGGTGCCGCGGGTCAGGTAATAGGCGCCGAGGATCGGCAGGAAGGTGACGAGCACCACGACCATGGCGACGACGTTCGTCACCGGCCGCTGGCGCGGGCGGACCAGCTCCTCCAGCATCCAGATCGGCAGCGTCTGCTGCTGACCGGCGGTGAAGGTCGTCACGATCACCTCGTCGAACGAGAGCGCGAAGGCCAGCATCCCCCCCGCCAGAAGCGCGGTGGCGATGTTGGGCAGGATCACGTGGCGGAAGGTCTGGAAGCCGTTCGCGCCGAGGTCCATCGACGCCTCGACCAGGCTCGCCGAGGTGCGCCGGAAGCGCGCGACCGCGTTGTTGTAGACCACGACCACGCAGAAGGTCGCGTGGCCGAGCACGATCGTCCAGTAGCTGAACGGGATGTCGGCGAGGTTGAAGGCCGAGCGCAGCGAGATCCCGGTGATGATCCCCGGCAGCGCGATCGGCAGGATGACGAGCAGCGAGATGACCTCGCGCCCGAAGAAGCGGAAGCGTGCCATCGCCGCGGCGCAGAGCGTGCCGAGCACCAGCGCGATCAGCGTCGAGACCGCGGCCACCCGCAGCGAGAGCGACAGCGCCTCCCACACGTCGGGCCGGTTCCAGGTCACCGCGAACCATTGCAGCGTCAGCCCCGGCGGCGGCCACTGGTAGCTCTTGTCCTCGGTGGTGAAGGCATAGGCGAAGATGATGAGGATCGGCACATGCAGGAAGAGAAGCCCCGCGCCGGCGGCGAGCTTCAGCCAGAGGGGCGCGCGGTCAGAGCGCATCGAAGGCCCCCATCCGCCTGGCCCACCAGAGATAGAGCCCCATGATGGCGATCGGCACCACCGCGAAGGCAGCCGCGAGCGGGATGTTCCCCGCCGTGCCCTGGTGCTGGTAGACGGCCTGCCCGATGAACCGCGCCGAGGTGCCCACGATCTGCGGGATGATGTAGTCGCCCAGCGTCAGCGAGAAGGTGAAGATCGACCCCGCGATCACCCCCGGAAGGGCCAGCGGCAGGATCACGTGCCGGAAGGTCTGCGCCGGGGTCGCGCCGAGGTCTCCCGAGGCCTCGAGCATCGAGCCCGGCACCCGCTCGAGCGCGGCCTGGATCGGCAGGATCATGAACGGCAGCCAGACGTAGAGGAAGACGAGGAAGGTGCCGGTGAACGAGGTCGAGAGCGAGTTGCCGCCCACGCCCGGCAGCGCGAGCCAGGCCTCGAGCAGCCACAGCAGCCCCACCTTGCCCAGCGCCCAGGTCAGGATGCCCTCCTTCGCCAGGATCAGCTTCCAGGAATAGACCTTGACGAGGTAGCTCGACCAGAGCGGCAGCATGACCCCGAGGTAGAAGAGCGCCTTCCAGCGCCCGCGGGCATAGCGGGCGGCATAGTAGGCGATGGGAAAGGCGACCACGGCGGCGGCCAGCGTCACCAGCGCCGCCATCGTCACCGTGCGCTGGATGATGTCGAGGTTCGCCGGCGTCAGCAGCTCGCGGTAGGTCTTGAGCGTCGGCTCGTAGACGATGAGCCCCGAGAACTCGTCGATCGAGAAGAAGCTCTGCGCCAGCAGCGCGAAGAGCGCGCCGAGGTAGATGATGCCGAGCCAGAGCGCCGGCGGCAGCAGGAGCAGCAGCAGGAGCAGCCGCGGCCGGCGCCAGAGCGCGTCCGACAGCCGCTCGAGCAGGCCCCCGCGCCCGGCCGTCCTGATGGCGCCGGCCGCCGCCATCACGCGCTCTCCATCAGGTGCAGGTCGCCGTCGGCCCAGCCGATCGAGACCGTCTCTCCCGGCTGTGGCACCTGCGCACCGCGCGGCAGCAGCATGGTGATGTCGAGCCCGGCCATCTCCAGATGCAGCCGTGTCGACGCGCCGAGAAAAGCGGTGGCGAGCACGCGCGCGGGCCGCCCGCCGCCGACGAGGCGGATCGCCTCGGGCCTGAGGCTCGCCCAGGCCCGGCGCCCGGCGACGGCGAAGGTCACCTCCGGCGGCAGCACGTTCGAGGAGCCGACGAAATCCGCCACGAAGGGCTTCGCGGGCCGGTTGTAGACCTCCTCGGGCGTGCCGATCTGCTCGATCCGGCCCTCGTTGAACACCGCGATGCGGTCGGCCATCGAGAGCGCCTCGCCCTGGTCGTGGGTGACGAAGACGAAGGTGATCCCCACCTTGCGCTGGAGCGCCTTCAGCTCCTCCTGCATCTGCTCGCGCAGCTTGAGGTCGAGCGCGCCGAGCGTCTCGTCGAGCAGCAGCACCCGCGGCTTCATCACCAGCGCGCGGGCCAGCGCCACCCGCTGCCGCTGCCCGCCCGAGAGCTCGCCGGGCCGGCGCGCGCCGTAGCCGGGAAGCTGGACGAGCTCCAGCGCCGCCTCCGCCTCGCGCCGCCGCTCCGCCCGGCCGCGGCCCGCCACCATCAGCCCGTAGGCCACGTTGTCGAGCACGTTGAGGTGCGGAAACAGCGCATAGTCCTGGAACACGGTGTTCACCGCGCGCCGGTAGGGCGGCACCCCGGTCATGTCCTGCCCGAAGATGCGCACCGCGCCGTGGGTCGGCTGCTCGAAGCCCGCGATCAGCCTCAGGCAGGTCGTCTTGCCCGACCCCGAGGGCCCGAGCATGGCGAAGAACTCGCCCTCGGCGATCTCCATCGAGACGCGGTCGACGGCGCGGACCGTGCCGAAGAAGCGGCAGACGTCACGGAACTCGACGGCGGCGGGCATGCGACATCCGGAAGGCAGGTCGGGTCCGCGCCCCCGCCGCGGCGGGGGCGCCGGTGTCGGTCCGGGGCGAGCGGCGCTCAGCGCCCGCCGATCACGCCGATGTAGTCGCTGACCCAGCGGTAGTAGGGCACGCAGGCCCCCTCGCCCTGGGAGCAGTTCGCCGTCGGCGTGGTCCAGAAGCGGATCTTCTCGAAGTCGGCAAGACCGTTGGCGTCGCAGCCCTCCTGGGTCTGCATGCCCCGCCCGTCGGAACAGGCCGCCGGCACCGAGGGCACCGCGCCGAACCAGACCGAGAGGTCCGACTGGAGGTTCGAGCTCAGCGTGTGCTCCATCCACATGTAGGCGCAGTTCGGGTTCGCCGCGTCGATGTGCATCATCGTCGTGTCGGCCCAGCCCGTCGCCCCTTCCTGCGGGATGACGCTGCCCACCGGCTCGCCCTGCGACTTCAGGAGGTTCACCTGGAACGGCCAGGAGCCCGAGGCGACCACGCCCTCGTTCTTGAAGTCGTCGATCTGGATGAAGGCGTCGTGCCAGTAGCGGCTGACCAGGTTGCGCTGCTGGCGCAGAAGGTCGAGCGCGGCCTTGTACTGGTCCTCGTTCAGCTCGTAGGGCGAGGTGATGCCGAGTTCGGGCTCTGTCTCTTATACACATCT
>JANZZL010000096.1 GCA_026419405.1 Paracoccaceae bacterium | reverse complement strand
GGCCTGCTCCGCGCTCGCCGCCCGCCGCCGCTGCCCCGCGCCGCCGCCATCCCGGATCCGGCCGGGCCCGGCCGGGCCCGCCACCCGAGGCCGCCGCCGGGCCGCGGCCGCCGCCTCGGGCCCGGGCGATCCCGTTGCCGCGCAACGGCCGCCTCGGGGGCGCGGATTCCCTGATTGACGTACCTCAGAGCGGCGGACGATAGTCTCAGCCAAGGGAGGACCGCCGGTGCGCCCCACCGTCAACGACATCGCGCGCGAGGCGGGCGTCAGCCTCGCCACGGTGGACCGGGTGCTGAACGCCCGCCCCGGCGTGCGGCGCCAGACCATCGAGGCGGTCAACGACGCGATCCGCCGGCTCGGCTACGTCCGCGACGTCGCCGCGGCGAACCTCGCCCGCAGCCGGGTCTACCGCATGGCCTTCGTCCTGCCCGCGACCGACGGCCGCTTCGTCGGCATGATCGCCGAGGAGGCGGCGCGCGCCGCCGGGCTCGCCGCGGCGGCGCGCACCGAGGTCGAGGTGCTGCGCTACCCGGCCGAGGATGCCCATGCGCTCGCCGCGCTGCTCGCCCGGCTGCCGGGGCAGGGGATCGACGGCGTGGCGCTGATGGCGCCCGAGACGCCGGTGGCGCGCGATGCCGTCCGGGCGCTGCGCGAGGCCGGCGTCACCGTGGCGACCCTGGTGACAGACCTGCCCCACTCGGGCCGCGCGCATTTCGTCGGCATCGACAACGTGGCCGCGGGGCGGACCGCCGGCGTGCTGATGGGCCGCTTCCTCGGCCCGGGCCCGGCGCAGGTCGCGGTGGTGGCCGAATCGATGCAGCTGCGCGAGAGCGTCGAGCGCCGGCTCGGCTTCGACGCGGTGATGCTCGCGGGCTTTCCGCAGGTCGAGGTGCTGCCCACGGTCGAGACCCACGGCCGCCCCGAGCGGCTTGCCGAGGTGCTGACCGCGGCGCTGGCGCACGCGCCCCGCGCGGCCGGCGTCTACCTGCTCGGCGCCGGCCAGCGCGCGCTCACCGCGACGCTCGCGCGCCTAACCCTTCCGCGGCGGCCGGTGGTGATCGCGCATGACCTGACGCCGCATGCCCGCGCCGCGCTCGTCGCGGGCAGCATCGATGCGGTGATCGCCCAGAACGTGGGCCATCTGGTGCGCAGCGCGCTGCGCGTGCTGCGCGCGCATGTGGACCGGGTGCCGATCGACCCCGGTCAGGAGCAGATCCGCATCGAGATCGTGATTCGCGAGAACCTGCCGCCGCCGGCGCTGCAGGAGGTCGAACAGGAGCCCGAGGGGCCGAGGGAGGAAGCATGAGGACGATCAGGGGGCCGGCGCTGTTCCTGGCGCAGTTCGCGGGCGACGCCGCGCCGTTCAACTCGTGGAAGGCGATCACGACCTGGGCCGCCGGCTGCGGCTACGCGGGCGTGCAGGTGCCGAGCTGGGACGGGCGGCTCTTCGACCTGGAGAAGGCGGCGGCGTCGAAGGACTACTGCGACGAGGTGAAGGGCATCGCGGCCGAGGCGGGGCTGGCGGTGACCGAGCTCTCGACCCATCTCCAGGGCCAGCTCGTCGCCGTGCACCCGGCCTATGATGCGGCCTTCGACGGCTTCGCCGCGCCGGCCGTGCGCGGCAATCCGAAGGCGCGGGCGGAATGGGCCGTCGATCAGGTGAGGAAGGCGCTGACCGCGAGCCGGAACCTGGGGCTGAGCGCGCATGCCACCTTCTCGGGCGCGCTCGCCTGGCCCTATCTCTACCCCTGGCCGCAGCGGCCCCCCGGCCTCGTCGAGGAGGCCTTCGACGAGCTCGCCCGGCGCTGGCGGCCGATCCTCGACCATGCCGAGGAGATGGGCGTCGATGTCTGTTACGAGATCCACCCCGGCGAGGACCTGCACGACGGCGTGACCTTCGAGATGTTCCTCGAGCGCGTGCAGGGGCATGCGCGGGCGAACATGCTCTACGACCCCTCGCACTACGTGCTGCAGCACCTCGACTACCTCGAGCACATCGACATCTACCACGAGCGGATCCGCATGTTCCACGTCAAGGACGCCGAGCTGAACCCGACCGGCCGGCAGGGCGTCTACGGCGGCTTCCAGCCCTGGGTGAACCGCGCGGGCCGGTTCCGGTCCCCCGGCGACGGGCAGGTGGACTTCGGCGGCATCTTCTCGAAGCTCACGCAATACGGCTACGACGGCTGGGCGGTGGTGGAATGGGAATGCTGCCTGAAGCATCCCGAGGACGGGGCACGGGAGGGAGCGGCGTTCGTGCGTCGGCACATCATCCGGGTGACCGAGAAGGCCTTCGATGATTTCGCCGGCGCCGGCACCGACCGGGCGGCGAACCGGCGGATGCTGGGCCTCGGCTGAGCCGGCGGGGCGAGGGGGCTGCCTGCCCCCTCGTGCTCCCCCGGGAGTATTTCGGACAGGATGAAGGGAGGCGGAGGGACGCCATGGCGATCGAGGGGCGGAGCGAGGGAGCGGGGGGCCGGATCCGGCTCGGCATGGTGGGCGGCGGGCAGGGCGCCTTCATCGGCGCGGTGCACCGGATCGCGGCGCGGCTCGACGGGCGGTTCGAGCTGGTGGCCGGGGCCTTCAGCGCGGACCCCGAGCGCAGCCGCGCCTCGGGGGCGGAGCTGGGGCTCGACCCACGCCGAGTCTATGACGGCTTTGCCGCGATGGCGCGGGCCGAGGCGCGACGGAAGGACGGCATCGAGGCGGTGGCGATCGTCACGCCCAACCACCTGCACGCGCCGGTGGCGGTGGAGTTCCTGCGCCGCGGCATCCATGTGATCTGCGACAAGCCGCTGACCGCGACCCTGCGCGAGGCGAAGGCGCTCGCGGCCGTGGCGGCCCGGTCGAAGGCGCTGTTCGTGCTGACCCACAACTACACCGGCTACCCGATGGTGCGGCAGGCGCGCGCCATGGTCGCGGCGGGCGAACTGGGGCCGATCCGCGTGGTGCAGGTGGAATATGCGCAGGACTGGCTGGCCACGCCGCTCGAGGCCACGGGGCAGAAGCAGGCCGCATGGCGCACCGACCCCGCCCGCTCGGGCGCGGGCGGCGCGACCGGCGACATCGGCACGCACGCCTACAACCTCGCCTGCTTCGTCACCGGGCTGAGGCTCGAGGCGCTCGCCGCCGACCTCCAGGCCTTCGTGCCGGGACGGCGGGTGGACGACAACGGCCATGTCCTGATGCGCTTCGAGGGCGGGGCGCGCGGCATGCTCTGGTGCAGCCAGGTCGCGCCCGGCAACGAGAACGCGCTCAGGCTGCGCGTCTACGGCGAGACGGCGGGGCTCGAGTGGGCGCAGGAGGATCCGAACTACCTGTGGTTCACGCCGCTCGGCGCGCCGAAGCGGCTCATCACCCGCGGGGGCGCCGGGTCGGGGCCCGCGGCGGCGCGGGTGACGCGGGTGCCCCCCGGCCACCCCGAGGGCTATCTCGAGGGCTTCGCCAACATCTACGCCGAGGCCGCGCGCGCCATCGAGGCGGCGCGCGAGGGCCGCGCGCCCGACCCTGCGGTGACCTTCCCCGGCATCGCCGAGGGGCTCCAGGGCGTGGCCTTCGTCGATGCCTGCGTGCGCTCCTCGCGCCGCGGCGCGGCCTGGGTGCGCCCCGCCTTCTGACCGCGCCGCGCGCCCCTGCGGCAGAAAATGAGGAACGTACCTCAGAAAATCGTGGACAGGTCCGCGCGCCTGTGCCTACTCTGGCGCCAACAACCAGGAGGCCGGGCGCAGGACCCGGCCCGACTCACCCCAAGGGAGGACCCGCGATGAGGAGATCGCACCATCTTGCCGCGACCGCGGCGACCGCGCTCGCGCTTTCGGCCGGCGCGGCCGCGGCCGAGAACCTGACGCTGTGCTGGGCCGCGTGGGATCCGGCGAACGCGCTGGTGGAGCTCTCGAAGGACTTCACCGCCCAGACCGGGCACACGATGACCTTCGAATTCGTGCCCTGGCCCAACTTCGCCGACCGGATGCTCAACGAGCTCAACTCGGGCGGCAAGCTCTGCGACCTGCTGATCGGCGACAGCCAGTGGATCGGCGGCGGCGCCGAGAACGGCCACTACGTCAAGCTCAACGACTTCTTCGACGCCAACGGCATCAGCATGGACGACTTCGCCCCGGCGACCGTCTATGCCTACTCCACCTGGCCCAAGGGCACGCCGAACTACTACGCGCTGCCGGCGATGGGGGATGCCAACGGCTGGTTCTACCGCAAGGACTGGTTCACCGACCCCGAGATCATGGCGGCCTACAAGGAGGCGACCGGCCAGGACCTGCGCGAGCCGCAGAGCCAGCGCGAGCTGATGCAGATCGCCAAGTTCTTCCAGGGCCGCGAGATCGACGGCAAGACCGTCTACGGCGTCTCGATCTTCACCGAGCGCGGCTCGGAAGGCATCACCATGGGCGCGACCGGCGCGCTCTACGCCTGGGGCTTCAAGTACGAGAACACCCCCGGCAGCTACGACATGGAGGGCGCGGTCAACTCGCCCGAGGCGGTCGAGGCGCTGGAGTTCTACAAGGAGCTCTACGACTGCTGCACGCCGCCGGGCTACGACAACGCCTACATGGAACAGTCGCTCGATGCCTTCAAGTCGGGCCAGGTGGCGATGGCGATGAACTGGTTCGCCTTCTTCCCCGGCCTCTATGCCGATCCGAACGTGGGCGGCGACAAGATCGACTTCTTCGTCAACCCGCCGCAGAACGTGGCGGCCTCCACCCTCGGCGGGCAGGGGATCTCGGTCGTCAGCTACTCCGACAAGCAGGAGGCGGCGCTCGAATACATCAAGTGGTTCGCCCAGCCCGAAGTGCAGAAGAAGTGGTGGTCGATGGGCGGCTATTCCTGCCACAAGGCGGTGCTGGAGGACCCGAACTTCCCCAACACCGCGCCCTTCGCGGCCGACTTCCTGGTGGCGATGGACGGGGTGAAGGACTTCTGGCAGGAGCCGGCCTATGCCTCGCTGCTGCTGGCCATGCAGGAGCGGCTGCACAACTACGTGGTCGCGGGGCAGGGCACCGCGAAGGAGGCGCTCGACGGCCTGATCGCGGACTGGACCGAGATCTTCGAGGACGAGGGCAAGCTCTGAGCGCCGGGGGGCCGGGCGCGCACCCGGCCCCCGCCGTCACCGGCCTGCCGCCCCCGGTGCCTGATCGGGGGCGGAGGCGCCCCGACCGCCATCCGGGACATGAGCGAGATGACCGACAGCCCGATCGCCCGTGTCGCCGAAGCGACCCCGCCGGGGGTGGCCCGGCGCCTCCGCGGCCTCTCCGACACCGCCATCGCCTGGATCTTCGTCGCGCCGACGATCTTCCTGCTGCTGGCGATCAACATCTTCCCGTTGATCTGGACGATCCGGCTCAGCTTCACCAACTTCGCGGCCAACCGCCCGGGGCGCGAGGTGGAATGGGTGGGGCTCAGGAACTACGAGCGCATCCTGACCGACGAGGGCACCTGGGCCAACATGCAGACGACGGCCCATTTCCTGTTCTGGACGCTGTTCTTCCAGGTGGTCCTCGGCTTCACGCTCGCCTGGCTGATCAACCGCAAGTTCCGCGGCAACGACCTCGCGACCACGCTGATCGTGCTGCCGATGATGCTCTCGCCGGCGGTGGTCGGCAACTTCTGGACCTTCCTCTACCAGCCGCAGATCGGGCTGTTCAACTACGCCGTCGAGCTCCTGACCGGGCGGCCCGCCTCGTCCTTCTCGATGCTGGGGCCCGGAGGGCTCGCCAAGTGGTCGATCGTGATCGTCGACACCTGGATGTGGACGCCCTTCGTCATGCTGATCTGCCTTGCCGGGCTCAGGTCGATCCCCGACTACATCTACGAGGCGGCCGAGATCGACCGCGCCTCGAAGTGGCGCCAGTTCTGGACGATCACGGTGCCGATGGTGCTGCCCTTCCTGATGCTCGCGGTCCTGTTCCGCGGCATCGAGAACTTCAAGATGTTCGACATGGTCGTGCTGCTGACCGGCGGGGGGCCGGGGAACGAGACGCTGCTTGCCTCCATCGACCTCAAGCGCGAGGCCTTCGAGAAATGGCGCACCGGCTATTCCTCGGCCTATGCGATCATCCTCTTCGTGACCGTGTTCGGGCTGGCCTCGATCTACGTCAAGGCGCTCAACCGCGTGAAGGAGCGGTGATGCAGGCCCGTCTGTCCATCCGCGCCGCCCCCCACCCCCGCCCCCTCCCCACAGGGGGGAGGGGAGGCGCCCGGCCCTCCGGCCCGTGCGCCGGCGGCGGCCCGTCGGACCTCCCTCCCCCCCGGCGGGGGAGAGAGGGGGTGGGGTGGCGCCACCGCCCGACCGGGAGGCCGGCATGAGCGCCTGGTCCGTCACCGAACCCACGGCGCGGTCGAAATGGATCGCCGGCATCCTCGTGACGCTCTACGCGGTCGTCACGCTGATCCCGCTGCTGTGGATCATCTCGACCGGCTTCAAGTCGGGCCCGGATTCGATCAGCTATCCGCCGAAGGTGTTCTTCCAGCCCTCGCTCGAGGGCTACGTCAACCTCTTCACCACCCGCACCCGGATCGGGCAGGAGGCCTTCGAGGCGCTGCCGCCGCCCGAGACCTGGGTCGACCGGATCGTGCGCCGGCAGGGCATGGTGATCGCCGGGCCCTCGAAGTTCGGCGAGCGCTTCCTGAACTCGGTCATCATCGGCTTCGGCTCGACCTTCCTCAGCGTGTTCCTCGGCACGCTGGCGGCCTACGCCTTCTCGCGCTTCCGCATCCCGCTCAAGGACGACCTGCTGTTCTTCATCCTCTCCACGCGGATGATGCCGCCGATCGCGGTCGCGATCCCGATCTTCCTGATGTATCGCACGCTCGGGCTGTCCGACACCTACCTCGGCATGATCCTGCTCTACACGGCGGTGAACATCTCGCTCGCCGTGTGGCTCCTCAAGGGCTTCATCGACGAGATCCCGCGGGAATACGAGGAGGCCGCGCTGATCGACGGCTACACCCGCTTCCAGGCGTTCCGGAAGGTGGTGCTGCCGCAGGCGGCCACGGGCATCGCGGCGACCACGATCTTCTGCCTGATCTTCGCCTGGAACGAATACGCCTTCGCGGTGCTGCTGACCTCGGGCAAGGCGCAGACCGCACCGCCCTTCATCCCCACGATCATCGGCGTCGGCGGGCAGGACTGGCCGGCGGTGGCGGCGGCGGCGACGCTGTTCCTGCTGCCGGTGATGATCTTCACGATCCTGCTCCGGCGGCATCTGCTCAGGGGCATCACCTTCGGGGCGGTGCGCAAATGACGGGGAACAACAACACCATGGACAAGCCCAAACGCCCCTTCTTCCTGCGTCGCGGACCGATGGAGAATGTCGCCACCGCCCTCATCGCGCTGGGGTTCCTGATGTTGTTCCAGCCTTTCGCGC
>JANZZL010000083.1 GCA_026419405.1 Paracoccaceae bacterium | reverse complement strand
GTGCTGCCGGCCGCCGCGGGGCGGGCCGCGACGCTGCGCCCCGGCCGCCCCGGCCGCCCCGGCAGCGCCGCGCGCACGCCGCGCGACCCGGCGCCCTCGCGGCTCAGCTACCGGATGCACCGGCTCTGGCTCACGCCGCTGTTCCGCGCCTTCCTCCAGGTCGGCGTGCCGGGCTTCGCCGCCGCGCTTGCCCTGGGGCTCTGGCTGTCGGACGAGGAGCGTCGCGCCGCGCTTGCCGGGACCGGCGCCGAGATCCTGCGCCAGGTGCAGGAACGCCCCGAGTTCATGGTCAACCTGATGGCGGTCGAGGGGGCCTCGCCCGAGGTCGATGCCGCGGTGCGCACCGCGCTGCCGGTGCATTTCCCGGTCAGTTCCTTCGACCTCGACCTCGAGGCGATGCGCGCCGCCGTCTCCGGGATCGACGCGGTGGCCTCGGCCGATCTCAGGATCCGCCCCGGCGGCATCCTCGAGGTGCGGATCGAGGAACGCGTGCCGGCGGTGCTCTGGCGCGGGCCGAACGGGCTGTTCCTGCTCGACGCGGGCGGCCACCGCGTGGGCCCCGCGGCCAGCCGGCTCGAGCGGCCCGACCTGCCGCTCGTCGCCGGCGAGGGGGCCGACCGCGCGGTGCCCGAGGCGCTCAGGCTGATCGAGGCCGCCGCCCCGGTCGGCGCCCGCCTGCGGGGCCTCGTGCGCATGGGCGAACGGCGCTGGGACGTGGTGCTCGACCGCGGCCAGCGCATCCTGCTGCCCGCCGAGGGCGCGGTCGAGGCGCTGGAGCGCGTCATGGCGCTGGCCGAGGCCGAGCAGATGCTCGAGCGCGACGTGACCGTGATCGACATGAGATTCGGCCAGCGGCCCACGCTGCGCCTGTCGCCCGCGGCGCTGGAGACGTTCCGCGGGACCACGACCGAAGCCGGAGCGACCAACGGATGACCGACCTCTACCAGTCCCAGCGCGCCATGCGGCGGATGCGGAAGGCGGCGATCGACCGCCGCGTGATCGCCATTCTCGACGTGGGCACCTCGAAGATCGCCTGCCTCGTGCTGCGCTTCGACGGGCCTGACCGCTTCCGCGGCGAGGACGGCATGGGCTCGCTCGCCGGGCAGACCCAGTTCCGCGTGATCGGTGCCGCGACCACCCGCTCGCGCGGGGTGCGGTTCGGCGAGGTGGACGCGATGCAGGAGACCGAGCGCGCGATCCGCACCGCGGTGCAGGCGGCGCAGAAGATGGCGAACGTGCGCGTCGATCACGTGATCGCCTGCTTCGCCGGCGCGCAGCCGCGCTCCTACGGGCTTGCGGGGCAGGTCGAGCTGGCCGGCGGCACCGTCACCGAGGACGACATCGCCCGCGCGCTGGCCGCCTGCGACGTGCCCGACCTCGGCCAGGGGCGCGAGGTGCTGCATGCCCAGCCGGTCAACTTCGCGCTCGACCACCGCACCGGGCTTTCCGACCCGCGCGGCCAGATCGGCAACCGCCTCGCGGTGGACATGCACCTGCTGTCGGTGGACGAAGCGGCGGTGCAGAACCTGCTCTACTGCATCCAGCGCTGCGACCTCGAGCTGGCCGGCCTTGCCTCCTCGGCCTATGTCGCGGGCATCTCGAGCCTGGTGGAGGACGAGCAGGAGCTCGGCGCCGCCTGCATCGACATGGGCGGCGGGGCGACCGGCATCTCGATCTTCATCAAGAAGCACATGATCTACGCCGATGCGGTGCGCCTCGGCGGCGAGCACGTCACCTCGGACATCTCCAAGGGCCTGCAGGTGCCGCTCGCCCAGGCCGAGCGGATCAAGACCTTCCACGGCGGCGTGGTCGCGACCGGGATGGACGACCGCGAGATGATCGACATGGAGGGCGAGAGCGGCGACTGGGAGCGCGACCGCCGCCGGGTGAGCCGCAGCGAGCTGATCGGCATCATGCGCCCGCGCGTCGAGGAGATCCTCGAGGAGGTGCGCGCCCGGCTCGACGCGGCCGGCTTCGACCACCTGCCCTCGCGCCAGATCGTGCTGACCGGTGGCGGCAGCCAGATCCCCGGCCTCGACGGGCTGGCGACGCGGATCCTCGGCCAGCAGGTGCGACTCGGCCGTCCGCTGCGCGTGCAGGGGCTGCCGCAGGCGGCCACCGGCCCGGCCTTCTCCGCCGCCGTGGGGTTGTGCCTGTTCGCGGCGCATCCGCAGGACGAGTGGTGGGACTTCGAGATCCCGATGGAAAGCTACCCCGCGCGGAGCCTCAGGCGGGCGGTGAAATGGTTCAAGGACAACTGGTAGCCCCAAGAAGTTGTGGACAACGGCGAAATCCCGCTGAAAGCGGCCTCTGCCCCGCCACATTTTGTGGGGTTGCGGTTGATTTTTCGTGACTCTGCGCAAGGCGCGGATAAGATCGGGAAAATTTGACGGCCGGCGGAAGGCAGGAACGCCGGAGAATCCTACAGGCGGACAGGATCATGGCACTCAACCTCAAGCTTCCCCAGCAGGACATGAACGAGCTCAAGCCGCGCATCACCGTCTTCGGCGTGGGCGGCGCCGGCGGCAACGCGGTCAACAACATGATCGAGAAGGAGCTCAAGGGCGTCGACTTCGTGGTGGCCAACACCGATGCCCAGGCGCTGGCGCAGAGCCGGGCGCCGACGCGGATCCAGATGGGCGTGAAGGTGACCGAGGGCCTCGGCGCGGGCGCCCGGCCGGCCGTGGGCGCCGCCGCCGCCGAGGAGACGATCGAGGAGATCGTGGACAAGCTCGCCGGGGCGCACATGTGCTTCATCACCGCCGGCATGGGCGGCGGCACCGGGACCGGCGCCGCCCCCGTCGTCGCCCGCGCCGCGCGCGAGCGCGGCGTGCTGACGGTCGGCGTCGTCACCAAGCCCTTCGCCTTCGAGGGCGTGCGCCGCATGCGCTTGGCCGAGGCCGGCATCCGCGAGCTGGAAGGCCATGTCGACACGCTGATCGTCATTCCCAACCAGAACCTCTTCCGCATCGCCACGGAGAAGACAACCTTCGCCGACGCCTTCGCCATGGCGGATCAGGTGCTCTACTCGGGCGTCGCCTCGGTCACCGACCTCATGGTGAAAGAGGGTCTCATCAATCTCGACTTCGCTGACGTGCGCTCCATCATGCGCGGCATGGGCAAGGCAATGATGGGCACGGGCGAAGCGACCGGCGACAAGCGCGCCAATCTCGCGGCCGAGGCGGCGATCGCCAATCCGCTGCTCGACGAAGTATCGATGAAGGGCGCGCGCGGCCTGCTGATTTCCATCACCGGCGGTCACGACCTCACGCTCTATGAAGTCGACGAGGCGGCGAGCCGCATTCGTCAGGAGGTGGACGAGGACGCCAACATCATCC
>JANZZL010000025.1 GCA_026419405.1 Paracoccaceae bacterium | reverse complement strand
CCGCGACCCCGACGTGCTCGACACCTGGTTCTCCTCGGGCCTCTGGCCGATCGGCACGCTCGGCTGGCCCGAACCGACCGAGGAGCTGAAACGCTACTTCCCCACTTCGGTCCTCGTCACCGGCTTCGACATCCTCTTCTTCTGGGTCGCCCGGATGATGATGATGCAGCTCGCCGTGGTGGGCGAGGTGCCCTTCCGCCACGTCTACGTCCATGCCCTCGTCCGCGACGAGAAGGGCAAGAAGATGTCGAAGTCGCTCGGCAACGTCCTCGATCCGCTCGAGCTGATCGACGAGTTCGGGGCCGACGCGGTGCGCTTCACGCTCGCCTCGATGGCCGGCATGGGGCGCGACCTCAAGCTCTCGAAGGACCGCATCGCCGGCAACCGCAACTTCGCCACCAAGATCTGGAACGCCTTCCGCTTCGCCGAGATGAACGGGGTGTTCGCGCTTCCGCCGGTGCACGGTCTGTGCACGCCCGGTGCACGGGTTGTGCATACCGCCACGGCCAACCGCTGGATCCTCGGCGAGGCCGAGCGCACCCGCGCCGAGGTCGATGCAGCGCTCGCCCAGTTCCGCTTCAACGACGCCGCGAACGCGCTCTACGCCTTCGTCTGGGGCAAGGTCTGCGACTGGTACATCGAATTCGCCAAGCCCCTGTTCGCAAACGAGGAAACCGCGGCCGAGACGCGCTCGGCCATGCGCCTCGTGCTCGACCGCTGCCTTGTCATGCTGCATCCCTTCATGCCCTTCCTCACCGAGGAGCTCTGGCAGCAGACCGGCCCGCGCGAGAAGCTCTGCGCCCATGCCGACTGGCCCGCGCCCGCCCCCGGCACGGCCGATCCCGAGGCCGACCGCGAGATGGCCTGGGTCATTGATCTCATTGAGGAAATCCGCTCCGCCCGCGCCCAGCTCAGGGTGCCGGCCGGGCTGCATCTGCCGATGGTGCTGACCGAGGCGACCCCCTTCGCCCGCGCCGCCTGGTCGCGCAACGAGGCGCTGATCCGACGCCTCGCCCGGATCGACGGCCTGACCGAGGCGCCCGCCCCCCGGGGCGCGGTCACCGTTGCCGTCGAGGGCGCCGCCTTCGCGCTCCCGCTCGAGGGCGTGATCGACGTCGCCGCCGAGAAGGCCCGCCTCGCCAGGTCCCTGGAAAGGCTGGAGAAGGACCTCGGCGGCCTGCGCGGCCGGCTCGCGAACCCGAAGTTCCTCGACAGCGCCCCCGAGGAGGTCGTCGAGGAGACCCGCGAGAAGCTCGAACAGGGCGAGGACGAGGCCGGCCGCCTCAGGTCGGCCCTCGCCCGCCTGGCCGAGGTCGCCTGATCCGCTTCCCCTTTTCCAAGTATCCTCGGGGGGTCCGGGGGGCAGACAGCCCCCCGGCCTTCCGCTCCCGCAGCGCGCCTCGCGCCGGCAGCGCGCCTGGGCCCAGCCGGTGAGGTCGGTCGCCCCCGTGGTGCGCACCAGGCACCAGCGGGCCTGGCCGCGCGACGCGCAGCCGAGGGCCCTCACCCCCGTGCCCTCGCGCAACCGCGCGAGGATCGCCGCCCCGGTCGAGGGGCCGGCGCGCAGGTTCAGCGTGTCGCCCGGCGGCAGGCCCGCGACCACCGGCAGGTCCGGGCCCGCGCCGCCGCCGGCGCCGCCGCCCGGGCCCGGCGGCGGGCCGCCGTGCGCGCGCAGGAAGCGGCCCTTGACCCATCCGGTCACGTCGATTCCGGGCGTCGAGCGGATCCGGCACCAGCGGGTCGGACCGCCCATCCGGCGGCCGAGGTTCCGCACCACCTCGCCCGCGCCGAGCGTGAGGACGATGCGGCCCTCGCCGGTCGAGGGGCGGGAGCGGACGTTGAGCAGGTCGCCCCGGGCAAGCCCGCGCACGACCCAGAAGTCGGGCCCGCCGGCGAGGTCGTCGTCGGGCGGGGAAGGCGGCTCGTCGGCGAGAAACCGCGCCGCGACCCAGCCGGTCGCCGAGACCGTCCCTTCGCTGCGCACCCGGCACCAGTGCAGGCCGAAGCTGTCCTGGCAGCCGCACCGCTGCACCCGCTCGCCGCAGCCGAGGGTGGCGACCGCCGGGAAGATCGTCGCCGGGCCGGCCCGCAGGTTCACCTGGCTGCCCGGCGCGATCCCGGCGACCACCCGGAACACCGGCCGATCGGCCCGCGTCTCCACACCGCCCTGCGCGGCGGCCGGCGCGGCCGGCCGGCGGCAGCACCCCGCCATCGCCGCCGCCGCGGCCAGCCGTCGCATCCGCGCCGCGGCCGCCGTTCCGGTCTCGCCGACCATCTCCCGGCCTCTCCGTCGAGGCCCGCGGCGGCACCGGTGCGCCGGCACCTTCCCGGCATCCTGCCGGCACGGCCGATTCCCCGACATCCCGGATCCGCCCGGGCGGGGATTTCCGCGGTCCTCGTCGCGGAGCTGCAGCGGCCACCGCCCCGGATCCGCCCGGGCGGGGATTTCCGCTTGCCCCACCGCGCCGGCCGGGGCACATCCTCGCACATGCCCCAGGCCCGCCTCACCGCCCTTGCCGCCGCGCTGCCCGCGACCGTGCCCTTCACCGGCCCCGAGACGCTCGAGCGCCGGCTCGGCCGCCCCTTCGCCGCGCGCCTCGGCGCCAACGAGAGCGTCTTCGGCCCCTCGCCCCGCGCCGTCGCGGCGATGGAGAAGGCCGCGCGCGAGGTCTGGATGTACGGCGACCCCGAGATCCACGAGCTGCGCGCCGCGCTCGCCGGGTTCCACGGCGTCGCCCCGGCCAATGTCGCCGTCGGCGAGGGGATCGACGGGCTCCTCGGCCTTCTGGTGCGGCTGACGGTCGCGCCGGGCGATCCGGTGGTGACCTCCGATGGCGCCTATCCGACCTTCAGCTTCCACGTCGCCGGCCACGGCGGCGTGCTCCACCGGGTGCCCTACCGCGGCGCGCACGAGGACCCCGAGGCGCTCTTCGCCCGCGCCGCCGAGACCGGGGCGAAGCTCGTCTACCTCGCCAACCCCGACAATCCGATGGGCTCCTGGCACGAGGGGGCGGCGATCCGCGCCGCACTCGACGCGCTGCCCGAGGGCACGCTCCTCGTGCTCGACGAGGCCTATGTCGATCTCGCCCCGCGCGGCACCGCGCTGCGGATCGAGGCCGAGGATCCGCGGGTGATCCGGCTGCACACCTTCTCGAAGGCCTACGGGCTTGCCGGGCTGCGGGTGGGCTACGCGCTCGGCGCCGCCCCCCTGATCGCCGCCTTCGACAAGGTGCGCAACCACTTCGGCGTGGGCCGCCTGGCGCAGGCCGGCGCGCTGGCCGCGCTGGAGGACCGCGGCTGGATCGCCTTCGTGCGGGCCGAGGTGGAGCGCGCGCGCGCCGCGCTGGCCGCCATCGCGCAGGCGAACGGCCTCGTGCCGCTGCCCTCGGCGACGAACTTCGTGACGATGGACTGCGGCCGGGACGGCGCCTTCGCCCGCGCGGTCGTCGCCGCGCTCGGCGCGCGGGGGGTCTTCGTGCGGATGCCCTTCGTTCCGCCGCACGACCGCTGCATCCGGGTGAGCGCCGGGCGACCGGCCGATCTCGACGCCTTCGCCGCGGCCCTTCCCGAGGCGCTCGCCGAGGCGCGGCGCGTCACGGGGACGTGACTTGCCTTCCCGGGCGGGAAGGTTCGCCTGCTCGTGCCGCAGGTCCGCAAGACGAGGAACCCGATGCGCAAGTCCGCCCTTCTCCCGCTTTTCCTGGCGCTGGCCGCGCCGCCTGCCGCCCTCGCCCAGACGGCGGCGGGAGACCACGCGCATCACGCCACGGCCCATGACGCAGGCATGTCCGAGGTGGCGCGGCTCTTCGCCGAGGCCAATGCGCGGATGCACGCGGCCATGGCGATCGACTACACCGGCGACGCCGACCTGGACTTCATCCGCGGCATGATCCCGCACCACGAGGGCGCGGTCGAGATGGCGCGCATCGTGCTTGCGCACGGGAAGGACCCGGAGGTGCGCCGCCTCGCCGAGGCGGTGATCGCCGCGCAGGAGGCCGAGATCGCCTGGATGCGGGCCTGGCTGGAGCGGAACGCGCCCTGACCGGGCCGGCGCAACGGGGCGGGCGAGGCACCGGCGCCGTCTGCGCCCGCCCCACCCCCGCGCCCCAGCCCGAGCCCCAGCCCGAGCCCGCACCGCTGCCCGACCTCAGAGCCAGCCGCGCCGCTTGAAGTAGAGCCAGGGCAGCACCGCCGAGAGGATCATCAGCCCGATCGCGAAGGGGTAGCCGTAGCGCCAGGAGAGCTCGGGCATGAACTCGAAGTTCATGCCGTAGATCGAGGCGACGAGCGTCGGCGGCAGGAACACCACGGCCGCGACCGAGAAGATCTTGATGATCGCGCTCTGCTCGATGTTGATGAGGCCCAGCGTGGCGTCGAGCAGGAAGGTGATCTTCTGCGAGATGAAGTCCGCATGGTCGCTCAGCGAGCGCACGTCGGCCACCAGCGCGCGCAGGTGCTCCTGCGCCTCGGCCTGCGCCGGGCCGAGCTTCGGGCCGAGGAAGGCGAGCAGGCGCTCGAGCGTGGCCAGGCTGTCGCGGATGTTCGAGGTCAGGTCGCCCTTGCGGCCGATGGTCTCGAGCGTGGTCTTGTAGTTCGAGCCCCGGCGCCCCTCGGCGCCCTGCTGGCCGAAGATCCCGCGCGAGATGGCGTCGACCTCGCGGCCGGTGCGCTCGAGCACGTCGGCCACCCGGTCCACGATCGCCTCGATCAGGCCGAGCAGCACCGCGACGCCGTCGGCGAGGCCGAGCGCCGTCTTCTCGGCGCGCTGCGGGAAGAAGGTGAAGGCGCGCGGTTCGGAATAGCGGATCGTCACCAGCCGGCCGTCCTTCAGGATGAAGGTGATCGGTGCGATCACCGCGTCGTCGCTGTCGGTGTGCGAGAGCACGAGCGCGGTCAGGTAGGCCGCCCCGTCCTCGAAGTAGAGCCGCGAGGAGATCTCGATCTCCTGCATCTCGTCGCGCGTCGGCAGCTCGATCCCGAGCCGCGCCTCGAGGTCGGTTTCCTCCGCGCGCGTGGGGTCGAGCAGATCCCACCAGACCGGGGCATCGGACTGCACGTCGGCCGGCTTCAGCCGCCCGTCGGCAAGGGCAAAGGCTCGGATCATCAGGGGCCTCCCGCTGCTGCGTCGCGCTGCACCTAGTGCAGCTTCGACGCCGAGGAAAGCGCGGCCTGCGGGGGCCGCGCGGGATCACGCCGTGGCGATCACCGCTGCGGCGGCCTCGAGCCCGCCCCGGCCGTAGGGCAGACCGAGCGCCCGCATCCCCGCCTCGATCGCGCCGAGCGTGCCCATGATCATGTGCGCGTTGACATGGCCCATGTGGCCGACGCGGAAGAACCCGTGCCAGGCGGGATCCCCCGGCGGCGCCATGCCGAGGCCGATCCCGAGCGTCACCCCCGCCTTCGCGGTCAGCCAGTCGCGCAGCGCCGTGCCGTGGGGCGCGCCGATGCGCACGCTCGTCACCGCGTGGCTGCGGTGCGCCGGATCGACGACGTTCAGCTCGGCCGGCCCGCCCTGACCCCAGGCCTCGAAGGCGGCCCAGACGGCACGCGCGAGCTTGGCATGCCGCGCCCAGGCGGCCTCGAGACCCTCCTCGCGCAGCAGCATGGTCAGCGCCTCGCGCAGGCCGTAGAGGTGGTGCGTGGGCGCGGTGCCGCCGAAATACTGCCAGTATTCCTCGGGGTTGGCGCGCGGGCGCCAGTCCCAGTAGGGGGTCACGCAGTCTGCCCGCTCGCGCGCGGCGTCGGCCTTCGGGTTGAACCAGACGAAGCCCAGGCCCGGCGGCGTCATCAGCCCCTTCTGGCTGGCGGCCACGGTCACGTCCACCCCCCAGTCGTCCATGCGGAACTCGTCGCAGCCGAGCGAGGCGATGCAGTCGGCCATCAGCAGCGCGGGGTGCCCGGCGCGGTCGAGCGCGGCGCGGATCGCGGGGATGTCGCTGCGGACGGAGGTGGAGGTGTCGGTCTGGACGGCGAGGACGGCCCGGATCGCGTGGCCCCGGTCGGCGGCGAGGCGCTCCTCGAGCCGGGCGGGATCGACCGGCGCGCGCTTGCCGAAGTCGATCACCTCGACCTCTGCGCCGAGGCCGCGCGCCATCGTCGCCCAGCCGTGGCCGAACTGACCCGTCGCCGGCACCAGCACGCGGTCGCCGCGGCTGAGCACATTGGCGAGCGCCGCCTCCCAGACGGCGTGGCCGTTGCCGATGTAGATCGTGGCGGCGTGCCGGGTGCGGGCGACGGCGCGCAGGTCGGGGATCAGCCCGCGCGTCAGCTCGATCAGCTCGCCCGCGTAGATGTTGGGGGCGGCACGGTGCATCGCGTTGAGCACCCGGTCGGGCATCACCGAGGGCCCCGGAATGGCGAGCGTATGGCGGCCGTGGGCGAGGCTCATGCGCGGCACCTCCTGATCCGCCGACCTGCCTAGGCGGCGGCCGGGGGAAGGTCAACCGGGCCCGCTTGCCAGCCGCAGGCCGAGCCGCTATGCCGCTGCCGGGCAGCGTTTCCTGCCCGGAGGAAGGCCGAAGGCGCGCCCTTGGAGAGCCCCCGCCCCGATCCGCGCTATGCCGCGCGCCGCCTGTTCGGAAGGCTCTGGCGCGACTACCTCAGGCCGCATGCCGGCGCGATGGCGCTGGCCTTCGCGCTGATGGTGGTCGAGGGCTCGACCCTCGGCGCGCTGTCGTGGATGATCGAGCCGCTGTTCGACCGGGTCTTCGTGGCCGGCGAGGCGCAGGCGATCTGGTGGGTGGGCGGGGCGATCCTCGGGCTGTTCCTGCTGCGCGCCGTCTCGTCGGTTGCCTTCAAGACCCTGATGTCGCGCATCGCCCAGCGCAGCACGACGGCGATGCAGGTGGACCTGCTGCGCCACCTGCTGCGGCTGGATGCCGCCTTCTTCCAGGCCAATCCGCCGGGCGCGCTGATGGAGCGGGTGCAGGGCGACACGCTCGCGGTGCAGGGCGTCTGGGCGGTGGTGATCTCGGGCGTCGGGCGCGATGTCGTCTCGCTCGTCTCGCTTGCGGTGGTGGCGATCCTGATCGACCCGTGGTGGACGCTGCTTGCGGTGGTCGCCATGCCGGCGCTGATCGCGCCCGCGGTGATCGCGCAGCGCTACATCCGCAAGAAGACGGCCGCGATGCGCGCCACCTCGGGCGACCGCTCGACGCAGCTCGACGAGGTGTTCCACGGGATCGTGCCGATCAAGCTGAACGCGCTCGAGGCCTATCAGATGGGCCGCTTCGGGCGCATCGTGGACCGGATCGTGCGGGCCAACGTCAAGATCGAGGCCTCGCGCGCCGTGATCCCCGCGCTGATCGACGTGATCACCGGCGTCGGATTCTTCCTCGTCCTCGTCGTCGGCGGGCAGGAGATCCTCTCGGGCGAGAAGTCGCTGGGGCAGTTCATGTCGTTCTTCACCGCGATGGCGCTGACCTTCCAGCCGCTGCGCCGGCTCGGCGCGCTGACCGGCATCTGGCAGGTGGCGGCGGCGAGCCTCGAGCGGCTCTACCGGCTGTTCGACACCGAGCCCACGATCCTCTCCCCGCCCGTGCCGCGCCCGGCGCCGGCGGACACCGAGATCCGGGTGGAGGACGTGGCGCTCGCCTTCGGCGACATGCCGGTGCTGCGCGGCGTCAGCTTCGTGGCCGAGGCGGGCCGGACAACGGCGCTGGTCGGCGCCTCGGGCGCGGGCAAGAGCACGCTCTTCAACGTGCTGACGCGCATGGTCGATCCCGAACGCGGCCGGGTGACGGTGGGCGGCACCGACATCCGCGAGATGGACCTTGCCACCCTGCGCGCGCTGTTCTCGGTGGTGACGCAGGATGCGCTGCTGTTCGACGAGACGATCCGCGAGAACATCCTGCTCGGCCGGACCGACGTGGACCCCGCGCGGCTCGCCCAGGTGCTGGAGGATGCCCATGTCTCGGACTTCGTGGCGCAGCTTCCGAAGGGGCTCGACAGCCCCGCGGGCCCGCGGGGGTCGAACCTCTCGGGCGGCCAGCGCCAGCGCGTGGCGATCGCCCGGGCGCTCTTGCGCGACACGCCGATCCTGCTGCTCGACGAGGCGACGAGCGCGCTCGACGCGGCGAGCGAGGCGGTGGTCCAGGCGGCGCTGGAGCGGCTGTCGCGCGGGCGCACGACGCTGGTGATCGCGCACCGGCTGGCGACGATCCGCGGCGCCGACAAGATCGTGGTCCTCGACCGCGGCCGAGTGGTGGACGAGGGCCGTCACGAGGAGCTGATCGCGCGCGGCGGGCTCTATGCCGAGCTCTGCCGGCTGCAGTTCGGCGAGGACTGACCCCCTCGCCCGGCGGCGGCAGGGTGCCTAGACTGGGGGGCGGAGGTGGCTCGGATGGCAGGTGAACGGGCAGAGGGGCGGCGGCTGATCGCGGTGACGGGCGAGGACCGGGCCGGCTTCCTCCAGGGCCTCGTCACGAACGACGTGCGCCGCGCCGGGGCGGGGCTCGTCTATGCCGCGCTGCTGAGCCCGCAGGGCAAGTATCTGGCCGACTTCCTGCTGCACGAGCGGGAGGGCGCGATCCTGATCGACGTGGCCGAGGGGCTTGCCGAGGGCCTGCTGAGGCGGCTCCAGCTCTACCGCCTCAGGGCGCGGGTCGCCTTCGCCGACAGCCCGCTTCACGTCGCGCGCGGCCTCGGGCCCGCGCCGGCCGGGGCACTGGCCGACCCGCGCCACCCCGCGCTCGGCTGGCGGCTCTATGCCGACGTGCCGGGCGGCGCGCCCGCGATCGACTGGGATGCGATCCGCGTCGCCGCCTGCGTGCCCGAGAGCGGCATCGAGCTGGTGCCGGAGGAGAGCTACATCCTGGAATGCGGCTTCGAGCGGCTGAACGGGGTGGATTTCCGCAAGGGCTGCTACGTGGGCCAGGAGGTGACCGCGCGGATGAAGCACAAGACCGAGCTGCGCAAGGGCCTCGTCACCGTCGAGGTCGAGGGCGCGGCGCCGGTCGGAACCCCGATCCTCGCGGGCGGCAGGCCGGCGGGCACGCTCTACACCCAGTCGGGCGGGCGCGGCATCGCGCATCTGCGCTTCGACCGCGCCGAGGGGTGGATGGAGGCCGGCCCGGCCCGCGTCCGGCTGGCGGGGCAGACCTAGCGGACCTCGTGCCCCGGGTGGACGAGGCAGAGGGGTAGCACGCCAGCGGCACCGCCGGGACCGCCGGGATCGCCACGCCGGGCGCGGGCGCGCAGACACCGATGCCCCGAGCCCCGCGCGCGGCGGCGAGGCCGGGAAGGGCAGCCGTCGCCTCGGCCGCGGGCTCGGCCTCGGGGCCGCGGCATGGACAGGGCCGGTCGCCCCGGCGGCCATCCCGACGAGCGCCGCGCGCGGCCAGGGGCCGGACGACGGAAGGGTTCCCGCGCCGGGCGAGGATACGCCCGAGCCGCCGCGGGCGGGGCATCCCCTCCGCCCGCGCCCGCGGGCCCATGCCCGCCGGGGATGCGGACAGCCGGCCCCGGAGGCCTGCGGGGACGGGGCGCGCCCTGCCCGGCTGCTGGCCGATGGCCGTGAGCCGCCCGGAGGCCTGCGGGGACGGGGCGCGCCCTCCTCTCGCCCGACCGCGCCGGGCGCGGGGCGGAGCGCCGCGCCATGCCGGCGTCGCGGAGCGCCGGCCGCTGCGCGGGACCGCGGCGGGTCGCGGCCCGCGGCGCGCTCGCGGGCGCGCGGCCGCAGCCGGGGCGCGGCCCCTGAC
>JANZZL010000016.1 GCA_026419405.1 Paracoccaceae bacterium | reverse complement strand
GAAGCGCAGGACGCGGACCGCAACCGCCGGGCCAGTGCCACCCTGCCGGTAGAGGGCTTCGACCCCGAGGTTCGGGTCGGCGACCAGCGCCGCCATCGCCTCGGCGAAGGCGTTCATCGCCCGCAGGCCCCGCGGATACGGGCGCGCAGATCGCCATAGTCGCCGATCATGCGCGCCAGCACCGCGCCCGCCGGCAGCGCCGCCAGCTCCTCTGCGGCCTGCACCTGCACGGCGTGGGAATACGGCACCAGCGCCGGGCAGGCCGGTTCAGAACCGGCCGGCGCGCAGGCGCTCAGCAACGCCGTCAGCGCGATACTCGGCAGACGCCGCATCGGCTCGCTCCCTTGCTCGCAGGGCGTCCTGTGCCGCCTGCCGTTCCGCCTCGGCACGGCCCTGCCGCCGGCCCACGGCCAGCAGGGCCAGGACCGCGCCCGCCCCCGCGAGGACGGCCGCGGCCCAGCCGCCGAGGCGTGACCAGAGGGAAGCGAGCAGCGCCGTCATGCCGGCTGCCGCAGCCGCCAGAGCAGGACGCCGAGGATGGCGGCGAGGATCACCGCGATGGCGACCATCGGCGCCAGGCCGCCGAGCGCCTCGATGGCCGGTGCCGCCTGGGCGGCGACCGAGGCCATGCCGGCGGCACCGACCGCCACCGCGCCGCGGCCCGTGCCGGTGCCGGTGGCGACCTGCCGCAGCGTCGCCGGTGCGGGCGGCGGCACGCCGGCCATGGTCAGGGCGCGATCGATGACGGCGGCCGGATAGGCCAGCCCGGCGCATTCCTGGGCGATGATCGCCTCGACCATGGGGCGGAGCTGGTCGTGCCGGTGCAGGTCGATCGGCTCCTCCGCGCCGACGCCCATGCGCCGCGCCACCGCCGCGACATAGGCGCCGGTGTCGTTCTCCCCGGGCGGCGCCCAGCGGGTGATGATGCCGCGCACCGTCCGCAGGCCGTGGCGGTCCTGATAGCTGGTGAGCAGGGCCGCCAGGGCGCGGATGCCGTGCTCGTGGCTGGTGAAGCGGCAGAAGCGCCCGTCCGAGGGCGGGTCGGCGAGCCCCTGCCACTTGTTGGCCGGCAGGTGCTCGATATTGCCCGGGTTGCGGTTGCGCCAGCCCCGCGTGGCCCTGGGATCGATGCGGCTCATGCGCCGCTCGCCGGGACGCGCTCCAGCATCACGCGGACCGTGGCGTCGGCGGCGAGCGCGGCGACGGTGCAGAGGCCGACCTGGACGTTGCCGGTGGCGGTGGTGGTGATGCGGCGGTTGGCATCGTCCCAGAACACCCGCGCGCCCTGGGTGATGGCCAGCGCCGGTTCCTTCGGCAGCTCGAACTCGCCGCGGGTCTCGCACTCGACGGAGGCGTTCTGGGCGGCGTCGGTGGCCGCCACCCCGAAGAAGGCGCCGACCAGCAGGCCCTGGCCGGCGAGGATGCCGCCCGCGTAGGGCACCACCATCGGGATGGCGCGCGCGTCAGGGCGGAGGCAGTTGCGCATGATGAGGTCTCCTGGAAGCGCGCAGGGCGCCGACCGGAAGCCCGGTGGCGCCCTGGCGCGATACGGATGGGAAAGACGGGAGCGGGGGGATCAGGTGCCCGGGTTGAACCAGGCGCCGCGCCAGTCGATGGCGCCGACGCCGAAGTCGAAGATCACGCTGACCTCGACGCCGTCCGCGCCCTGGACGGGCCCGGTGGTGACCTGCGGCCCCTCGGCGCCGTTCAGGTAGCCGTAGACGTAGACCGGCGCCGCGACCGGGTCGGAGAACAGGTACCAGCGGTTGGCCGGGATCAGCGGCTCGACCACCGGCTGCACGAAGCCCGCGAAGACGTTCGCCTTGCCGATTTCGCTCGCCTGCACGACGACGGTCGCCTGGCGGGCGGCGAGTTCGAGGTTCGGCCCGACCAGCAGGCGCATGGTCTGCCCCATGGAGATCGGCAGGCCGTCGAGGGTACGCTGCTTCATGATGGCGGCGCGGCCGGCGCCGATGGTCGCGGTGTCGAGCGGCGTGCCGGTCCCGGCCTTGTTGGCCCGCGCAGCACCGGTGGCGAACACCGGCGCGTTGCCGGTGGCGAGCGTCGGGCCGTCGCCATTGGAGCTGTTCAGCAGGTTGTAGGCGGTGGCGTTCTCGAACTCGGCGACGCGGCGGCCGATGGCGGCGGCGGAGTCGGTGAAGGCGCCGAGGGCGTCGTTGACCAGCATCGGCCGCGTCACGCGGATGCGCCGCGCGAAGGTCTGCAGCAGGACGATTTCCTGGCTCTCGGACATGGTGCCGACCTGGATCTCGCCGTTCTCGGCGAGCGGCAGCAGGGTCGGGAAGTCGCCGATGCGGAGGTGCCGGTGCGGCTTGAAGTCGCGGAAGTCGCGGCGGAGGAAGATCTGCCGGTAGGTCGGCTGCGCCGGTACGTAGGCGGCGAGCAGCATCTTGTTCGCGGCGGCGGAGAGCAGGGCCGGGAAGTCGGAGCTGGTGTGGAAGGCGCGCTCGGCGAGCAGGGTCGGGTTGCGCGGCGGGTTGCGCTCGCCGCGGCGGGCGAGGAGTTCGCGCAGCATGTCGGAGGGGCGCCAGCCCAGGAACTCGGCGTGGCGGCCCGAGCCCTGGGGCTGGTAGCCGGGCATGGCGCGGGCGGCGAGCGCCTCGGCCATGGCGTCGAGGACCTGCGCCGGATCGTCGTGGCTCGGGCCGGTCTCCGGGCGCGCCGGAATGGACGGGCGCAGCCCCTGCGCCACCAGGGCGTCGAACAGGGCGCGGCGGGCCTGGTCGCCGGTCCAGCCCTGGGCGATGGCCTCGGCGCGGATCGGCGTGATGCGCTCCGCCGGCAGCAGGGCGCGGGCGGCCTCGACGGCAGCGTCGATGCCGGCGATGCGCTCGCGCTCGGCGCGGCTTGCCTCGGCGCGGACGGCGTCGAGGTCGGGCGCGGCGCGGTTGGGTTCCGGCGCCGGGGGGCGGGGCGTGCTGGTCACAGCGGTCTCCTGGGGCGGGGTGGGCGGCGCAGACGGCGCCGGCGCGGCCGGGATCTCCGGCGTCGTCTCGGGCATGGGTGGGTCCTCGTCGGGCAGGGCAGGTTCAAGGGCGATGGCGGGCGCGCCCTGCGCCGCCTCGCCGCGCACCGCCGCATCGCGGTCCACCGGGACCGGCACGACGGAGATCTCGAAGGGCTCCCAGTCCACCGCGCGGTGGACGGTCTCGCCGGTGGCGGCGTCGGGCCGCGGCTCGTAGCGATGCACGCGGTAGCCGACGCTGACCGCGCGGAGCGTGCCGTCGGCGATGCGCTGCCAGACGGGCTCGACGTCGGCCGCCGTGCTGAACTGCAGCGTGGCGTAGCCGCGGCCGCGCTCGAGGCGGGCGGCGGTGACGCGGCCGAGCACGTCGCGGGCCCCGGCGCGGCGACGGGTGTCGAGCACGGGAGCGTGGCCGGAGCGCAGCGCCTCCATGCGTACCGCGTTCGGCGACATCTCCAGCTCCTCGGTGATCAGGCCGAGGGCGGGGACGAAGTTCTTCGCCCGCGCGCCAGTCGACCACACCACCTCCACGGTGCGGGCGGCACGGTCGACGGTGGCGGGGGCGGTGATGGCACGCTGGGCGACGATCAACTGCCCGGCAGCAGGGAGTGGATCGGACGCCGCAGCAGGCGCCGGCGCGAGGTAGCCCGCGCCCGCGTTCGTGGTGTCGTGCATTCGTCAGCCTTGTCTTGATGACGTCCGGGTCTCGGAGCAGCCGATTGGCGCTTGGACGCTGCCCTGCGTCTTTGGCGCTTCCGCGGGCAGCAAGGAGTCGCAATTCATGCTGCGGTGCACCATGTATGGTGCCCACAAATCAAATGAGAAAACCGATGACAAGGAACCTGATGTTCCTGACCAACCTGTTCATGAGCCATTGGCTGAGCGCGGCGAATACGACCGCAGGCACCATCCGAGGCTACTGGATGGCAGAAATGCGCCGCCAGCAGACGGCGATGGCCGCTGAGATGAGCAAGCAGGCGATGCGCTTCTGGACAACCCCTTGGATGGCGCAACTCGCCTCCAAAGCAGCACCTGCCGCACTCAGTGCGGTAGAGGGTAGTGCTGAACAACGTCGTGTTGCGCTGGCACCGAGCTCAGTGCCGCACGCGGATGCTCCTGCACCGCTCGCCGCGCCGACGCCGCGCAAGCCAGCGACACCGCCAGTTGCTCAGCTTCGGTCACACGCTGAGCGCCGCAGCACAGGCACAAAGCGCAAGGCGCAAGCACCCGCCTCTGCAGCGCGGACGGCCGGCAAGGCCCGTTCACAGCGGACGGCCCGCAAGGCCCGCTAACACCTCTGTTGCGCCGCGCGGCTCAGGACGTCGCAGCGTTCTGCGCGGCAGGCGCGGCGGCACCTGTCGCGGCAATCTCGATGGCCGCGATCTGTGCAGCATCCTGCGCCGCGCCTGATTTCGCGACGCGCCGCGGGTCGGTGTCGAGCGCGAGGCCGGCCTCGTCGAGCAGGGCGTTGGCCTCGCGGATCATCTCCACCGCGGCGCGGAAATCGTAGCCGAAGGCGCCCGCGGCCTCGGGCTGCGGCACGAAGCCCGCGCGCACCTGGGCGATCAGGGCGGTGGTGTCCTTGAGCGGGTCGATCATCTCGTGCGCGGGCGGGACATGGCTCACGCCGTCCGGCACCTCGGCGCCCCACAGCCCGAGCAGCGCGGCCTGGGCGTGGAAGCGCTCGGCGACGGGGCGGACCAGCATCGGGATCAGCATGCCGTACTGCACCTGCTCGCAGAGCCGGCGGAACTCGATCTTGCCGGCCCGCAGCGAGGAGTAGTTCGCCTGGGTCAGGTCGCCCGAGACCTGGTCGTAGGTGAGGCCGGCGCCGACCGCGGCGGCCTCGAGGGCGCGTCGGGCGAAGGCGGCGTGGCTGCCGCCCCCGGAGGGGTTCACGACTTCCACCGAGCCCATGCCGCGGCGATACAGGATCATCCCCGGCTCGAAGCTCTCGACCGCGCGGCCCTGGGCGTCGCGGAGCAGCCCTGCGGCGGCGCCGGTCAGCGCCTCGTCGCCCTCCTCGGTCACCACCGCCGCCAGGCAGGCCTCGATCTTGGCCTTCATCAGCAGGGCGGCCTCGTAGTCGCCGAGGTCGCGCAGCCGCAGCAGCACCGGGGCGAGCCAGGAGACGTCGCGCAGCTGGCCGGGGCGGCGCTTGCGGTAGACGTGCAGCACCTCGGCGGCGGGCACGCGCTCGCTGGCCTTCCCCGCGCCGGACAGCATCCAGGCGCCCGGATGGGTCGGGAACAGCCAGTAGCCGATCGGCTCGCCCGCCTCGCCAAGGGCGATCCCCTGGATGGTCGGCGCGCCCTCCACCATGCCGTTGCGGGCGGTGTCGAGATGGTCCGCCTCCAGCACCTGCAGGCGCAGGCCGATGGGATTGGCCGACGACGGCGGCGCCGGCAGGAAGCGGACGAAGCATTCCCCGCTCTCGACCACCGCCCGCATGGCCAGCGCCTGCAGGCCGTAGAGGTCGAGCCGCCCCTCGGCGTCGCAGGCGGCGCTCTCCGCCCAGCGCTGCCAGGCGCGGCGATGCGGATCGTCCGGCCAGCGGGTGGTAATGCCGGCGCCGACCGCATTGCCGGTCCACAGATCGACGATGCGGCTGGCATAGGGGTCGTTGCGCACGGCGTCGCGCGCGCGGCGCGCCACCGTCGCCGCGGCCAGGCCGACCTCGGCATTGGCGCTGCCGCCCGAGGGCGCCCAGACGGAGGCGCGATGGTCCTGCGCCGCGGCGTAGCCGCGGAAGGCCCGCCAGGCTCGGATCATCCGCTCGATCACGTGCCATTGCCCCGCGAGAAGGAGGCGAGCGTCGCCGCCGGCCTGCGCGCTGCCGTGGTCTCGGCGCTGCGCAGGACGGCCAGCGCCCGCCCGAGTTCGTCCAGGCTCCGGTATTCCACGGTGCGCCCCTCGAAGCTCACGCGCGTGGTGCCGCCCGTGTAGGCGGCAGCGAGGGCGGCGGCGCGGCTGCCGGGCGGTTGCGCCAGCGCCCAGGCGAGAACGGCCGGGTCCATCACGCGGCCCGGAGCGTCGGCAGCGGCGTCGCCGCGTTGACCAGATAGGACAACCCGGTGGGCGGGTTCGGCATGATCGGCACGCCGGCCTGCCAGGTCAGCGGCGCGAAGAACCTGTTCTCGCTGCCGGTGCCGCCGCCCGATCCGCCATCGGCCGAGGTCGAGCCGAGTAGCAGGGTATTGCCCCCGCTGAACACCTGGTTCGAGGTGCCGCGCACCGAAGGCGCGCCGGAGAAGCACAGCAGCAGCCACCAGATGCCGGCCGAAATCCAGCGCGGTTGCGCGAAGGGGCAGATCGCCGATCCGACCGTGGTGTCGGCGTCCACGAGCGGTTCCTCGATCACGGCGCCCGGTCGCCCGGCGCCGTTGTCGGCCGCCAGCGCCATGCGCAGGAAGCCCGCGGCACCCGTGGTCACGCTCACCGCCATGGCCGAGAACAGGCCCGGCCGGGCGAGGAGGTAGGGCACGCAGTAGAGCCGGTTCGCCACCATCGCGAGAGACGCCCCGACGGCGCGCGCATGCTGCGAGGCGTAGAACCGCCCCGGGACGTAGGGCAGCATCGCCGGCGCGGGCGGCAGGTAATGCTGGAACAGCGCGGTCATGCCAGCGGCCGGATGCCGAGGGTGATGGTGCGGGCGGCGGCCTGGCTCACCGGCGCGGCGGCGAGGCCGGAGCGCAGCCGCAGCCAGCGCCAACCGAGCAGCAGGGTGGGTGGCAGGGTGAGGGCCCGGCCGGCGGCGACGGTCAGCACGACCTCGTTGCCGAGATGGTCATGGAGGTCAGCCCAGGCCGTGGGCTCGCCCTCGTCGAGCGAGCCCTGGACGGTGAGCGGGGCGTCGGTCCAGGCGGCGGGCAGCAGCAGCAGGCAGACGCCATAGCCGACGCTGGCGACCGGCGCGCTCAGCGCCTGGCCGGCGGCGATCGTGGTGCGGACCGGGACGAGGGCGGTCATGAGGGTCTCCATGGTCAGCGCAGCCAGCCGCCGCGCGGGGCGAGCCAGGCGCGGGGACGAAGGTCAGGTGGCGTGGCTGGCCTATTGGTCGTGACCGGCGCCGCCTCGTCTGCCGAGGGCGGCTCCGCCGCCGGCAGCGACAGCGCATCGGCCATCCGTGCCCAGCGCCCCTCGCCCCAGCCGTCCATGCCGAGCGCCGCCGCCGCGGCGCGGGCATAGACGCGGCAGTCGAGCGCCTCGTTGCGCTCGCGCGTCTTGACCCACTCCAGCCGGCGGAAGCCGTTTTTCCCGGCGCGCGCCACCAGCTGCTCCGCCGTGAGCTGGCGACAGAACTCCTCGCCGGCAGCATGCATCGGCAGGTGGACGTAGCCGGGCGGGAAGGGCTCGCCGCTCTCCTCGGTCGGCCGGTCGAGCTTGAGCCAGCCATAGGTCTCGGCCTTGAGGAAGGAGGATCCCACCGGCCAGACCTTGAGCCCGCCGAGCTTGCGCCCCTGCCGCCGCACCTCCGTCGCCGCCGGCTGGCCGACCGCCGCGCGCAGCCCGTCCTGGCCCTTGACCGCGATGGCGCGGCCCGCGCCGGCGCGGCGCACGAAGGCGTAGACCTCCGCCGTGGTCATGCCGTCGCCGCTGTCGATCGCCGCCATGGCGATGGGCAGGCGGTGGCCGGAGGCATGTCGCCAGGTCTCGCCGAGCAGCAGGCGAAGATCCTCCCACACCGCTGCCTCGAACGGGTTGCCGGCCAGGACGCGGTGCTCGACC
>JANZZL010000119.1 GCA_026419405.1 Paracoccaceae bacterium | reverse complement strand
CTCCTCGAATCGGCGGATCAGCAGCATCCCGCGGTAGTAGCCGAGGAGCTCCTCCTTCGAGACGTTGGGGGTGGCGGGCGATTTCGCGGCAGGTCTTGCGGCGGCTTTCCTCTCGGCCATCGCGGGCGTCCTCCCTCACTGCGGCGGAAATAGTTTAGCCTTAAACCATCCATTACCGCATCGGCGGGCGAATTGGAAACCGAAAAGTTCCGCCGCGTCGCGCCCGGCGCCCCGGCGCCCCGGGCGCAGGTCGGGCGCCGGCGGCGCGCGCGCCGCGCCGCGCCCTCCGGACGGCTAGCGGATCACGATCTCGTCGTGCCGGATCATGCCCAGCACCGCGCGGGCGCGTTCGTCGAGCAGGTCGAGGTCGAGGTAGCGGTCCGAGAGGCGGCGCGTGAGGTTCTCCATCCGCGCGACCTCGGCCTCGAGCACCGCGAGTTCGGCCGCGAGCCGCTCGCGTTCGGCCTGGATCTGGATCCGCCGGAAGAGGCCGTAATCGCCCTGGACGGCCGCGAAGGTGAAGTAGGTGCCCGCGGTGAGCGCAAGGGCGAAGTAGGCGACGACGCCAAGGGTCGGCCGGTTCGGGGTCTCGCTCATGCCTGTCCGCTCGATGCCTTGCCCCGCCGCCTCTTCCGGGCGGCTGCGCGGGCAAGAGTGGCACAGCCGCCGGGCCTTGTGAATCCCCGATCTGCGCGATTCCGCGCGCGTGGCGGCTGCGCTAGAGTGGCGCGATGGATGCGACCGCCGAGGTGACGAACCAGCCGGGGCCGCCGGCCGCGGCCGACCCCTGGGCCTGCGACGCGCCGCTGCGTGCGGCGGCGCTGGCCGCCGGGGCGGATGCGGCGGCGCTTGCCCGCTACGGCGCGGCGCTCGCCGCGCCGGCGCTGCGCGAGGCGGCACGCGCGGCCGAACGGCACCCGCCCGAGCTGCACCGCTTCGACCGCACCGGACGGCGCATCGACCGGGTGGAGTTCCACCCCGGCTACCACGCGCTGCTCGGGCTCGGCCTCGGCCAGGGCTATGCCGCCGGTCCCTGGACCGGCGGGCGCCACGCCACCCATGCGGCGATGGTCTACCTGCACGCGACGGTCGAGCCCGGCACCTGCTGCCCGATGACGATGACCTACGCCGCCGTCCCGGCGCTTGCGGCCGAGCCCGGCCTTGCGGCCGAATGGCGCCCGCGCCTGACCGCCGCCCTCTACGACCCGGCCGACATCCCCGCCGCGGCCAAGCGCGGCGTGACCATGGGCATGGCGATGACCGAGCGGCAGGGCGGATCGGACCTGCGCGCCAATGCCACCCGCGCCGAACCCGCGGACGGCGCCTGGCGGCTCGCCGGGCACAAGTGGTTCTGCTCGGCGCCGATGTCGGACGCCTTCCTGACGCTGGCGCAGACCGGGCGGGGGCTCACCTGCTTCCTCGTGCCGCGCCGGCTGCCCGACGGCGGGCTCAACGCCATCCACCTGATGCGGCTGAAGGACAAGCTCGGCAACCGCGCCAATGCCTCGGCCGAGATCGAGTATCACGGCGCCTTCGCCCTCCGGCTGGGCGAGGAGGGCCGGGGCATCGCCACGATCCTCGAGATGGTGCACCACACCCGGCTCGATACCGCCGTGGCGCCCGCCGGGCTCATGCGCGCGGCCCTGGCCGAGGCCTGGCACTGGGCCGCGCATCGCACCGCCTTCCAGCGCCGGCTGATCGACCAGCCGCTGATGGCGCGGGTGCTGGCCGACCTCGCGCTCGACCTCGAGGGCGCGCTGGCGCTTGCCTTCCGCGTCGCCCGCGCCTTCGACGGCGCCTCGGATGGCGAGCGCGCCTTCGCCCGGCTCGCGGTGGCGCTCGCCAAGTATCTCAACAACAAGCTCTGCCCCCGCGTCGTGGCCGAGGCGATGGAGGTGCTGGGCGGCATGGGCTATGTCGAGGACACGCCGCTGCCGATGCTCTACCGCGAGGCGCCGCTGAACGGCATCTGGGAGGGTTCGGGCAACGTCATCTGCCTCGACATCCTGCGCACGCTGGCGAAGCTGCCGCTCGCCGCCGAGGCGCTGGCGGCCGACCTCGCCGGGGCGCGCGGCAGCTCGGCCGCCTACGATGCCGCGCTTGCCGCCCATGCCGCGCGCTGGCGTCGGCCGCCGGGGGAGGCCGAGGCGCGCGCCTTTGCCGAGGACACGGCGCTGCTGCTGGCCGCCGCGGCGCTCGCCCGCACCGCCCCGCCCGAGGTCGCCGGCGCCTTCGCCGCCACCCGCCTCGGGCCGCGCCGGATCACGTCCGGCACGCTCGAGGGGGTCGATCCCGCCCCGCTGCTCGCCCGCCTCGCGCCGGGCTAGGGCGCCGCGCCCGGCGCCTCGAGGATGCCGAGCCGCCCGGGCAGCGTGACGGTGACCGCGAGCCCGCCCAGCGCCTCGGAGGTGCCAAGCCCGATCCGCCCGCCGTAGGCCTCGACCAGGTCGGCGGCGATGGCCAGGCCGAGCCCGCTGCCCGGCGCGCGCGTGTCGAGCCGCACGCCGGGGCGCAGCACCTCCGCGCGCTGCGCCTCGGGAATGCCCGGCCCGTCGTCCTCCACCCGGACCGTGACGGTCCCGCCCGCGGCCGCGGCGGTGACCCGCACCTCCGACCGGCACCAGGTGAGCGCGTTCTCGACGAGGTTGCCCAGCACCTCCTCGATGTCCTGCCGGTCCATGCCGACGGTGAGATGCGCGGGGATCTCCACCGACAGGCTTCGCCCGTCCGCCTGCGGGCTGCGGTGGAAGAGCCGCGCGAGCCGCGCGGCCGAGTCGGCCAGCGGCGTGCGGTAGCCCGCCGCCGCGGCATTCCCCGCCCGCGCCCGCGCCAGCGACCGCAGGATCTGCGCGTCGATCCGGTCCACCGCCTCGCGCGCCGCCGCAAGATCGCCGGGGCGCTGCGCCTTCGCCTCGATCTCGTTGCGCAGCACGGCGATCGGCGTCTTGAGCGCATGCGCGAGGTCGGCCGCCTGCCGCCGCGCAGTGTCGATCACCTTGCGGTTGCGCTCGAGCAGCGTGTTGATGTCGGCGACCAGCGGCGCGACCTCCTCGGGATAGGCCTCCGGGTCGAGCCGACCGCCCGCGTCCCAGCGGTGCATCACGTCCTGGCGCAGGCGCCGCAGCGGCGCGAGCGCCGCACCGGTCAGCAGCACCGCGCCGAGCACGCTCAGCACGGCGACCAGCGCGAAGGCGGCGGCAAGGCTGCGGATGGCGCGCCGACGTTCCTCGGCCAGCGCGGCGAGCGACTCGGCCACGCGCAGGTCGAAGGTCCGGCCGTCCTCCAGCTCGATGCGCTGCGCGATCCCGCGCACCGGCCCGTCGGGGCCCGGCCCCTCCCAGAAGACCGCCGCGGGGCGCGCGGGCGGCGCGGCGGGCAGCATCGCCCCGAGAAGCGAGCGCGAGGCGGCGACCGTGCCGTCGGCCGCCACCGCCTGCCAGTAGCGCCCCGAGTAGGGCCGGGCATATTCCGGGTCGGCGAGGTAGAGGGCCATCGTCCCGGCGTCGCCCTGCGCCAGCGCCAGCGCGGTTGCCGCGCGCGCGTGGCGGGCGGCCAGGGCCGCGTCGAAGCGGCTCGCGGCGGTGGTGCCGAAGTAGAAGACCAGCGCGAAGAAGCCCAGGCCCGCCGTCAGCGCGCCCCAGAGCATCGCGCCCCAGATCGCGCGCCGGCGCAGCGAGGTCATCCGGGGCCGTCGATCATGTAGCCGCGCCCGCGCGAGGTCACGATCAGCTCGGCGCCGAGCTTCTTGCGCAGCCGGGCGACGAAGACGGCGATCGTGTTGGAATCGCGGTCGCGGTCGTATTCGTAGATGTGTTCGGAAAGCTCGGTGCGCGAGATCATGCGCCCCGCGTTGTGGACGAGATAGCTCAGCACCGCGAGTTCCTGCTGCGTCAGGTCGACGACCATCCCCGCCTTCGTGGCGCGGCCCGAGCGCAGGTCGAGCGTGACGTCCCCGCGTTCGAACACCGGGCGCGTCCAGCCGGCGCGGCGGCGGATCAGCACGCGCACGCGCGCCGCGAGCTCGGCCATGTGGAAGGGCTTGGTCATGTAGTCGTCGGCGCCCGCGTCGAGGCCATCGACCTTCTCCGACCAGCTTCCCCGCGCCGTCAGGATCAGGACGGGCGTGGCGACGCCGATGGCGCGCCACTCCTTCAGCACCGAGAGCCCGTCGCGCAGGGGCAGGCCAATGTCGAGGATGATGAGGTCGTAGGGCTCGGTGGCGCCGAGGTGTCCGGCCTCCTCTCCGTCGCGCGCGATGTCGACCGCGTGGCCCTCGGCCGAGAGCGCGGCCTTCACCTGGTCGCAGAGGGCGGGTTCGTCTTCGGCGAGAAGGATGCGCATGGGTCGGGGATGACACTAGGAAGCCGGGGGCCCGGCGATCAACTACTTCTTTCCGCCGCCGTTGTTGCCGTTGCCGTTGCCGCCCTGGCCGGCGCCCGCGTTGCCCCGACCGCGGCCCCTGGCGTTCATGCCGGGCGCGGCCGCCGCCTCGGCGCGCACCTGCTGCGCCGCGCGCGCCTCCGGGGGCACGAACCGCCCGGTGCGGGCATCGACGACCACGCTCACCATCCGGCCGTCCGGCCGCATCACGATGACCTGGTAGTAGACCGCGCCGATGTCGAAGGCGCGCAGGTCCATCGGCTCGCCCCGGACCTCGCGGCGCACCATGTCGAGCATGGCGGCCATGTCGGCCGTGGCGCCCGAGGCCGCGAGGCGGCGCAGCTCGTCCTGCCCCAGTTCGCGCGCCCCCGCGCCGCCCGCGGCAAGCGCGGACAGGGCAAGGAGGCACAGCGCGGGCAGGGGCCTGACCATCATGCGCCTGTCTTAGCGCCCGGCGCGTGAACCCGGCATGAACGGCGTGTTCCCCGGCGGGTCATCGCGCCCGCCGTCCGGTGCCGGCGCGGGCCATGCCGCCCCGGTCCGCGCCCCGGCCCGCATCAGACCGCCGACCAGCCGCCGTCGATGGCGATCGCCTGGCCACTCAGGAAGGCCGATTCGTCCGAGGCGAGGTAGACCGCGAGCGCCGCGATCTCCTCGGCCCGCGCGATCCGCCCCATCGGCTGGCGGGCGACGAAGGCGGCGCGGACCGCCTCGACGTCGCCGCCCGGCCCGGCCTGCGCCGCGATCCGTGCCCGGAGCGAGGGGCTGTCCACCGTGCCGGGGCAGATCGCGTTGGCGCGGATGCCGCGCCCCACGAAGTCGGCCGAGAGCGCCTTGGTGAAGCCGATCAGCGCCGCCTTCGTGGTGCCGTAGACGAAGCGGTTCGGCGCGCCGATGATCGAGGAGGCGACCGAGGCCACCGTCACGATGCTGCCGCCGCCGGCCGCGAGCATCGCCGGCAGGAAGGCGCGCGTCACGCGCCAGGCGCCCTTCACGTTGAGGTCGAAGGAGAGGTCCCAGTCGCGCTCATCGCAGTCGAGGATCGTGCCGTGGTGGACGTAGCCCGCGCAGTTGAACAGCACGTCCACCGCGCCCACCCGCGCCGCCAGCGCCGCGACCGCCGCCCCGTCGGTGACGTCGAGCACATGCGTCTCGATCCCCGCCGCGGCGAGCGGCGCGAGCGCGTCCGCATCGCGGTCGGTGGCGATGACCTCGGCCCCCTCGGCGGCGAAGGCCTGCGCGGTGGCCAGCCCGATGCCGGCGCCCGAGGCGGTGCAGAACGCCCGCTTGCCCTTCAGCCGCATGCGCCTGCCCTCACATCACCGCGCCGATCTGCCAGGGCACGAACTCGGCGCCGCCGAAGCCCAGCATCTCGCTCTTGGTCCGTTCGCCCGAGGCGACGCGCAGCATCAGATCGAGGATCTCGCGCCCCTTGTCCTCGATCGACACACCCCGGCTCACGATGTCGCCGCAGTTGATGTCCATGTCCTCCTCCATGCGGGCGTGCATCTCGTCGTTGGTGGCGAGCTTGATGCAGGGGACGGGCTTGTAGCCCGAGACCGAGCCGCGCCCGGTGGTGAAGGCGATCAGTGTGGCGCCCGAGGCGATCTGCCCGGTCACCGAACAGGGGTCGTAGCCGGGGCTGTCCATGTAGACGAAGCCGCGCGCGGTGATCGGCTCGGCGAAGCGGTAGACCTCGGTCAGCGGCGCGGTGCCGCCCTTGGCCACCGCGCCCAGCGACTTCTCGAGGATCGTCGTCAGCCCGCCCTTCTTGTTGCCCGGCGAGGGGTTGTTGTCCATCTCGCCGCCGTTGCGCGCGCAGTAGTCCTCCCACCAGCGGATGCGCTCGATCAGCTTCTCGCCCACCTCGCGGCTGACCGCCCGGCGCGTCAGCAGGTGCTCGGCGCCGTAGATCTCGGGCGTCTCCGACAGGATCGTCGTGCCGCCCTGCCGCACCAGCAGGTCCGAGGCCGCGCCGAGCGCGGGGTTCGCGGTGATCCCCGAATAGCCGTCCGACCCGCCGCACTGGAGCCCCACCACCAGTTCCGAGGCCGGCACCGTCTCGCGGGTGGCGCGCGCCGCCTGCGCGGCCATCTCGCGCAGCATCGCGACCCCGCGTTCCACCGTCCGGCGCGTGCCGCCCGTGCCCTGGATCGTCATGTAGCGGAAGTTGCCGTCGGCCCGCATCCGGCCCTCGCCGATCAGGTCGGGGACCTGCATCACCTCGCAGCCGAGCCCGACGAGCAGGATGCCCCCGAAGTTCGGGTTGCGCGCATAGCCCTTCAGCGTGCGGTAGAGCGTGGCATAGCCCTCGTCCTTCCCCGACATGCCGCAGCCCGTGCCGTGCACGATCGGCACCACGCCGTCGATGCCCTCGCGCGCCCAGCCCTCGCGCTCGGCGGCCTCGGCGATGAAGCGCGCCACGCTGCCCGAGCAGTTCACCGAGGTCAGCACGCCGAGGTAGTTGCGCGTGCCCACCTTCCCGTCGGCGCGGCGGTAGCCGCGGAAGGTCGCCAGCCGCTCGGCCGGCGGCAGGGGGCGGGCCTCGGTGGCGAAGGCATAGTCCTGGTCGTGGTCGCCCATCCCGAGGTTGTGGCTGTGCACATGCTCGCCCGGCGCGATCGGCGCCGTGGCGTTGCCGATGATCTGGCCGTAGCGGATCACCCGCTCGCCCGCGGCGATGGCGCGCGCGGCCAGCTTGTGGCCGCGCGGCACCGGGCCGGGCAGCGGCACGGCGAGCCCCGGCACGGCCGCCCCCGCGGCGAGGTCGGTCAGCGCGACCAGCACGTTGTCGTCGGCGTGAAGCCGGATTGCCCGGTCCATGGCAGGCCTCCCCTCGGCCCGGCGCCCCGGCGCGGGGTCGGCTTGACACACCCCGGGGCGCCACTAACATGTTAGCATGCTACAGGCGCCCGAGACCGATCTGCAAGGGGCCAGCGGCGTGGCGCGGCTGCGTGCGCTCGACGCATTTCCGGGCTCGCTCGCCAACCGTGTCTATCTCTCGCTCAGGGAAGCCATCGTCTCGGTGGCCTTCGGGCCGGGCGAGATCCTGCGCAAGGGCGAGATCTGCGCCCGGCTCGGCGTCTCGCGCTCGCCGGTGGCCGAGGCGGTGGCGCGGCTCGCGGCCGAGGGGCTCGTCGATGTCGTGCCCCAGGCCGGCACCTTCGTCGCCCGCTTCTCGATGGCCGAGGTGCGCGAGGGTGCCTTCATCCGCGAGGCGATCGAGCTCGCCGCGGTGGAGCGCGTCGCCGCGACGGTCACCGAGGCGCAGCTTGCCGAGCTGCGGCGCAACCTCCGGATGCAGGAGGTCCTGGTGGCCGACGGCGATGCCGCGGGCTTCTACGCGCTCGATGCCGCGATGCACGGGCTGATCCTGTCCTTCACCGGCTACCGCCGCCTCGCCCAGGTCGCGGCGACCGCCTGGGTCCATGTCGACCGGGCGCGCCAGCTCGTCCTGCCGATTCCCGGCCGGGTGGCGGCCACGCTCGAGGAACACCGCGCGATCCTTGCCGCGCTCGCGGCGCGCGACCCGGCCGCCGCGCGGGCCGCGACCGCGCACCACCTGCGCCAGCTCCTCACCTATCTCGAGCCGCTCGAGCGCGAGCGCCCCGACCTCTTCGCCCCGGCATGACCCGCCCCAACCGCCCCCGCTACGCCTGCCGGCTGAACGCCTTCCGCACGCCGGGGGGCGGCATCGCGGAGATGCTCGCCGGGGCGGCGCGGGTGGGCGGGATCGACGCGGCCGACCTCAACTTTCCCGACCATTTCGCCGGCACCACGCCGGCCGCGCTGCGCGCCCTGCTCGACGGCCACGGCATGGCGCCGAACGGGCTGGCCATGCGCTACTACACCGAGCCCGGCTTCCGCCTCGGCGCCTTCACCCACCCCGACCGCGCGGTGCGCCGCGCCGCCATCGACCTCACCCGGCGCGGCATCGACGCGGCTGCCGAGATCGGCGCCCCGCTGATGACGATCTGGCTCGGGCAGGACGGGGTGGACTATTCCTTCCAGGGCGATTTCGGCCGGATGTGGGAGGATGCCGTTGCCGCGCTGGCCGAGGTGGCGGCGCACGATCCGGCCATCGACATCTCGGTGGAATACAAGCCGAACGAGCCGCGCGCCCATGCGCTGCTGCCCGATGCGGCGACGACGCTGCTGGCGATCCGCGAGGCGGGCGCGCCGAACCTCGGCGTCACCATCGACTTCGCGCACATGCTCTATGCCGGCGAGGTTCCGGCCCACGCCGCGCGCCTGATCGCGCGCAGCTCGCGCCTGCTCGGGGTGCATCTCAACGACGGCTACGGCAAGCGCGACGACGGGCTGATCGCCGGCGCGGTGCATCCGGTGCAGACGCTGGAGCTCTTCGTCGAACTCGCGCGGATCGGCTGGGACGGGGTGATCTACTTCGACACCTTCCCCGACCACGGCGGGCTCGACCCGGTGGCGGAGGCGCGCGCCAGCATCGCGCTGGTCGAGCGGCTGCGCACGGTGGCGGCGGATCTCGCCGCGGATCCCGTGCTTGCCGAGGCGACCGCGCGCCAGGATGCCGCCGCCGCGACGCGCCGCGTCGCCGCCGCGCTCTACGGGGCGCATGGCGGGGCGGGCGGCTTGACGGGCGGCGGGGCGGGAGAGCGATGAGCCTCTGGGTCGTCGGCTCGCTCCACCTCGACGTGATCGTGGAGGCGCCGCGCCTGCCGAAGCTCGACGAGACGCTGGCGGGGCAGGGGGTCAGCTACCGCTTCGGCGGCAAGGGCGGCAACCAGGCGGTGGCCGCCGCGCGGATGGGGGCCCGCGTGGCAATGACCGGGGCGGTGGGTTCCGACGCCTTCGCCGAGGCGCTGCTCGAGGGCCTCGACGCCGCCGGGGTGGACCGGACCCGCGTCGCCCGCCTGCCGGGCGCCTCGGGGATGAGCGTGGCCATCCTCGATCCGCGCGGCGACTACGCCGCGGTGATCGTCTCGGCCGCCAACCTCTCGGTCGCGGGCGAGGGGCCGCCGCCGGCAGGCGCCACCCACCTGCTCCTGCAGAACGAGATCCCCGAGGCCGCGAACCTCGCCGCCGCCCGCGCCGCCCGCGCCGCGGGCCTGCGCGTGCTGCTGAACGCCGCGCCCGCCCGGCCGGTCGCGCCCGAGCTCTTGGCGCTCGCCGACCTTCTGGTGGTCAACCGGCTGGAGGCCGCCCAGCTCACCGGCCTGCCCGAGGATGCGCACGAGGCCGCGGCGCTGGCGCTGCTGGAACGCGGGCCGCGCCACGTCGTCGTCACCCTCGGGGCCGGGGGCCTGCACTGCCGCTGCCGCAGCGACGAGGCGCTGACGCTGCCTGCGCCGCGGGTCGCGGTGGTCTCGACCCACGGCGCGGGCGATGCCTTCACCGGCGCGCTCGCCGCCCGGCTCGACGCGGGTGCGGCGATGCCCGAGGCGCTCGCCTTCGCGCAGGGGGCGGCCGCGCTGCACGTGGCGACCCCGCCCGACCGGCGCGCGGCGATCACCCCGCGCGCGGTCGAGGCGCTGCTCTGACCCCTTGGTCAGGACCGGGCGGCGGTCCCGCGGTGCATGCCCGCGCATCGCCCCTGCATGGCCCGCGCACGGGCGGCGCGGGGGGAAAACCTCGTATTTCTGCCCACTTACCGTGCCGCATGGCCCCGCATGCGCGGCGCAGGGGAACCGAACGGGGGCCGGAACAGTCCTCATGCCGCATGGCCCGCGCACGCGCGGCGCGGCGCAGGGTGCGACGGCAGAGCTGACGATCAGCGCGGCGGCGCATGGCCCCGCATGCGCGGCGCAGGGGAACCGAACGGGGGCCGGAACAGTCCTCATGCCGCATGGCCCGCGCACGCGCGGCGCGGGGGGACGACTGATCCACGGGGAGCCCGCGCGGGTGGCATGGCCCGCGCACGCGCGGCGCGGGGTGGTGGGCTGGGATCCGGGAGCGGCGCTGGCGCGCAGGGGCGGCGCAGGGGGTCGCGCCGCCCCCCCTCCGCCTGCCCGCGCCGCCTAGAGCCGGTAGAACTCGGCCGCCGTGCCGCCGAAGACCCGCGCCCGCTCGGCCGCCGTGAGGCCTGCCGTCAGCGCCTCGGCCGCCTCCCGCCAGCGGCCGTATTCGCAGCGCAGCCGGCACACCGGCCAGTCGGACCCCCACATGGTCCGGTCGGGTCCGAACACCTCGAGGACGTGCTCGGCATAGGGCCTGAGGTCGTCCAGGGTCCAGTCCGGGTCGGCCTCGGTGACGAGCGCCGAGAACTTGACGAAGGCCCCGGTCTCGGCGGCGATCCGCGCCATGCCCTCGGCCCAGTGCCGGAAGGCCTCGGGCGAGCGGTCGCGGATCTGCGGCTTCATGCAGTGGTCCACCACCGCCCGCATCTCCGGGTAGCGCGTCAGGATCGTCAGGAAGTTCCGCAGATGCCTGGGAAACCCCAGCGCGTCGAAGGTCAGCCCCAGCTCTGCCACCGCGCGGAAGCCCCACTGCACGTCGGGCCTGAGCATCCAGTCGTCGTCGGGGATGTCCTGGATCATCGGGCGCACGCCGCGGAACTTCGGGTGGCCCGCGAGCCGCTCCAGCTCGCCGCGGTCGGCCGGGCGCTCGAAGTCCACCCAGCCCACGACGGCGAGCACATGCGGCGTCGCGTCGGCGATCCCGAGCATGTATTCGGTCTCGTGGACGCTGGGCGCCGCCTGCACCAGGACGGTGCCCGCGATGCCGTGGGCGGCAAGCTCGGGCGCGAGGTCAGAGGGGCCGTAGGGCCGCGCCAGCACGGGGTCGTCCTTCGGCATCCAGCCGTAGTCGCCCCGGCCCGGGTGCCAGTAGTGCTGATGGGCGTCGATCTGCCTCATGGCGCGTCCTGCCGCATCAGCCCCTCGGCCTTGAGCTCGGCCCAGAGCGCCTCGGGCACCGGCGTGCGCGCGGCGGCGAGGTTCGACTCCATCTCGGCCACGCCCTGCCCGCCGGGGATCACCGAGACCACCGCCGGGTGGCGCAGCGGGAACTGGAAGGCGGCGTCGATCAGGCGCGTGGCGTGGCGCGCGCAGACCGCCTCGATCCGCGCGACCTTCGCGAGGATCTCCGGGGGCGCGGGATTGTAGTTGTAGAAGGCGCCGGGCCTCGGCCCTGTGGCGAGGATGCCCGAGTTGTAGGGCCCGCCGATGACGATGCCGATGCCGCGCGCCTCGGCCAGCGGCAGGAAGCTCTCGAGCGCCTCCTGCTCGAGCAGCGTGTAGCGCCCGGCGAGCAGGAAGATGTCGAAGTCGCCCCGCTCGGTCAGCCACTGGCAGGGCTGCCATTCGTTGACGCCGGCCCCGAAGGCGCGGATCACGCCCTCGTCGCGCAGCTTCAGGAGCGCCTTGTAGCCGCCCGCCATGAACTCCTGAAGCCGCGCCTGGAGCGCCGCCTGGCTGCCGTGGTTGAACACGTCGAGGTCATGCGCGAAGAGGATGTCCACCCGGTCCACCCCGAGCCGCTCGAGCGAGAATTCGAGGCTGCGCATCACCCCGTCGTAGCCGTAGTCGTAGACCTCCTGCCGGGAGGGCACGTCGAACCACTTGCCGATGCCGTCGCGGCGCTCGGGCGTGGTCGCCCTGAGGAGCCGCCCGACCTTGGTCGAGAGCACGTAGGAGTTGCGGTCCTTGCCGCGCAGGAAGGGGTTGAGGCGGGTCTCGGCGAGCCCGAACCCGTAGAGCGGCGCGGTGTCGTAGAACCGCACGCCGGCCGCCCAGGCGCGGTCGAGCACGGCGCGCGCCTCGGCGTCGGAGATGGCGCGGTAGAGGTTGCCGAGCGGCGCCGTGCCGAAGCCGAGTTCGGTGAAGGTGAGCCCGCCGTTGCCGAGCCTGTCCCAGTGCCGTGTCGGAAGTGTCATGGCCGTCCTCCCCGCGGGGCAGGATGTCCGCAGGCGGGGCGCGGCGCAAGCCTCGCCCGGGGGGCAGGGCCATGGCGTCGCGCGCGGATCCGGCCGCGTCGCTCGGGGGCTTCTGCCGCGGCGGCTTCGCCGCTAGGCTCGGAGGCGCGCGCGCGGGGAGGGGGCGGCGGATGGAGCGGTTCAGGAAGGTCTTCGGACCGGGCAAGCCGGTGATCGCCATGGTGCATCTCGGCGCGCTGCCGGGCACGCCGCTCCACGACGCGGCGGCGGGCATCGAGGGCATCGTCAAGGCGGCGCGCGCCGACTTGCTCGCGCTCCAGGCGGCGGGCGTCGATGCGGTGATGTTCGGCAACGAGAACGACCGGCCCTATGAACTTGCCGTCGATGCCGCCTCGACCGCGACCATGGCCTATGTCATCGGGCGGCTGCGCCCCGAGATCACGGTGCCCTTCGGCGTCAACGTGCTGTGGGATCCGATGGCGACGGTGGCGCTGGCCGCGGCCACGGGCGCGGCCTTCGCCCGCGAGATCCTGACCGGCGCCTATGCCTCGGACATGGGGCTCTGGGTGCCCGACGCCGGCAGGGCCCTGCGCTACCGCGACCGGCTGGGCCGGCGCGACCTGGTGATGCTCTACAACGTCTCGGCCGAGTTCGCCGGCTCGCTCGACCCCCGGCCGCTGCCCGACCGGGCGCGCTCGGCGGTGTTCTCCTCGATTCCCGACGCGGTGCTGGTCTCGGGGCAGATCACCGGCGAGGCGGCGGCGCTGTCGGACCTCGAGGCGGTGAGGAAGGCGGTGAGGGGGGTGCCAGTGCTCGCCAATACCGGGGTGAGGCACGAGACGGTGGCCGAGGTGCTGGCCGTGGCCGACGGCTGCGTCGTGGGCTCGGCGCTGAAGGAGGGCGGCGACACCTGGAAGCCGGTGGATCCCGCGCGCGCGGCCGACTTCATGGCGCGCGCGCGCGCGGCGCGGGGGCACTGATGCGGGCGCTTGTGGAAGAGCTGATGCTGATCCCCGGCCTTGCCGGGCACGAGGGGCGCGTCGCGGCCGCGATCCGCGCGCATCTCGACCGCATGGGGCTCGATGGCCAGACCGACCGGCTCGGCAACCTGATCGCCACGGTCGAGGGCGACCCCGCGCTGCCTTCGGTCATGGTCTTCGCCCACATGGACCAGCTCGGCTTCGTGGTCCGCAAGGTGGAGGCGGACGGGCTGCTCCGGCTGGAGCGGGTGGGCGGTGTGCCCGAGCGCGCGCTTGCCGCGCAGGCGGTGCTGGTCTGCACCCCGAGGGGCGACCTGCCGGCGGTGATCGGCAACAAGAGCCACCATGCCACGGGGCCCGAGGAGAAATACCGCGTCGTGCCCTATCAGGAGCTTGCGGCGGATGCGGGCTTCGCCTCGCGGGCCGAGGCCGAGGCGGCGGGCGTGCGGATCGGCGATCCGGTCGTCTACCTGCCGCGCGTGCTCGACCTCGCCGGGGGGCGGATCGCCGGCACGGCGCTGGACGACCGGGCCGGCTGCGCGGTGCTGCTGGCGCTCGCCGACCGGCTGACGCTGCGCCAGCGCGGGCCGACGGTGCATCTCGTCTGGTCGGTGCAGGAGGAGTTCAACCTGCGCGGCGTGCTGCCCGCGGTGCGCGCGCTCGCCCCCGACATCGCGTTCCAGATCGACCTCGTGCTGGCCTGCGACACGCCCGACATGGCGCATCGCGGCGAGGTGGCGCTGGGCGCGGGGCCGGCGATGTCGCTCTATTCCTTCCACGGGCGCGGCACGCTCAACGGCCTGATCCCGCACCCCGCGCTGGTGCGCCACCTCGAGGCCGTGGCGGAGGGCGCCGGCATCCCGCTCCAGCGCTCGGCCCATACCGGCGCGCTGACCGAGACGGCCTACGTGCAGCTCGAGGGCGAGGGGATCGCCTGCCTCGACCTCGGCTTTCCCATGCGCTACTCGCATTCCGCGCTCGAGGTGGCCGAGGTGGCCGACCTCGAGGCGCTGGTCGATCTGCTCGACGCCGCGCTCGCGGCGATCGACGAGGACTTCACCCTGGAGCGGACATGACCCTGACGCTGGGCATCGACATCGGCACCTTCGAATCGAAGGGCGTGGTGGTGGACGAGGCGGGCCGCGTCGTGGCCGAGGCGCGCCAGCCGCACGAGATGCTGGTGCCGCGGCCCGGCTGGGCCGAGCACCGCCCCGAGGAGGACTGGTGGGGCGACTTCGTTCGGATCACGCGCCAGCTCCTCGCCGCGCCGGGGGTCCGGGCGGAGGACATCGCCGCGGTGGCGGCCTCGGCGATCGGGCCCTGCATGCTGCCGGTGGATGCCGAGGGCCGGCCGCTGATGAACGGCGTGCTCTACGGGGTGGACACGCGCGCCTCGGCCGAGATCGCGGAGCTGACCGCCCGGATCGGGGCCGAGACCATCCTCGAGACCTGCGGCAACGCCCTGACCTCGCAATCCGTCGGGCCGAAGATCCTCTGGCTGTCAAGGAATTGTCCGGAGATCTTCGCGAATTGCGCGAAGATCCTGACCTCGACCAGCTACCTCACCTGGAAGCTGACCGGCGAATACGTCATCGACCACTACACGGCGGCGAACTTCTCGCCGTTCTACGATGTCGGCCGGCTCGACTGGACCGACGACCTCGCCCCCGGGATCGTGCCGCGCGACCGGCTGCCGCGGCTGATGTGGTCAACCGGGATCGCCGGCCGCGTGACGGCGGCGGCGGCGGCCGAGACGGGGCTTGCCGAGGGCACGCCGGTCACCTGCGGCACGATCGACGCGGCGGCCGAGGCGGTGAGCGTCGGCGTGCGCGCGCCCGGCGACATGATGGTGATGTACGGCTCGACCATCTTCATGATCATGCTGACCGAGGCGCGCCTGCGCGACGCGCGGCTGTTCTACGCCCCCTGGCTGTTCCCCGGCGAGCACGCGAGCATGGCGGGCCTGGCCACCTCGGGCACGCTGACGCACTGGTTCCGCGACCGCTTCGCCCGCGAGCTGCCGCGCGAGAGCGCCTTCGCCGCGCTCGCCGCCGAGGCGGAGGCCAGCCCGAAGGGCGCGAAGGGGCTTCTCTGCCTGCCCTACTTCTCGGGCGAGCGCACGCCGATCCACGATCCGCTGGCCAAGGGCGCCTTCTTCGGCCTGAACCTCACCCACGACCGCGGCGACCTCTACCGCGCGGTGCTGGAGGGCATCGCCATGGGCACCGCGCATGTCGCCGACACCTGGCGCGAGGCCGGCGCCGCGCCGGCGCGGGTTCTGGCGGTGGGCGGCGGCACCCGGAACGCGGTCTGGATGCAGGCGACCTCGGACCTCACGGGGCTGACGCAGATCGTCAGCCGCACGACCGTGGGGGCGAGCTACGGCGACGCCTTCCTGGCCGCGCTGGCGGTGGGGGCCGTGGCACGCGAGGACATCGCCCGCTGGAACCCGCCCGAGCGCGAGGTGAGGCCGGAGCGCGTCGCCGCCTACGAGCGCCAGTATCCGCTGTTCCGCCGCCTCTACGCGGCGACGAGGGAGATCGCGCACGCGCTGGGCTAGGGTCGCGCGGGCGCGGCGGGGCGCGGCGGGGCGCGGCGGGGCGCGGGCGGGGTGCGACGGCGGGGGCAGGCGGGGGCGTAGGGCGCGGCGCGGCCGGGGGCTACTTCACCGCCCCGGCCGCCATGCCCTTGATGATGTAGCGCTCGAGCACGATGCCGATGACGATCAGTGGCAGGATCGCGGCGAAGCTGAGCGCGGCCATCGACCACCAGCTGATCCCCTGCGAGCCGGTCTGGCTCGCCACCATGACGGGGAGCGTGACGGCGTTGGTCGAGGTCAGCAGCGCGGCGAAGAAGTATTCGTTCCAGGTGAGCACCAGCGAGAGGATGAAGGCCGCGACCATGCCGGGCAGGGCGATCGGCAGGATGATCGTGAGAAACGCCCCCCAGACGCCCAGCCCGTCGACCAGCGCCGCCTCCTCGAGCTCGGTCGGGATGCCGGCGAACTGGTCGCGCATGATCCAGATGACGATCGGCAGCACGGTGAGCGTGTAGAGCAGGATGAGCCCGATGCGCGTGTCGTGCAGCGCCAGTTCCCGGTAGAGCACGAGGAACGGCAGCGCCAGCACCACCGGCGGCAGGATGAGCTGCGAGAGGAAGAAGAACGAGATGTCGGCATTGCGCATCGGGCCGAAGCGGTAGGAGAAGCGCGACAGCCCGTAGGCGGCGAGCGAGCCCAGCACCAGCGCCAGCGCCGAGGCCGAGACCGCCACCACGGCGGAGTTGGTGAAGCGCTTGAGGAACTCTGCCCGGACGGTCGATTCCGCGCCGATCGTGTCGGGCGAGAGCCCGAGCGAGCGCCAGCCGAGCCATTTCGGCTGGTAGTCCACATAGGGGATCATGTTGCCCTGCATCACGTCGGGCGCGGCCTTGAAGCTGGTCGTCGCCGTCCAGTAGATCGGGAACAGGCAGACGAAGGCCCAGAGGATCAGCACGGCGTAGATCGCCGCCCGCGAGGCCCACCAGCGGGCGCGATGGCGCAGGTCGGCTTCCCCGTCGCGGAAGATCTGCGTGGCCGGTCGGTCGGTCATGTGCGTGGCCTCGTCCAGCGCTCGGCGAGCTTCATCAGCACGGTCATGAAGATCACGATCAGCACGAGATAGACCATGGCGAGCAGCGTGCCGTAGCCGACGTTCGAGCGGTCGCGGTATTCGCGGAAGATGAAGCTCGTCACGCTGTCGGTGGCGCCGCCGGGGCCGCCGGCGGTGACGTTGATGATGATGTCGGCGAGCTTCAGCTTGAAGATGATGCGGATCAGGATGGCGGTCACCGAGACCGGCAGCATCAGCGGGAAGGTGACCTCGCGGAAGGTCTTCCACGGCCCCGCGCCATCGACCCGCGCGGCCTCGGTCAGCTCGCGCGGGATCGCCTGGAGCCCGGCGAGCAGCATGATCATCATCAGCGGGATGAAGGTCCAGGCATCCATCACCATGATCCAGAACCGCGCCATCTCGGGCGAGCCGAAGAACGAGGGGTTCTCCCAGCCGAGCCAGCGGGCGAGCCGGGCGAGCGGCCCGAAGCGGATCTCCATCATCGACTTGCCGATCATCCAGGAGACCGCCACGGGCGAGAGCATCAGCGGCAGCAGGAAGGCGACGCGGAAGAAGCGGCGCGCCCGGATCTCGGCATTGAGCAGCAGCGCCAGGCCGAAGGCGATGGCGTATTCGACGAGGATCGCGGCGGTGTACCAGACCATGTTCCGCAGCGCGTTCCAGTAGAACGGATCGGCCCACATCTGGCGGACGTTGGCCAGCCCGTTGAACCGCCGGCCCGAGAGCGAGGCGAGGTTCCAGTCGGTGAAGGCGATGGTGAGGCCGAAGATCAGCGGGAAGACCACCATCGCCACGGTGAAGAGCGCGGCCGGCAGGACGAAGACGAGCCGCTTGCCCTGCTCGCCCTTGAGCATCACCTGCCCGATGCAGAGGCAGGTGCCCCAGAAGGCGTAGGCGTAGAGGGTGGGGCGCCAGTTGGCGAAGCCCAGGTCGAGGACCCGCGCGGCATTCAGCGCCTGCGCCAGCGCCACGAGCACGAGCAGCGCGAACGAGCCCCAGATCAGCACGCGCCCCAGCGCCCGCCGGGCGGGCGAGAGGTCGTCGCGGGTGACGACGTGGAGAAGGTCGCCCTCGGGGGTCATCGCCTGAACGTTCGCGCGCGCACTTCGGGGTGGAGAAGGCGCGCCGGAATGCCGGCGCGCCAGTTGTTCAGGTGCCGGGCACGGCCCGGGAACGTCACATGCCGAGCGATGCCTTGTAGAGCCTGATCTGCTGCTCGCGGCCGATCTGGTCGGTGATCTTCTCCCAGGCCGCGGCGATGGCGTCGGCGGTCTCCTGGGCCGAGGCATACTGGCCCGCGTAGCCCTTCGCCAGCTCGTCCTCGGCGATCGAGTAGTACTGGAAGATGCCCGGGATGCGCGGTTCGATCGCGGCGTTGGGGTGGTTGTAGCTGTCGGCGTTGGAGCCGAGGTAGTCCTCGACGAAGGCCCGGTCGTAGCCCGCCGCCTCCCACTCCTCGTAGTTGAAGTGGCTGTTGCGGTAGGGCTGGAAGCCCGAGGGATAGGCCGCCATCCACAGCGAGATGTCCTTGCCGCCCAGATGCGCCGCCGCCGACCAGGCCGCCTTGCGCTTCTTCTCGTCGCCCGAGACGCGGCTGGTCACGTAGATGCCCCAGCCGATGTAGGCCATGTTCGGGGCGAAGTTCTCGCGCTCTTCCCACTGGCCGGCGTTGTGGTTGTAGACCCGCGTCGCGCCGGGGTTGATCGAGAAGCCCACCACGTCGCCCACCACCGAGGTGTCGGAGGTGCGCGCCATCGAGCCCACGTCGCCCCACCAGCAGATCATCGAGCCGGTGCCGGCCAGGAACTGCTGGAATGCGGTGGTGCCGGGGTCGGCGTTGATCTGGTCGGCCGGGTAGGCGCCGGCCTTGATCAGGTCCATCACGTCCTGGATCGCCTGCACCCAGCCGGGGTTGTTGACGCGCGGCTTCATCGTGTCGGGGTCGAACAGCCAGGCCTTGTCGTCGGGGTGCTTGGCATAGGCCGCGGCGCGGTCTTCGAGGAAGTAGAAGCCGAAGCCGCCCCAGCCCTTGAGCGGGTCGAGGAAGCCGTGCGCGGGCAGGCCGGTGAGCGGATCGGTCTGGCCGATCAGCGCCTTGGAGACCTCGTTGACCTTCTCCCAGGTCGTCGGCACCTCGGCCCCGCCGATCCCGCCCTCGCCGAAGTAGTCCTTGCGGTAGGCGAAGGTGTGGCAGTCGCCGTCGATGGTGATGCGGTACTTCTTGCCGTCCCAGGTGCCGACCGGGGGCCTGAGGTAGCCCACGAGGTCGCTTTCGTCGATCTGCTCGGAGACCCAGTCGGGCATCTCGTCGAGCAGGCCGCGGCCCGCGGTGTCGCCCTCGAAGGGGGCGCCCATCTCGATGATGTCGAAGTCCACCGTTCCGGTGGCGATCGACTGCTGCAGGCGGGCGTTGTAGTCGGCCTGGGCCAGGTCGATCCAGTTGATCTTCGCGCCGGTGTAGGCCTCCCACGGCTTGAGGAAGCCGCGGAACAGGAAGTTGTGCAGGTTCTGGTTGTTGAGCCCCATGAAGGTGAGCTCCACGCCGGCGAACTCGCCCTCGGCGACGCGTTCCTTCGTGGGACCGAGGCACATCTCGCCGACCTTCTGCCAGTCGGCATCGGTGGGCGAGCCCATGCCGACGCCGGGGATCTTCAGGATCTCGGCGCGCAGGTTGTCCTGCGCCAGCGCCCGGCCGGGGCCGAATCCCACCGCCGAGGCCGCGCCCATCGCGGCCGCGCCCTGCAGCAGGCGGCGGCGGGTGAGGCCGTTGCGCACCGCATAGTCGTAGAGCTGCGTCTTCATGGATCTCGATCCTCCCTGATCGTGTTCGCCGCGCGGTTCCGGGACGTGCCCGTCCTCTCGCCTTCCTTGCGCGTCGGGCGCCACGATCCACCTTCGGGGCGGCGCCTGTCAAGAATCTAACATGTTAGTATGGTCAGGGCGTGGACAGGCGCCCCGGCCCTCGGTTAGTCCTTGGGCCGGAGGCAGGGGGGGAAGATGGCGGGCGTCACGATCCGGGAGCTGCGCAAGAGCTATGGCGCCGTGGAGGTGATCCACGGGCTCGACCTCGACGTGGCCGACGGCGAGTTCGTGGTGCTGGTCGGCCCGTCGGGCTGCGGCAAGTCCACGCTCCTGCGGATGATCGCCGGGCTCGAGGGAATCACCTCCGGCCGCATCGCCATCGGCGGGCGGATCGTCAACCACCTGCCGCCGGCGGAGCGCGACATCGCCATGGTGTTCCAGAACTACGCGCTCTATCCGCACAAGACGGTGGCCGCGAACATGGGCTTTCCGCTCAAGATGCGCGGCGTGCCGAAGGAGGAGATCCGCGCGCGGGTCGAGAAGGCGGCGCAGATCCTGGGCCTGACCCCCTATCTCGACCGCTACCCCCGCGCGCTTTCGGGGGGGCAGCGCCAGCGCGTGGCGAGGGGGCGGGCGATCGTGCGCGACCCGCAGGTGTTCCTGTTCGACGAGCCGCTCTCGAACCTCGACGCCAAGCTGCGCGTGCAGATGCGCACCGAGATCCGCGAGCTGCACCAGCGGCTGCGCACCACCACCGTCTACGTCACCCACGACCAGATCGAGGCGATGACCATGGCCGACAAGATCGTGGTCATGCAGGGCGGGCACATCGAACAGGCGGGCGCGCCGCTCGACCTCTACGACCGGCCCGCGAACGTCTTCGTGGCCGGCTTCCTCGGCAGCCCGGCGATGAACCTGATCGAGGGCCGCGTGGCGGGCGGGGCGGTCGCGGCGCTGGGCACGCGCCTGCCGCTGCCGGGGCCCGCGCCCGAGGGGGCGGAGGTGCTCTACGGCATCCGGCCCGAGCACCTCGCGCTCGTCGCCGAGGGCGGGATCGCGGGCACCGTGGCGGTGGTCGAGCCCACCGGGTCGGAGACCCATGTCGTGATGCGCGCGGGCGGCCGCGAGATCGTCGGCCTGTTCCGCGAGCGCCACCGGGTGAAGCCCGGCGACCCGATCCGGCTGGCCCCCGACCCCGCACAGGGGCACCTCTTCGACAAGGCGACCGGCCGGAGGCTCTGAGATGGCGCGCACGGTGCTCGTCTACGGCGATTCGAACAGCCACGGCACGGCGCCGATGCCGACGCTTCTCGACATGCGCCGCTTCGGGCCGGAGGACCGCTGGCCCTGCGTCATGGCCGCCCGGCTGGGTCCCGGCTGGCGGCTGATCGAGGAGGCGCTGCCGGGGCGCACGACGGTGCATCCCGACCCGATCTCGGGCGTGCACAAGAACGGGCTGGCCGTGCTGCCCGCGGTGCTCGAGAGCCATGCGCCGATCGACCTGGTGATCCTGATGCTCGGCACCAACGACCTCAAGGCGCGGTTCGCGCTGCCGCCGGTCGAGATCGCGGTCGGGGTGGAGCAGCTCGTCCGCCACGTGCGCCAGGGTTTCACCGGCCCCGGCGGCGGGGCGCCGGCGCTGCTGCTCGTCTGCCCGCCCGCGGTGGTCGAGGCGGGCTGCCTGGCCGAGGTCTTCGCCGGCGCCGGGCCGAAGTCGCGCCGGCTCGCGCCCCTTTACGCCGAGGTCGCGGCGCGCTGGGGGGCGGCGTTCTTCGACGCCGGGACCGTGATCGGCCCCTCGCCGGTGGACGGGGTGCACTTCGAGGCCGAGGACCACCGCCGGCTCGGCGCGGCGATCGCCGAGGTCGTGTCGGGCATGACGATCTGAGGGAGGAGAGGGGATGCTGAAGGGAATCGACCCGCGGCTCAATGCGGACGTGCTCTATGCGCTGCGCGCCATGGGGCACGGCGACGTGCTGGTGATCTCGGACACCAACTTCCCCTCGGACAGCGTGGCGCGCGAGACGGTGCTGGGCGAGCTGCTGACCATGCACAACCTGACGGCGGCCGAGGCGGTGGAGGCGATCCTCTCGCTCATGCCGCTCGACACCTTCGTCGAGGACTTCGCGGCGCGCATGGAGGTGGTGGGCCGGCCCGAGGAGATCCCGCCCGTCCAGCAGGAGGTGCAGGCGGTGATCGACCGGGCCGAGGGGCGGCCGCGCCCGATGGTTCCGGTCGAGCGCTTCGCCTTCTACGACCGGGCGCGCGAGGCCTATGCGGTGGTCCAGACCGGCGAGCGGCGGTTCTACGGCTGCTTCCTGCTGCGCAAGGGCGTGATCGGACCGGATGCGTAGGACGCCGGAGCCGCAGGAACCCGCCTCGCCCCGGGCGGCGCCCGCCCGAGGTGGGCGCGGACGCGACCGCCTGGTGGGCGGCCGGGCGCTGCCCGCCCGCCCCGTGCGGGCCGGCCGCCGCCCGTGCCCCGGCCGGCGCCCCCGGTTCCGTCCAGTCGAGGACCGGCCGTGCCCAGGACCGAGATCGGGCCGGAGGATGCCCGGGAGGGCGGGCCCTCTCCAGCCCGTGCGCCGGCACGCTCAGCGCCCGACCCGCCCCCCGACGGGGCGGGTGCATCCTGCCCGCCCCGTGCGCGCCGGCCGCCGCCCGTGCCCCGGCCGGGGCCCACGATCCCAGCGTTTCGAGGACTGTCCATGCCCAAGATCGTGATCCTCGGCGTCTTCGTTGCCGATACCGCCTACCGCGCCGACCGCCAGCCCCGGATGGGCGAGACGATCCTCGGCCGCTCCTTCGCGCTCGGCCCCGGCGGCAAGGGCTCGAACCAGGCGGTCGCCGCGGCGATGGCGGGGGGCGAGGTGCACTTCGTCACCCGCCTCGGCCGCGACCCCTTCGCCGAGATGGCGCGGGCCACCTGGGCGAAGGCGGGCGTCACGCCGGAGGTGACGGAAGACGCCGAGAGCTACACCGGTGCCGCCTACATCTTCATCGAGGAGGCCACCGGCAACAACGCGATCATCATCGCCCCCGGCGCGGCGGGGCGCATCTCGGTCGCCGACATCGAGGCGCGCGCGGGCCTGATCGGCGGCGCCGCGGTCTTCGTCACCCAGCTGGAACAGCCCATGGAGGCTGCCCAGCGCGCGCTGGAAATCGCGCGGGCGGGCGGGGCGCGCACGATCCTCAACCCCGCGCCGGCCGCGCCGATCGCCGACGCGATGCTGGCGCTCTGCGACTTCGTGACCCCGAACGAGAGCGAGGCCGAAGGGATCACCGGCCTGCCCGTGACCACGCCGGCCGAGGCCGAGGCGGCGGCGCGGGCGCTGCGGGCGCGGGGCGCCGGCGCGGCGGTGATCACCCTGGGCGAGAAGGGCGCGCTCTTCCACGACGGGGCGCGGACGGTGCACGTCCCGGCGATGAGCGCCGGGCCCGTGGTCGAGACGACGGGCGCGGGAGACGCCTTCAACGGCGGCTTCGCGGTGGCGCTCGCCGAGGGGCGCGACCCGGTCGAGGCGGTGCGCTTCGGCTGCGCCACGGCGGCGATCTCGGTCACGCGGGCAGGCACGGCGCCCTCGATGCCGACGCGGGCCGAGATCGAGGCACTGCTGGCGCGTGGCTGACCGCACGGCTGACGCCGGGCGGAGACCCACGGCGCGCTTGACCGGCGGACCGCCCCGGCGGGAAGATCGCGCCAGGGCAGGGCGCGAGGGAGGCGGCCATGGCGGCGGACGGGGGAACGGCGCGGCTTCCGGTGGGGGGGCTCTCGCATGTCCGCGGGCCGGTGGACGAGCCGCTGATCGAGGCGACGATCCCGGAGGTGCTGGCCGACACCGTCGCCCGCTTCGGCCCGAGCGAGGCGGCGGTGTTCCCCGCCCACGGCATCCGCTGGACCTGGGAGGCCCTCGCGGCCGAGGTCGATGCGCTGGCCGGCGGGCTTCTGGAGCTGGGTCTGACCAGGGGCGACCGGCTCGGCGTCTGGGCGCCGAACCGCCCCGAATGGCTGCTCGCCCAGTTCGCCACGGCGCGCATCGGGGTCATCCTCGTCACCATCAACCCCGCCTACCGGGTGCACGAGCTGGAATACGCCCTGCGCAGGACAGGCTGCGCGGCGCTGCTGCTGGCCGAGCGGTTCAGGGGCTCGGACTACGTGGCCATGCTGCGCGAGATCGCGCCCGAGCTCGAGGCGGCGGCGCCGGGGGCGCTCGCGGCGGCGCGCCTGCCCGACCTCAGGTCGGTCATCGTCATGGCCGACCGCGCCCCGCCGGGCTGCCTTGCCTTCGCGGACGTGGCGGGCCTGGGCCGCGGGATGCCGCGCGCCCGGCTCGACGCGGCGAGCGCTGCGCTCGACCGCAACGAGGCGATCAACATCCAGTTCACCTCCGGCACCACGGGCCTGCCCAAGGGCGCGACGCTCACGCACCGCAACATCGTCAACAACGCGGCCTTCGTCACCGCGCAGATGGCGCTGACCGAGGCGGACAGGCTCTGCATCCCGGTGCCGTTCTACCACTGCTTCGGCATGGTGATGGGCACGCTCGGCTGCGTGACGAAGGGGGCGAAGATGGTCGTCCCGGCCGAGGGCTTCGACCCCGGCGCGACGCTTGCCGCCGTGGCCGCGGAGCGCGCGACCGCGCTCTACGGCGTGCCGACGATGTTCGTCGCCATGCTCGAGCACCCCGACTTCGACGCCTTCGACCTTTCCTCGCTGCGCACCGGCATCATGGCCGGCGCGCCCTGCCCGATCGAGGTGATGAAGCGCGTGCAGGGGCGCATGCACATGCGCGAGGTGACGATCGCCTACGGCATGACCGAGACCTCGCCGGTCTCGTTCCAGTCCTCGGTGGACACCCCGCTCGAGAAGCGCGTGGCCTCGGTCGGCCGGGTGCACCCGCATGTCGAGGTCAGGATCGTGGACGAGGCCGGCAACACCGTGCCCGTGGGCGCGCAGGGCGAGCTGCTGACCCGCGGCTATTCGGTGATGCAGGGCTACTGGGAGGACCCCGAGCAGACCGCGAAGGCGATCGATGCCGAGGGCTGGATGCATACCGGCGACCTCGCCCGGATCGACGCCGAGGGCTACTGCAACATCACCGGCCGGGTGAAGGACATGATCTGCCGGGGCGGCGAGAACGTCTATCCGCGCGAGGTCGAGGAATTCCTCTACACGCATCCCGACGTGAGCCAGGTGCAGGTCTTCGGCATTCCCGACCGGCGCCTGGGCGAGATCGTCGCCGCCTGGATCGTGCCCAAGCCGGGTGCGCGCCCGACCGAGGAGGGCATCCGCGCGTTCTGCCAGGGGCGGATCGCGCATTTCAAGATTCCGGCCGTGGTGCGCTTCCGCGAGAGCCTGCCGATGACGGTGACCGGCAAGCCGCAGAAGTTCCTGATGCGGGCGGCGATGGTCGAGGAGCTGGGGCTTTCCGAGGAGGCGACGGCCTGAGGCGGCCGGGTCAGGCGAAGAGGCCGCGGAAGCGCTCGCGCAGGACGTTCTTCTGCACCTTGCCCATCGCGTTGCGCGGCAGCTCGGGCAGGATCTCGATCCGCCGGGGCTGCTTGTAGCGCGCAAGGGCCCGGGCCATCGCGGCCCCGAGCGCGGCGGGGTCGGGCCGCGCGCCGGGGGCGGGGACGATCACCGCCACGGCGGCCTCGCCGAGGTCGGGGTGCGGGACGCCCACGACCGCGCTTTCCAGCACGCCGGGCTGGGCGTCGAGCACCATCTCCACCTCCCTGGGATAGATGTTGTAGCCGCCGGAGATGATGAGGTCCTTCTGCCGGCCGACGATGGTGAGGTAGCCCTCGGCATCGACCACGCCTAGGTCGCCGGTGACGAAGAAGCCGTCGGGGCGGAAGTCCTCGGCGGTCTTCTCCGGCATCCGCCAATAGCCGAGGAAGACGTTCGGGCCCCTGACCTCGATCACGCCGACCTCGCCCCGCGGCAGCGCCGCCCCGGTGGCGGGATCGGTCACCCGCAGCTCCACCCCCGGCAGGGGCAGGCCGACGGTGCCGGCGCGCCGCTCGCCCGCATAGGGGTTGGAGGTGTTCATGTTGGTCTCGGTCATGCCGTAGCGTTCGAGGATGCGATGGCCGGTGCGCGCCTCGAAGGCGGCATGGGTCTCGGCCAGCAGCGGCGCCGAGCCCGAGACGAAGAGGCGCATGTGCGCCGTCGCCTCCCGCGTGAGCCCCGGCTCGGCCAGAAGCCGGGTGTAGAAGGTGGGCACGCCCATCATCGCGCTGGCGCCGGGCAGGTGCCGCAGCACCTGGGCCGCGTCGAAGCGGGGCAGGAGGATCATCGCGCCCCCGGTCGCGAGCACGACGTTCGTCGCCACGAAGAGGCCGTGGGTATGGAAGATCGGCAGCGCGTGGAGGAGCACGTCCGCTTCGGTGAAGGCCCAGGCTTCCGCGAGGGTGAGCGCGTTCGAGAGCAGGTTGTCCTGGCTCAGCATCGCGCCCTTCGACCGCCCCGTGGTGCCCGAGGTGTAGAGCAGCGCCGCAAGGTCGCCCCCGGCACGGTCGGCCACGCCATCCCACGGCGCGAGCTGGGCGGCGCGCTCGGCGAAGCTGCCCGCGCCGGCGGCGCCCAGCGTCTCGAGCCGGGCGCCCGCCGCGTCTGCCACCGGCGCGAGTTCCGCTGCGCGGGACGGGTCGCAGAGGAACAGCGCCGCCCCGGCGTCGGCGAGGAAGTAGCCGACCTCGGCGGCGGTGTAGGCGGTGTTGAGCGGCAGGAAGACCACGCCCGCCTGCACGCAGGCGGCATAGACCGCAAGCGCATCGGCCGACTTCTCGACCTGCGTGGCGAGCCGGTCGCCGGTGCCGAGGCCCGCGGCCCGGAGCGCGGCGGCGAAGCGGGCGGCGCGGTCGAGGAAGCCGGCGTAGGAGAGCGTGCTGCCGTCCGGGAGGTGCAGGAAGGGTCGGGCCGAGCCCCGGTGCGGCGCAAAGAGGCGGTCGAAGAGCGGGTTCGGCATGGGCGGACCTCCGGGGCCGGCAGGGCCGGGTTCGCGCCGGATAGAGCACGCGCCCGCACCTGCGCGCAAGCCGGCCGCTCAGGCCGCGGCCTGCGCGCGCAGGAGCATCCCGTAGAGGTCGCGCGGCTCGTCGGGGTCGGCGATCATGTCGAGCTCCTCGAAGAACCGCGTTCCGCGGATCCTGTCATGGACGTAGCGCAGCGCCGAGAAGTCCTCGATCGCGAAGCCCACGCTGTCGAAGAGCGTGATCGCCCGCGCGTCCTGCCGCCCCGGCGCCGCCCCGGTCATCACCCGCCAGAGCTCGGTCACCGGGTGGTCGGGCGGAAGCTGCTGGATCTCGCCCTCGATGCGGGTCTGGGGCGTGTATTCGGTGAAGATCGCCGAGCGCAGCAGGATGTCGCGGTGCAGCTCCGTCTTGCCCGGGCAGTCGCCGCCCACCGCGTTGATGTGCACGCCCGCGCCGACCATGTTGTCGGTCAGGATCGTGGCATACTGCTTGTCGGCGGTGCAGGTGGTGATGACCTGGGCCCCGAGGATCGCCTCCTCGGGGCTCGTGCAGGACGTGAGCTCCAGCCCGCAACCCGCGAGATTCCTGACGCATTTCGCAGTTGCCGCGGGGTCGATGTCATACAGCCGCACGGCCCCGATGCCGCAGATCGCCCGGAAGGCCAGCGCCTGGAACTCGGCCTGCGCGCCGTTGCCGATCAGCGCCATGGTGCGCGCGCCCGGCGGCGCGAGCCACCTTGCGGCGAGAGCCGACATCGCGGCGGTGCGCAGCGCGGTCAGGATCGTCATCTCGGAGAGCAGGACGGGGTAGCCGGTCGCCACCTCGGCGAGCACGCCGAAGGCGGTGACGGTCTGGAGCCCCTCCTTCAGGTTCTTCGGGTGGCCGTTGACATACTTGAAGCCGTAGAGCGCGCCGTCGGAGGTGGGCATCAGCTCGATCACGCCGACCGGCGAATGGGAGGCGATGCGGGGGGTCTTGTCGAAGGCCTCCCAGCGGCGGAAGTCGGCCTCGATGCAGGCGGCGAGGTCGGTCAGGACGCGCTCGACGCCAAGATGAAGGACGAGCTTCATCATGTTGTCGACGCTGACGAAGGGAACGATGTTGAGGCGACTCATGCGAAGCTCCGCGTGGGCCGGTCGAAGACCTTGCGGCCCATCAGCGATCCGACGAGATCGACCATCAGCCGCGCCGTGCGGCCGCGGTCGTCGAGGAAGGGGTTGAGCTCGGCGAGGTCGAGCGAGGTGACGAGCCCCGACTCGTGCAGGAGCTCCATCACCAGATGCGCCTCGCGGAAGGTGGTCCCGCCGGGGACGGTCGTGCCCACCGCGGGCGCGATGCCGGGGTCGAGGAAATCGACGTCGAGCGAGACGTGGAGAAGCCCGCCCTCGGCCCGGACGCGCGCGAGAAAGGCGCGCAGCGGCGCGACGACGCCCTGTTCGTCGATGCTGCGCATGTCCACCGGCACGAGATCGTGGGCGAGAAGGGCGGCGTGCTCCTCGGGATCGACCGAGCGGATCCCGTAGAGGCAGATGCGCCCTGGCGGCAGCGGGGCGGGGAAGGGCGGGAAGGCCTCGAAGCCCGCGCGGCCCGCGGCATAGGCCACCGGCGTGCCGTGCAGGTTGCCCGACTGCGTGGTCAGCGGCGTGTGGAAGTCGGAATGTGCGTCGAGCCAGAGCAGGAACAGCGGCCGTCCGGCCTCGGCGGCGTGCGCCGCGAGGCCCGCGAGCACGCCGAGGCCGAGCGCGTGGTCGCCCCCCATGACGACCGGAAAGCCCTCGGCCATGGCCGCGCGCGTCGCCTCGGCCAGCGCCCGCGTCCAGGCCACGGTCTGGGGCAGCGCGTGGACCGCCGGGTTGGGGCAGGACGCGGGCACGGCCGGAGCGGGGGCGAGGTCGCCCCGGTCCTCGACCGTGTGGCCGAGCGCCCCAAGCGCCGCGGCGATGCCGGCAACGCGGTAGGCCGCGGGGCCCATCAGGCAGCCGGGGCGGCGCTGGCCGCAATCGACCGGGGCGCCGAGGAGGATGCAGTGCCGCTTGCTCATCGGTTGGTCCTTTCGCAGGCCGGTATCCTTCCGCCTTGCGCCGCCCGGAAGCCGCCATATTGTCGGATCGGGCAGGAGACTTGCCGCAATGGCGGGGGAGGCCGCCGGAATGGACGAGATCGACCAGGCGCTGATCGCGGAACTCAGGCGCGACGGGCGCGCCGCCCTCTCCGACCTCGCTGCCCGCCTCGGCATCGCGCGGGCGACGGTGCGCGCGCGCATGGAGCGCCTGGCGCGGTCGGGCGAGATCCGCGGCTTCACCGTGCTGACGCGCGGCGATGCGGCCGAGGCGCCGGTCAGGGGGCTGATGATGATCGGCATCGAGGGGCGCGGCGCCGAGCGGATCATGGCGCGGCTCCAGGGCCTGCCCGAGGTGACGGCGGTGCATTCGACCAACGGCCGCTGGGACCTGATCGCCGAGATCGGCGCGCGGACGCTCGAGGAGTTCGACGCGGTGCTGTTCCGCATCCGCGGCTTCGAGGGCGTCAGTTCGAGCGAGACGAGCCTGCTGCTGTCCACCCGCCGGGCCGGGCGGCGCTGAGCGGCCGGTCAGGCGGTGCGCGCGCGCAGCGCGGCGAGCCAGACGGCCGCCAGCGCGAAGGAGAGCAGCGCGTTCCACGAGGCCATGGAGAGGCCCCACATCTGCCAGGCGACCTCGGTGCAGCGCACGATGTCCACCGTGCCCTCGGTGGAGAGGAGGTCGGCGCCCGAGAGGCCGGCGAGGCTGCCGCCCGTCGAGCAGGTCGCGGGGCCTTCCCACCAGCCGCGCTCGACGCCCGTGTGGTAGATGCCAAGGCCGCCGGAGGTTCCCGCGGCGAGCGCGCCGAGGGCCGCGACCCCGGCCGAGGGTGCCGCCGCGCCGAGCAGCCCGAGCGCCACCGCGGCGGCATGCGGCCAGCGCTGCCACAGGCAGAGCGCGCAGGGCGCGAGGCCGCCCAGATACTGGAAGGCCAGGGCGGCGAGCAGCAGCGCCGCCGACCCGGCGGATGCAAGCAGGATCAGGGACTTGCGGGTCAAAGGTAGCCCACGAGCACGAAGCTTCCCAGCAGGAGTGCCACGAACGCGGTGAACAGTAGCCCGAGCCGCCGTTCGATGAAATCCCGCATCGGCGCGCCGAAGCGCCAGAGCAGCCAGGCCACCACGAAGAACCGCAGCCCGCGCGCGACGAGGCTGGCGATCACGAAGACCCAGGGGTTGAGCGCGGTCGCGCCGGAAAGGATGGTGATGACCTTGTAGGGAAAGGGTGTCACGCCCGCGACCAGCACCGCCCAGGCGCCCCAGGCGTTGTAGCGGGTGGCGAACTCGGCGAAGTAGGCGTCCTTGCCGTAGAACTCCAGCACCGGGCGGCCGACCTGCTCGAAGAGCGCGAAGCCGATCCAGTAGCCGAAGAGGCCGCCCAGCACCGAGGCGAGCGTGCAGAGCCCGGCGATGGAAAACGCCCGGTGCGGCTGGGCGAGCACCATCGGGATCAGCAGCACGTCGGGCGGGATCGGGAAGACCGAGCTCTCGACGAAGGCCACCGCCGCGAGCGCCCACATCGCGTGGCGCGAGGCGGCAAGCCGCATCGTCCGGTCGTAGAGCGCGCGGATCATGCCGCCTCCTGCCTTGCGCGGCGTATCAGCCATGCCCGCGCGGCGCGGTCAAGGCGGAAGGCGGGCGGCCAGGGCGGCCTAGCTGACCGGCCGGGGCGGCGGGCAGGAGGTGCAGAGGTCGGTGGCGAGGTCCTCGGCCAGGTGCTCCGCGTCTGCGGCGAGGCGGTCGAACTCCGCGTCGCTGTCGCCGTAGCCCGACAGGTCCATGCTGGTCTGCGCGCCCGCCACCGACCCGTCGGGGCAGGCGACCTCGACGTTGATCTCGAGGATCGCGTCCATCGGGCCGCTGCCGTTGCGGTGGGTCATGGTGTGCATCGTCCAGTCGCAGGGCTCGCCGTCGGGCCGGCGGACGGTCTGGCAGTGGCAGTTGGCATGGGCCTTGTAGCCGGGGGGCACGACCGCCCCGTGGAGCGCGGTGCAGATCGGGCAGCTGTCGCCCGAGGCGATGAAGATGTGGTCGCCCTCCATGCCGTTCACCTCCGCCGGTCGGAGAGCGCGCGGGCCAGCGCGCGGACGAAGCGGTCGAGTTCGGCCGCCGAGCGCGGCGCGCGCGGGAAGCGCCGCTGGAGCGCCCGCAGCCGCACCTGACGGGCGATGTCGCGCGCCGTGAAGCGGGCGGGCGCCCAGAGCGTGCCGGTCCATTCCAGGTCGTCGCCGTCGCTGAGGCCGGCGGGCAGCTCGGCCTCGGCGATGCGGTAGACGCGGCGGACGAACCGGCCCTCGGCGAAATCGAGGAAGCGCGAGGCGGCGCGCGCGTCGCCGTTGGCGTGGCGGTCGATGACCATGAGGATGTCGGCGGGGTCGGGGGCGCCCGGCTCGGAGCGGACCGCGATCGGCGCCGCGCCGACCGGGGGCAGGCGGTCGCCGCGCAGTTCGCTCAGCACGGGCGCCTGCGCCGGGCGGCCCGGCAGCACGAAGCCGTGCACGACCAGGGCGGAAGAGCGGCTGACCGCAACCTTCGGGGCGAGGCGGTAGCCGAGCGCGGGATGGTGGACGGTGACGGCCACGGTCCGGTCGAGCGCAAGGCGCAGCACGCGGAACCGCCCGCGCGCGTCGGAGACGGCGGGCCGGCCGGCCACCGTGACCGCGGCCCCCGCCACCGGCGTTCCGTCGCGCAGCCGGACCTCGCCGTTGACCACGCCGGTATGCACCAGCCGCACCGCATCCCGGATCCAGCCGAGGATGGCCTCGTCACCGGCACCCGGCAGGGCGGCGCGGGCACGGGCGAGCCCCCAGCCCGCGAACTCCTCCACCCCGTCGGCCCCGGCGGCCTGGAGCGCCGTCGCGGCGGCGGGCGGAAGGTCGCGGATCTCGGCCAGCTCGGCCCAGCCCTGCCAGCGGCGGATGCGCTCGACCGCGAGGCCGGGAGCGCGCCGGGCAAGCGCGGTGCGTTCGCTGCGCAGCAGGTCGTCGGCGCTGTGGACGGAGGCGGCCGCCAGCGCCTGCGCCTCGGCCGGACCCACGCCGGGAATGTCGGCGACCTCGACCATCAGACCCCCGCCGCGGCCCCTTGCGCCATCCTAGGCTTGCGGCAAAACTCCGGTCAACGGCGCGCGCGGGAGGGCTGGCGATGCAGTGGCGGGGGCGGCGCGGCAGCGCGAACATCGAGGACCGCCGGCGGCAGCGCAGCGCCGCCGCGCCGATCGGGGGCGTCGGGCTGCTGGCGCTCCTGGCGATCGGCTACTTCCTCGGGATCGACGTCACCCCGCTGCTCGACCAGGCGGCGGCGCCGCGGGGCGGCGGCACGGCCGAGCTGACGGAGGCCGACCGCCAGGCGGGCGAGTTCGTCTCGGTGACGCTCGCCGACACCGAGCAGATCTGGGGCGAGATCTTCCGCGAGCAGGTCGGGCGGGCCTACGAGCCGGCGACGCTCGTCCTGTTCAAGGGTTTGACGCCCTCGCCCTGCGGCAGCGCCTCGGGCGCGACGGGGCCGTTCTACTGCCCGAACGACCGCAAGGTGTATCTCGACACCGACTTCTTCGCCACCCTGGCGCGCCAGCTCGGCGCGGGGGGCGACTTCGCGGCGGCCTATGTGGTGGCCCACGAGGTGGCCCACCACGTGCAGAACGAGCTCGGCGTGCTCGACCGGGCGAATGCGGTGCGCGCGCAGTCGGGGCAGGCGCAGTCGAACGCGATCTCGGTCCGGATCGAGCTCCAGGCCGACTGCTTGTCGGGCATCTGGGCGCGCCACGCCGAGGAGCGGATCGGCGCGATCGAGCCCGGCGACCTCGAGGAGGCGGTGAACGCCGCGCGCCAGATCGGCGACGACACGCTCCAGCGCAACGCCGGCCGGGTGCCGCAGCCGCACACCTTCACCCATGGCACCTCGGAGCAGCGGGCGCGCTGGTTCGCCATCGGCTACCGCACCGGCGAGCTGCGCGCCTGCGACACCTTCTCGGCGCAGCGGCTCTGAGCGTTGACCCGGCCGCACGGGCCGGGCTAGAGCCGGGGCGGGCCCGAGTGGCGGAACGGTAGACGCAGGGGACTCAAAATCCTCCGCCGCAAGGCATGCGAGTTCGACTCTCGCCTCGGGCACCAGAGGTCCTGCGGGCACCCGGCGCGGAGGGGCAACCGCGCAACAGCCCGGCGAAAATTAACCTTTCGTAAACTCCGCGGTGCTGTCACCGGGATTTCACACTTTTGCCTTGGGCCTTCGTTAAGTAGTTTCTCAAGATCTTGTGCGGAAGGTCCGGCGAAACGGTCCTCCGGCAAGTCGGCTGTCGGCGGAAAGGGCCGCGGCACCGGATAACGAGGGCGGGCAACCACCATGGCGACGATCATCGGCGGCAGCGGCAACGACCTGATCGACGGGTCGAACCCCTCCGGCAACCCCGCGACGAACGGCGCCGACAGCATCGACGGCGGCGGCGGCAACGACACGATCTTCGCGCTCGGCGGCAACGATACCGTCCTCGGCGGCACGGGCAATGACTCGATCGACGGCGGCGGCGGCAACGACTCGATCGACGGCGGCGAAGGCAACGACACGGTCGAGGGCGGCGCGGGCGCCGATACGATCCTCGGCGGCCTGGGCAACGACGTGCTCTCGGGCGGCAACGGGAACGACTCGATCGACGGCGGCGACGGCAACGACACGCTGATCGGCGGCGACGGCGACGACACGCTGGTGGGCGGCTCCGGGATCGACACCGCCGACTACAGCAGCGGCAACACCGCGATCAACGCCAACCTGAGCGGTGCCACCGACACGGTCCAGAGCGGCGGCAACGTCGACAACGACACGCTCGTCGGCGTCGAGAACATCATCGGCACGACCCTCAACGACACGATCGTCGGCGACGAACTGGCCAACCTGTTCCAGGGTCTTGCCGGCAACGACATCCTCACCGGCCTCGGCGGGGCGGACACGCTCGAGGGCGGCGACGGCAACGACACGCTCATCGGCGGCATCGACGGCGACCTTCTGCTCGGCGGCGCCGGCGCCGACCTGCTCCAGGGCGACTCGGGCAACGACACGCTGGTCGGCGGGGCCGGGGCCGACACGCTGATCGGCGGCGTCGGGATCGACACGGCGGACTACAGCGCCTCGTCGGCGGCGGTGAACGTGAACCTCTCCGACACGCTCGCCGAAAGCGGCGGCGACGCGGCGGGGGATTCGCTCTCGGGCATCGAGAACGTCATCGGCTCGGCCTTCAACGACCCCCTGACCGGCGACGACAACGCCAACCGCCTGCTCGGCGGCGACGGGGCGGATTCGATCACCGGCGGCTTCGGCGGCGACTACATCGAGGGCGGCGCGGGCAACGACACGATCGTCGCCGGCCCGGACACGCCGCCCACCACCTCGCCGCCGGCCGCGACGAACCTGTTCCTCGACTGGGATGCGCAGGGCCCCTCGGGCAGCAGCATCGAGGCGGGCTTCACCCAGTCGGTCGGCGGGGTGATGAACGTCCAGGTCTCCTATACCGAACAGACCACCGCCTCGAGCTTCAACATCGACGACGGCCCGGTCACCGGCGGCGCGGACGCGGTGCCGATCTACGCGGTCCCCGGCGAGATGCCGGGCGGCCGCAGCTTCGACACGACCTCGGCGGGCGTGCTCTACCGCACCGGCGGGCCGGGGGTCTCCGAGGTCTCGCTCGACTTCAGCGCCGCCAGCGGCTCGGGCATCTCCGACGAGGTGCGCGACGTCTACTTCCGCATCGCCGACATCGACAGCGCCGGCTTCCGCGACCAGGTCGTGGTCTACGCCTTCGACGCGCTCGGCAATGCCGTTCCGGTCACGATCACCACGACCTCGACGGGCCTGACCATCTCGGGCAACACGGTCACCTCGGTCCAGGGCAACTCGGCGCTTCCTTCGAGCGAGAACGGCTCGGTGCTGGTCTACATCGCCGGCCCCGTCTCCTCGATCGTCATCCAGTACACCGACCTCAACAGCCCCGGCGCGCAGCAGGCGATCCTGCTCTCGGACGTGCATTTCACCACGATCCCCGAGACGGTCTCCACCGCCGACAACGACACGGTGTTCGGCGGCGACGGCAACGATTCGATCCTCGGCGGCTACGGCGCCGACTCGCTTTCGGGCGATGCCGGCAACGACACGCTCTCGGGCGGGGTGGGCAACGACACGCTCCTCGGCGGCCTCGGGGCGGACGTGCTCTCGGGCGGGGCCGACAACGACAGCCTGCTGGGCGGCGACGGCAACGACACGCTTTCCGGCGATGCGGGCGACGACACGCTCCTGGGCGGGGCGGGCACCGACTCGGTCTCGGGCGGCGCCGGCAACGATTCGATCGACGGCGGCGACGACGCCGACATCCTCCAGGGCAACGACGGCAACGACACGATCCTGGGTGGTGCCGGCAACGACACGATCGATGGCGGCACGGGCGCCGATTCGATCCTGGGCGGCACCGGGGCCGACAGCATCGCCGGCGGCGACGGCAACGACACGATCGACGGCGGGGCCGACAACGACACGATCGACGGCGGTGCCAACGATGACAGCATCTTCGGCGGCGCCGGGATCGACTCGATCCTGGGCGGCGCCGGCAACGATTCGATCGACGGCGGCGACGACGCCGACATCCTCCAGGGCAACGACGGCAACGCCACGCTGCTCGGCAACACCGGAAACGACACGCTGATCGGCGG
>JANZZL010000082.1 GCA_026419405.1 Paracoccaceae bacterium | reverse complement strand
GCCCCGCCGAGACCCCCGAGCCGACGAGCAGGCCGGCAAGGCTGCGCCCGTCGCCGCCGAGCGCCGTCATCGCGATGAAGGCAAGCCCGAGGCCGGGCAGCGTCGCGTGGCTGACCGCATCGGAGAGGAGCGCCCGCTTCCGCAGGAAGAGGAAGGTGCCGACCACGCCGGCGGCGACCCCCAGAAGCGTCGCGCCCAGCGCGACCAGGGTCGCATTGTAGCCGAGGCCGAGGGTGAGCGCGTCGAGGAGCATCACGAGGCCGCGAGGCCGAGATCCCCGATCTGCGCCGCGCCGAGGCGCCCGCCGTAAGTGGCCTGGAGGTTCTCGGCCGTGAACACACGCTCCACCGGCCCTTCGGCGATCCGGCGCACATTGAGCAGCAGGACGTGGCTGAAATGGTCGCGGACGGTGGACAGATCGTGGTGCACGGCGACGACCGTCGCGCCCTCGGCGCGCAGCGCGGAGAGCACCGCGATCACCGCGCGCTCGGTCGCCGCATCCACCCCGGCGAAGGGTTCGTCCAGAAGGTAGAGCGAGGCCCCCTGCGCCAGCGCCCGGGCAAGGAACACCCGCTGCTGCTGGCCGCCGGAGAGCTGGCCGATCTGGCGCGCGGCGAATCCCTCCATGCCCACCCGGGCGAGGCAGTCCATCGCGCGGCTCCTGTGCCGGGCCCGCACCGGTCGCAAGAGCCCCAGGTCGCGGCTCATCCCCATCAGCACCACGTCGAGCACCCGGGCGGGGAAGTCCCAATCCACACTGGCGCGCTGCGGCACATAGGCGACCTCGCCACGCGCGCGGTCGAGCGGCCTTCCGTGCAGCGTGACGGTGCCGGCAAGCCGCGGCACGATGCCGAGGGCGGCCTTGAGGAGCGTGGACTTCCCTGCCCCGTTCGGCCCGACGATGGCGGTCATCGAGCCGGGCTCGACGGTCATGTCCACCGAGAAGACGGCCGGCCTGCCGCCGTAGGAGACGGTAAGCCCGCGCACCGCGAGCGGATAGGGCGCGAGATCCTCGGCAAGCGCCCGGCCATCCCGGGCGGCGAGCGTCAGGGGGCCGCTCATGCCGCGGCCTCGAGCAGGCCGTCCATGCCCCGGGCCGGCGCCCGCCCGCCGAGTGCCCGGGCGATCACGGTCACGTTGTGGTCGATCATGCCGACATAGGTGCCCTCGTAGGTGCCGGGCGGACCCATCGCGTCGGAGAACAGCTCGCCCCCGATGCGCACCTCGTGGCCGCGGGCCGCGGCACCCTCGATCAGCGCGCGCACGTTGCGGTCGGAGACCGAGCTTTCCACGAAGACCGCCGCGATCCGGCGCGAGACAAGCAGCTCCACCAGTTCGCCGATGCGGTTCAGCCCGGCCTCGCTCTCGGTGGAGATCCCCTGGATGCCCATGACCTCGAAGCCGTAGGCGCGGCCGAAGTAGCCGAAGGCGTCGTGCGCCGTGACGAGCACGCGCGCCGTCTCGGGCACGCTGGCGAGCGTCTCGCGGGCGTAGGCCGAGAGGCGGGCCAGGTCCGCAAGATGCGCCTCGGCATTCGCCGCGAAGGTTCGCGCCGCCTCGGGCCGGAGCTCGGCGAGGACGTCGCGCACCCGCAGGACGACATGCGCCCAGAGGTCGGGATCCATCCAGACGTGGGGGTCGAAGCGGCCGGCATAGGTGTCGTGCGCCCGAAGGAGCTCTTCGGGAACCGCCTCGGCCACGGGCTCGACCCGGGTGCGACGGGAGAGGTCGGCCAGGAACGCCTCCATCTGCGCCTCGAGGTAGAGCCCGTGCCAGAGGACGAGGTCGGCCCGCACCATGGCGGCGATGTCGGTGCGGGTCTGTCGGTAGGCGTGCGGATCGACGCCAGGGCCCATCAGGGCGCGCACCTCGGCCTCGCCGCCGGCGACGCGGCGGGCGGCATCGGCGATCATCCCTGTCGTCGCCACGACCGAGAGCGGCGCAGACGCCGCCCCGGCCCGCGCGGCCATTGCGGCGGCCATGGCGGTGGTCAGGGCGCTGGCGATCAGGCTTCGGCGCGACAGGCGCATCGGATCATCCGGGTCCGCTTCCCCCGGATGATAATGAGAATGGTTCGCAGGAAGTCAAGCTTCCTGCGAAGCGTTCTCATCTGGCGCCCTGCTACTTCGTCAGGATCAGCTTGCCGGCGCGCGTGATGCGCAGGGTGTAGATCTGGCCGTCGAGGACGATCAGCGCGGTCGATCCGCCCCCGGTCAGCACGCGGGCGTCGTGGACATGTTCGGCCTGCCGCGGCAGCAGCGGCCCCGGTTCGGGCTCCGGTCTTGCAAGGAAGGTCATTGCGCGTCTCCCGCCGGGCGTTCGAGACGGTCGAGCAGGCGCTCGAGCGGCAGTTCGGGCGGAAGCAGCCCGTCGAGCGCACGCATGAGCAGATCGTGCCAGCGGTCGGCGGGCGGGAAGGTCGAGGCAGAGCGGCGCATCGCAGCATTCTCCGGCAGGTGGGTTCCGGTCCGGGCTTCCCGAGGGAGGGGTGGCTGGGATGGAACTATCCTGACAGAAACAGTCGTGAATTGCAAGCCCGCACCGGGTTGACCGCGGGCCGCGCCTCGCGCAGCCTGCGCAGGCCGGATGGGGAGTGAGCCATGCGTCCTGCCACCGAAGCCCTGATCGTCATCGACGTGCAGAACGACTTCTGCCCCGGCGGCGCGCTGGCGGTCGCGGGCGGCGACGAGATCGTGGAGGGGATCAACGCCCTGATGGACGGGTTCCAGGTCAGGGTGCTGACGCAGGACTGGCACCCGCCCGACCACAGCTCCTTCGCCGCGAACCACCCCGGCCGGCAGCCCTTCGAGGTGATCGAGATGCCCTACGGGCCGCAGGTGCTCTGGCCGGTGCACTGCGTCCGGGGCACGCCGGGCGCGGCCTTCCACCCCCGCCTCAGGACCGACGCGGCCGACCTCGTGATCCGCAAGGGCTTCCGCAGCGCGATCGACAGCTATTCGGCCTTCTTCGAGAACGACCGCACCACCCCGACCGGTCTCGAAGGCTACCTGCGCACGCGCGGCGTCAGCAGCCTGACCATCGTCGGGCTCGCGACCGACTTCTGCGTGAACTACTCCGCGCTCGACGCCGCGCGCCTGGGCTTCGCGGTGACGGTCCGCGAGGACCTCTGCCGCGCGATCGACCTCCAGGGTTCGCTCGCCGCCGCGCGCGCGGCCTGGGCCGAGGCCGGCGTGCGCGCCGCCTGACGGGTTTGACCCCCCGCCCGGGCGCATCGTAAGACGGCTCTGCCGCAGGGAGAGCCGGAATGGTCGATATCGCCACGCGCGTCTACAACCACAAGTGGAAGATCGACCCGATCGTCCGGTCGCTCATCGACACCGACTTCTACAAGCTCCTCATGGCGCAGTCGGTGTTCCGCAACCGCCCCGACGTGACCGTGACCTTCAGCCTGATCAACCGCACGAAGGAGGTGCGCCTTGCCGAGCTGATCGACGAGGGCGAACTGCGCGAGCAGCTCGACCACATCCGCACGCTGAGGCTCTCGCGCGGGGAGTCGACCTGGCTGAGGGGCAACACCTTCTACGGCAAGCGGCAGATGTTCCGCCCCGACTTCATGGAGTGGTTCGAGCGTCTCCAGCTTCCGCCCTACCACCTCGAGAAGCGCGACGGGCAGTACGAGCTGACCTTCGAGGGGCGCTGGCCCGAGGTGATGCTGTGGGAGATTCCCGCGCTTGCCGTGATCATGGAGCTGCGCTCGCGCGCCGTCCTGCACGGCATGGGCCGCTTCGAGCTGCAGGTGCTCTATGCCCGCGCAATGACCAAGCTGTGGGAGAAGGTCGAACGCCTGCGCCGGATCGAGACGCTGCGGCTCGCCGACTTCGGCACCCGGCGCCGGCACTCCTTCCTCTGGCAGGACTGGTGCGTGCAGGCGCTGATCGAGGGGCTGGGCGACAAGTTCATCGGCACCTCGAACTGCCTGATCGCGCTGCGCCGCGAGGTCGAGGCCATCGGCACCAACGCGCACGAACTGCCGATGGTCTACTCGGCCCTGGCCGAGACCGACGAGGAGCTGCGGCAGGCGCCCTACAGGGTGCTGGCCGACTGGCACGAGGAGCACGAGGGCAACCTGCGGATCATCCTGCCCGACACCTACGGCACGCGCGGCTTCCTCGCCCATGCGCCGGACTGGCTCGCCTCGTGGACCGGAATCCGCATCGACTCGGGCGATCCGTCCGAGGGCGCCGAGACCGCCATCGCCTGGTGGAAGTCGCGCGGCGAGGATCCGCGGCAGAAGCTGGTGATCTTCTCCGACGGGCTCGACGTGGACAGGATCGAGGAGCTGCACGCGCGCTTCTCGGGCCGCGTCAAGGTGAGCTTCGGCTGGGGCACGCTTCTGACCAACGACTTCCGCGGCCTCGCCCCCGGCGACGCGCTGGCGCCCTTCAGCCTGGTCTGCAAGGCGGCCTCGGCGAACGGCCGCCCCACGGTCAAGCTCTCGGACAACCCCAACAAGGCGATGGGGCCGCCCGAGGAGGTGGAGCGTTACAAGCGGGTGTTCGGCGTCGGCGCGCAGACCGCGCTCGAGGTCGTCGTCTGAGGGTGCGGCCCGGCGCAGGCTACCGCGGCGGCAGGCGCACCGCCCAGTCGAGGCGGATCACGGTTCCGTTCAGATAGGCGTTCTCGGCGATCTGCGCGACCATCAGCGCGAATTCCTCCGGCGCGCCCAGACGGGCGGGAAAGGGAATGCTGGCGGCGATCGCCGCCGTCGTCTCGGGCGCAAGCGCCTCCATCATCGGGGTTCGGAACAGGCCCGGCGCAATTGCCATCACCCGGATGCCGGAACGGGCAAGCTCCCGCGCCGCCGGCAGGCACATCGAGGCGATGCCCCCCTTCGAGGCGGCATAGGCGGCCTGCCCGACCTGCCCGTCCTCCCAGGCGGCCGAGGCGGTGTGCACGATCACCCCGCGTTCGCCATCCGCCATGGGAGCCATCCCCTGCATCGCGCGGGCGGCGTGCGCCATCACGATGAAGCTGCCGGTCAGGTTCACGCGGATCACCCGCTGGAACAGCTCGACCGAGAGCGCGCCGTCGCGCCCCACGATCCGGGCGGCATCGGCGATCCCGGCGCAGTTCACGGCCAGCCGCGGCCCGGTGCCGAAGCGGGACTCGAGCGCCGCGAAGGCCGCGGCGACCGAGGCGGCATCGCCGACATCGGCCTGAAGCGCGAGGCCGCCAGTCTCGCCGGCCACCGCGGCGGCGCGGTCCGCGTCGAAGTCGAGCACCGCGACGCGCGCGCCCCGCGCCGCGAGCAGACGCGCCGTGGCGGCGCCGAGGCCGCTGCCGCCTCCGGTCACCAGGGCAACCTCACCGTCGAGCCGCATGCAACCCTCCCTCGGCCGAGCAGGGCGGGCATGATCGCCGGACCTGCTGCGAGGATCGCCACGCGCAGCCCAAGGCCGCGACAGGCACCCCCGCCCGACAGGTCTGCACCATCGGCATCGTCCGGTCCACCGTGCGGAGGTTGCCCGGCTTCGCGGCGCCCGGCGGGGCGCGGCGCCCGACCCCGGCCTGCGGTGCGGGGATCACTCGGCGTCGGGCTGCCGCGCGGGATGTGCCGCCGCGAAGGCCGGAAGCGCCGCCGCCGCCGCCTCGATCGCCGTCAGGCGCGGCAGGCCCGAGAGGTCCACCCCGAAGCGGCGGGCCGAGAAGAGCTGCGGCACGAGGTAGACCTCGGCCATGCCGGGGGCGTCACCGAAGGCGAAGCGCGTCTCGGGCCGGCGCGCCAGAAGCGCCTCGCAGGCGGCCAGGCCCTCGCCGATCCAGCGCCGGCACCAGCGCGCCACGCCGGCGTCGTCCTGGCCGAGCTCGGCCCGCAGGTGCTGGAGCACGCGCAGGTTCTGCAGCGGGTGGATCTCGCAGGCGATCGCGGCGCAGAAGGCCCGGACCGCCACGCGCTCCAGCGGGTCGCGCGGCAGGAGCGGGGGCTCGGGGAAGGCCTCGTCGAGCCATTCGAGGATCGCCGGCGACTGGGTGAGCACCCGACCGCCGACCTCGAGCGCCGGCACCAGCATCTGCGGGTTGAGCGCGCGGAACGCATCGGATCGCTGCTCGCCGCCGTCGCGCAGCAGGTGCACCGGCCGGTAGTGCGGCGACAGGCCCTTGAGGCCGAAGGCGATGCGGCAGCGGTAGGAGGACGAGGAGCGGAAGTATCCGTGGAACACCATCATGCGCCCGTCCTCCCCTGCGCGCTGCCCCGATGCGCCGAGCCTAGCGCGCGGCGGCCCGGCCGGCGAGCGCGGCGAGCCGCGCCCGGCTGGCATCGGTCGCGGCGGGAAGCGGGCCGGCCGGCCCCTCGAGCCGCGCGGCGATCTCCGCCTCGGCGGCGGGGCTGAGGTCGGCATAGAGCCGGCAGAAGAGCCGGCGCGCCGCATCGCCCGGCCAGTCCGCCGGCAGGGCCGCAACCGGCAGGCGCGGGTCGCCCAGCAGCACGAGGCGGAAATCGTTCACCAGCCTGAGCCGGAGGGCGAGCGCCTCGGGTGGCGCCAGGGTGCCGGCCTGCGGCGCGAGGCCCGCAAACCCCGCGAGGAAGGCGCGGTAGCGCGCGGCATGGGATCCGAGATCCCAGTGGCGGGCGGCGAAGGCGGCGAGCTCTGCCGCGCCGCCCGCCGCGGCCGCGAACATCCGGGCGCCCCCGGCCGCGGCGAGAGACGGCGCCTCGCGGTCGGGGCCGAGCCAGAGGCGCGGGGCCACCTCGGCAAAGCCGTCGCGCGCGAGCGCGCCCGATGCCTCGGCGCGGGGGCCGACGAGCCAGAGCCAGCCCCTCGCCGCATCCTCGCCCGGCGGGCGGAAGATCGCCCGGGCCGCGGCGCGGAACGCCACGCGGGCCTGCGGGGTCAGCCCGTAGAAGCTGCGCCGCCCCGCGCGCCGGCCGGCGAGCTGCCCGGCCGCCACCAGCCGCGACAGGGCGGTGCGGACCAGCGTCTCGCTCAGCCCGGCGCGGGCGCAGAGCCCGATCAGCGCCCCGGTTGCGAGAACTCCGCCGCGCGGCTCGACCACGTCGCCGTAGACCGTGACGATGAAGGCCGCCGCCCGGGGAGGCGCGGAGATCGGGGGCCTTGCGTCGCCGGATGCCGGGGTCATGGCGGAAGGAATACACCCGCGCCGCCCGCAAAGCATCACAGAAAATCGAAACGGTACGCTTTTCCTGTGACGTTTCATGCGGTATACGGTGACCGGGCGGTCAGGGAATCGCCGCCCGCGGGAGGAACCGCCCGTGCCCGAGGCCTTCGTCTGCGATGCCGTTCGCACGCCCATCGGGCGCTACGGCGGCGCGCTGGCCGGCGTGCGGGCCGACGATCTCGCCGCGATCCCGCTCGCCGCGCTGATCGGCCGGAATGCCGGGGTGCGCTGGGCCGAGGTGGACGACGTGATCCTTGGCTGTGCCAACCAGGCGGGGGAGGACAACCGCAACGTCGCCCGCATGGCGGCGCTGCTCGCCGGGCTGCCGGTCGAGGTGCCGGGGACGACCGTCAACCGGCTCTGCGGCTCGGGGCTCGACGCGCTGGGCATGGCCGCCCGGGCGATCCGGGCGGACGAGGCCGACCTGCTGATCGCCGGGGGCGTGGAGAGCATGACGCGCGCGCCCTTCGTGATGGGCAAGGCCGAAACGGCCTTCCCGCGGTCGGCCCAGATGTTCGACACGACCATCGGCTGGCGCTTCGTGAACCCGCGGATGCAGGCCGCGCATGGCACGCATTCGATGCCCGAGACGGCCGACAACGTCGCCGCCGAATTCGGCATCTCCCGCGCCGATCAGGATGCCTTCGCCGCCCGCAGCCAGGCGCGCTGGGCGGCGGCGCAGGCGGCGGGCCATTTCGTCGAGGAGATCGTTCCGGTCACGATCGCCCCGCGGAAGGGCGCGCCGGTGGTGATCGACACCGACGAGCACCCCCGCCCCGGAACCACGCCCGACGATCTGGCGAAGCTGAAGGGGATCAACGGCCCCGACCTGAGCGTGACCGCCGGCAATGCCTCGGGCGTCAACGACGGGGCGGCCGCGCTGCTCGTCGCCTCCGAGACCGCCGCGCGGGCGCACGGGCTGACGCCCATGGCGCGCATCGTCGGCTATGCCGCCGCGGGCGTGGCGCCGCGGATCATGGGCATCGGCCCGGTTCCGGCGGTCCGCCGGCTTCTGGCGCGCACCGGGCTGACGCTCGACCGCATGGACGTGATCGAACTCAACGAGGCCTTCGCGGCGCAGGCGCTCGCGGTGCTGCGCGCGCTGGGCCTGCCGGACGACGCGCCCCAGGTGAACCCCAACGGCGGGGCGATCGCGCTCGGCCATCCGCTGGGCATGTCGGGCGCCCGGCTGGCCGCGACGGCGGTGTATCATCTCCGGCGGACCGGCGGGCGATTCGCCCTCTGCACCATGTGCGTCGGCGTCGGCCAGGGGGTCGCCATGATCCTCGAACGGGTCTGAGGGAGGAAGCGGACATGTACGCCCAGATGGTCCGGTCCACCGGCACGCTGAAGTCCCGCGCCGAGATGACGCCCGAGGAGGCCGCCTTCCAGGACCGCATCGACCGGGGTGAGCGGATCGAGCCGCAGGACTGGATGCCCGAGGGCTACCGCCGCACGCTGATCCGCCAGATCGGCCAGCACGCCCATTCCGAGGTGGTCGGCCAGCTCCCCGAGGGCAACTGGATCACCCGCGCCCCGACGCTGGAGCGCAAGGCGATCCTGATCGCCAAGGTGCAGGACGAGGCGGGCCACGGGCTCTACCTCTACGCCGCCGCCGAGACGCTGGGCGTCAGCCGCGACGCGCTGATCGAGGACCTGCTGGCGGGGCGGATGAAGTATTCCTCGATCTTCAACTACCCGACGCTGACCTGGGCCGACATCGGCGCCATCGGCTGGCTGGTGGACGGGGCCGCGATCATGAACCAGGTGCCGCTGCAGCGCACCTCCTACGGCCCCTATGCCCGCGCGATGGTGCGGATCTGCAAGGAGGAGAGCTTCCACCAGCGGCAGGGCTACGCGATCATGATGAAGATGGCGCGCGGCACGCCCGAACAGCGCGAGATGGCGCAGGACGCGCTGAACCGCTTCTGGTTTCCCGCGCTGATGATGTTCGGCCCCTCCGACCGCGACAGCGTGCATTCCGCGCAGTCCATGGCCTGGCGGATCAAGATCAACAGCAACGACGAGCTGCGCCAGAAGTTCGTGGACCAGACCGTGCCGCAGGCCGAGTTCCTGGGGCTGACCATACCGGACCCCGAGCTGCGCTGGAACGAGGCGAAGGGCGGCTACGACTTCTCCGAGCCCGACTGGGCGGAGTTCCACGAGGTGCTGCGGGGCAACGGCCCCTGCAACGCCGACCGCATGGCGGCGCGGCGCAAGGCCTGGGACGAGGGCGCCTGGGTGCGCGAGGCGCTGGCCGCCCATGCCGCGAAGCGCGCGGCGCGGCCGGTGGCGGCCGAGTAGCGAACCGTGCGGCCGCCGCAGTGGCCGGCCGGGGGGAGAGGGAGGATCGCCCGATGGCGAAGGACTGGCCGCTCTGGGAGGTGTTCGTCCGCGGCGCGCATGGCGCGGGGCACCGGCATGTGGGCTCGCTGCACGCCCCCGACGCGGAAATGGCGCTGAAGAACGCACGCGACGTCTACACGCGCCGCAACGAGGGCGTGTCGATCTGGGTCGTGCCCTCGGCGGCGATCACGGCGAGCGCCCCGGGCGACAAGGGGCCGCTGTTCGACCCGGCGAACTCCAAGGTCTACCGTCACCCGACCTTCTACGACATCCCGGACGACGTGGGGCACATGTGATGGCGCCCCTCTTCGAGCTCTGCCTGAGGATGGGCGACTCGACCCTGATCCTGGGGCAGCGCCTGAGCGAATGGTGCGGCCACGCCCCGGTGCTGGAGGAGGACATCGCGCTGGCCAACGTGGCGCTCGACCTGATCGGCCAGACGCAGATGTGGCTGGGGCTGGCGGGCGAGGTCGAGGGGCAGGGGCGCGACGCCGACGCGCTCGCCTTCCGGCGCGATGCGGGCGCGTTCCGCAACCTGCTGCTCGTGGAGCGGCCGAACGGCGACTTCGGCCACACCATCATGCGGCAGTTCCTGTTCGATGCCTGGCACCTGCCGATGCTGCGGGCGCTTGCCGGGTCGTCCGAACCGCGCGTCGCCGCGATCGCGCAGAAGGCCGAACGCGAGGTGGCCTATCACCTGGAACGTTCGGCCGGCCTGGTGATCCGGCTCGGCGACGGCACCGGGGAGAGCCGCGCCCGGATGCAGGCGGCGCTGGACGCGCTCTGGCCCTGGGCGGGCGAGATGTTCGCCGGCGACGGCGTCGATGCCGCGCTTGCCGCCGGAGAGATCGCCCCGGACCCGGCCAGGCTGCGCCCCGCCTGGGACGGGACGGTGGACGCGGTGCTGGCCGAGGCGACGTTGGCGCGCCCCGCGGGCAGCTTCTTCCACCGCGGCGGGCGCGCCGGGCGGCACACCGAGCACCTCGGCCACCTGCTGGCCGAGATGCAGTTCCTGCAGCGCGCCTATCCGGGGGCGGCGTGGTGAGATGCGCGCCCCGGTCGATCAGGTCTGGGCCTGGCTGTCGGAGCTGGCCGATCCGGAGATCCCGGTGCTGACGCTGACCGACCTCGGCGTGATCCGCGACGTGGCCTGGGAGGGCGACACGCTGGCGGTGACCGTCACCCCCACCTATTCGGGCTGTCCGGCGACGGCGGCGATCGAGATGGACATCGCCGCGGCGCTCCGGGCGCGGGGGATCGAGCGTCTGGCGCTTCGCCGCCAGCTTTCGCCGCCCTGGACGACGGCGTGGATCACCGCGGCCGGCCGCAAGAAGCTGCGCGGCTACGGCATCGCGCCGCCGGTGGAGGGCACGGCGGCGACCGGCCGCGTCGCGGCGCTGCTCGGCGCGCGGCTCGAGGTTCCCTGCCCGCGCTGCGGCTCGCCCGACACCGAGGAGGTCAGCCGCTTCGGCTCGACGCCCTGCAAGGCGCTGTGGCGCTGCCGGGCCTGCCGCGAACCCTTCGACTACTTCAAGTGCCACTGATGCGATGCGCTCGCTTCCCACCCGGACCGGCGAGGGGCGCCCTGCCCGGCGGGCGCTGCGCGCTGACGCGGCCTGGCGCGGCCGCGGGCGCGCGCGCGCGTCCGGCGGCGCCGGGCAGGGGCGGGGCCCGCGGCGGATGACCCGCTTCCTGCCGCTCACCGTCACCGCCGTCCGCCGGACCACGCCCGATGCGGTCGAGGTCACGCTTCGGCCGCGCCCGGAGGACGCCGAGGCCTTCCGCTTCGTGCAGGGGCAGTATCTGACCTTCCGGCGGGAGTTCGACGGCGAGGAGCTGCGCCGCTCCTACTCGATCTGCGCCGGGCTCGACGACGGCGTGCTGCAGGTCGGGATCCGGCGGGTCGAGGGCGGGGCCTTCTCGACCTGGGCCAACCAGGCGCTCAGGCCCGGCGACGTGCTCGAGGCGATGCCGCCCGCGGGCCGGTTCCACGCCCCGCTCGACCCCGGCGCGGCGCGCCGCTACCTGGCTTTCGCGGGCGGCTCGGGGATCACGCCGGTGCTCTCGATCCTGCGCACGGTGATGGCGCGCGAGCCGCTCAGCCGCTTCACGCTCGTCTATGCCAACCGCGCGCTCGGCACGGTGATGTTCCGCGAGGAGCTGGAGGACCTCAAGAACCTCCACCTCGGGCGCTTCGCCCTCTACCACGTGCTCGAGGCCGAGGGTCAGGGGGTGGAGCTGTTCACCGGGCGGCTCGACGCGGCGAAGCTCGGGCAGCTCTTCGCCAGGCTGATCGACCCCGCCGATGCCGACCTTGCCTTCGTCTGCGGACCCGAGCCGATGATGCTGGCGGTGGCCGAGGCACTGAAGGCGCATGGCATGGCGGCCGACCGCATCCGCTTCGAGCTCTTCGCCAGCGGCCAGCCCGGCCGGGCGCGGCGCCGCCCCGCCCCCGCCCCGGTGGGCGGGGCGCCCGAGGGCGGGGTCGCGGCCGCCGTCACGCTCGACGGGGTGACGCGCGCCTTCCGCATGGCCCCCGACGCGCCGAGCCTGCTCGACGCCGCGCTCGCCGCCGATCTCGACGTGCCCTATGCCTGCAAGGCGGGCGTCTGCTCGACCTGCCGGGCGAAGGTGATCGAGGGTCGGGCCGAGATGGCGGTGAACCATGCGCTGGAGGACTACGAGGTGCGCGCGGGCTACGTGCTCACCTGCCAGGCCCGCCCGCTCACCGACCGGATCGCGGTGACCTACGATGAGTGACGAGAGCCTCCCGGTCGAGGACTATCTGGCGAAGGGCGGGGTGCTCTCGGCCCCCGCCAACGTGCCGCCGCGCTACCGGGGCGAGCTGATGCGGCTGATGGCCTCGTTCGTGGACAGCGAGCTTGCCGGCTCGGCCGGCTTCGCGGGCGTGCTCAACGAGGCTCCGGGCATCGCCGCCCGCATCGCCGCGGCGCGGATCGTGGCCGAGAAGGCCGAGCACGCGGCCCGCGTGCTGGAGATCATGGGCGAGTTCGGCGCCGACACCGCGCGCTACGCCGCCCGCCACCCCTGGGACGCCCGGCTGCCGCGCGAGGCCGACATCGGCGCCCGCCGCCATGGCGGCGACATGCGGCTTTCGGTGTTCCACTACCCGCTTCGCGGCTGGACCGATGCGGTGGCGATGAACGCGCTGATGGGCCTGGCGACGGTGGTCCAGCTTTCCGAGCTTTCCCGCGTCTCCTACGCGCCGCTGGCCGAGGTGTTCCGTGCCATCGCCCCCCGCGAGGCGGCGCATGCCGAGGCGGGCCTCAAGGGCCTTGCCCGCATCGTCGCGGCCGGGGGCACGGCCGAGGCACAGGCCGCGCTCGACTACTGGCGCCCCCGCGTCGCGTCGAGCTTCGGGCGCGAGCGCTCCGAGCGTTTCGAGCGGCTGGCGCGCATGGGTCTGCGCCATGCGCCGAACGAGACGCTGCTTGCCGAATGGACGCGGCTGGCGGCGGGACGCCTCGCGCCGCTGGGCCTGCACTGAGGAGCCCGCCATGACCGTCCCCCTCCGCCGGCTGGAAAGCTACCTCACGGGCGCCTGGCGGCGCGGCACCGGCGAGGGGCAGGTGCTGGCCGATGCCGCGACCGGCGCGCCCGTGGCAGTGATCGATGCGACCGGGCTCGATCTGGCCGGCGCGCTCGGCTACGCGCGCGAGGTGGGCGGGCCGGCGCTCAGGCGGCTTTCGTTCCACGACCGGGCGGCGATGCTGAAGGCGCTGGCGGTGTGGCTGAACGACCGGCGCGCGCCGCTCCATGCCGAGAGCCTCGCCACCGGCGCGACGCCGTCAGACGGCCTGATCGACGTGGACGGGGGCATCGGCACGCTCTTCGCCTATGCCTCGAAGGGCCGGCGGGAGCTGCCGAACGCCAGGGTCCTGCTCGACGGGGCGCCCGAGCGGCTGTCGAAGGACGACAGCTTCAGCGCCCAGCACGTGCTGACCCCGCTCACCGGTGCGGCGATCCACATCAACGCCTTCAACTTCCCCTGCTGGGGAATGCTGGAGAAGATCGCGCCGACGCTGCTGGCCGGGGTGCCCGCGATCGTCAAGCCGGCGAGCCAGACGGCCTACCTGGCCGAGAGCCTGATGCGCGCCATCGTCGCCTCCGGCATCCTGCCCGAGGGGGCGGTGCAGCTGGTCGCCGGATCGGTCGGCGACCTGCTCGACCACGTGACCGGGCAGGATGTCGTGACCTTCACCGGCTCGGCCGAGACGGGGCGGCGGCTGCGGGCGCATCCGGCCATCGTGGCGAACGCGACCCGCTTCACGATGGAGGCCGACAGCCTCAATGCGGCGATCCTCGGCCCCGACGCGGGGCCGCAGAGCCCGGAATTCGAGCTCTTCCTGCGGGAGGTCGTCCGCGAGATGACGGCGAAGGCCGGGCAGAAGTGCACGGCCATCCGCCGCATCCTGGTGCCCGCGCGCCGGCTGGAGGCGGTCCAGGCAGCGCTGGCCGAGCGGCTGGAGCGCACGCCCGTCGGCCTGCCCGCCGAGGAGGGCACGCGCATGGGCCCGCTCGCGAGCCTTGCGCAGCGCGCCGAGGTCCGCGCCCGGATCGCGGAGCTGCTGCGCGACGCCGAGGTGGTGGCGGGCGATCCCGCCAGGGTTCGGCTCGCCTCGGGCGACGCCGAGCGGGGCGGTTTCCTCAACCCGGTGCTGCTGCGCTGCGCCCGGCCGCACGCGGCGGCCGCGGTGCACGATGTCGAGGCCTTCGGGCCGGTGGCGACGCTGATGCCCTACGACGAGCCCGAGGAGGCCGCGGCGCTGGCCGCCAGGGGCCGGGGGTCGCTCGTCGCCTCGGTGTTCACCGACGACCCCGGCGTGGCCGAGGCGGTCGTGCTCGGCCTTGCCCCGCACCACGGCCGGGTGATGATCGGCAACCGCGCCAGCGCGAAGTCCTCCACCGGGCACGGCGCGCCGCTGCCGATGCTGGTGCACGGCGGGCCCGGCCGCGCGGGCGGCGGCGAGGAGCTGGGCGGCATCCGCGGCGTCATGCACTACATGCAGCGCACCGCGGTGCAGGGGGCGCCGGCGCTCCTCTCGGCGGTCACCGGGCGCTGGGTCGAGGGGGCCGGCACGCGCGAGGGCCTGCACCCGTTCCGCAGGCCGCTCGCCGACCTGCGGATCGGCGACCGGGTCACCACCGCCGCACGGACCGTGACGCTTGCGGACATCGAACACTTCGCATCCTTCACCGGCGACACCTTCTATGCCCACATGGACGAGGCTGCCGCGAAGGCGAACCCCTTCTTCGAGGGGCGGGTCGCGCATGGCTACCTGATCCTCAGCTTCGCCGCGGGGCTGTTCGTCGACCCCGCGCCCGGCCCGGTGCTGGCCAACTACGGGGTGGACAACCTGCGCTTCCTCGCGCCCGTCTACCCCGGCGACTCGCTCCGCGTGCGGCTGACCTGCAAGGAGATCAACCCGCGCGCCACGGCCGGGCACGGCGAGGTGCACTGGGACGCGCAGGTCACGAACCAGAAGGGCGAGGTGGTCGCGCAATACGACGTGCTGACGATGGTCGCCAGGGAGTGGCCCTGACCGTGCGGGAGCGCCTGCGCGGGACTTCGCGCGTCCGCGCCCGGCGCAGGCCCCCGCGGTGCGGCAAGGCGTGACAGTCCGCGCCGGGCTTGCTAGGCAACCGGGCGAGTGCACGAGGAAGGCCCATGCGCGTCGAGGCAACAGCCCTTCCCGAGGTCAAGCTGATCGCGCCGCGGCGCTTTGCCGATGCGCGCGGCTTCTTCGCCGAGACCTGGAATGCCCGCGCCTTTGCCGAGGCGGGCATCGCCACCGCCTTCGTGCAGGACAACCATTCGCTGTCGCACCGGGTCGGAACGGTCCGCGGCCTGCACTTCCAGTCGCCCCCGCATGCGCAGGCCAAGCTCGTCCGCTGCGGGCGCGGGCGGCTCCTCGACGTGGCGGTGGACATCCGGCGCGGCTCGCCGCGCTACGGGCAATGGGTTGCCGTCGAGCTTTCGGCCGAGAACGGGCTGATGCTGTTCATCCCCGAGGGCTTCGCCCACGGCTTCGTCACCCGCGAGCCCGACACGGAAGTCGTCTACAAGTGCTCGGACTTCTACGCGCCGGACTGCGACGGCGCGCTGCACTGGGCCGACCCCGACATCGGCATCGACTGGGGCGTGGATCCCGCGGCGGCGATCCTGTCCGACAAGGACGCGGCCGCCCCGCGGCTTGCGGCCTTCCAGAGCCCCTTCGTCCACGAGGGCGGCGCATGAAGATCCTGGTCACGGGGGGCGCGGGCTTCATCGGCTCGGCGGTGGTGCGCGCGGCGATCCGCGCCGGGCACCAGGTCGTCAACCTCGACGCGCTGACCTATGCGGCGAACCTCGCCAACGTGGCCTCGGTGGCGAATGCCCCAGGCTACGCCTTCGAGCACGCCGACATCCGCGACCGCGGCGCGCTCGACCGCATCTTCGCCGCGCACCGGCCCGACGCGGTGATGCACCTTGCCGCCGAAAGCCACGTGGACCGTTCGATCGACGGGCCGGCAACCTTCATCGAGACCAACGTCACCGGCACCTTCAACCTGCTGGAGGCCGCCCGCGCCTACTGGGTCCGAGAGGGCCGCCCGGCCGGCTTCCGCTTCCACCACATCTCGACCGACGAGGTCTACGGCACGCTCGGGTCCGAGGGGCTGTTCACCGAGACCTCGCCCTATGCGCCCAACAGCCCCTATTCGGCCTCCAAGGCCGCCTCGGACCACCTGGTGCGCGCCTGGCACGAGACCTACGGGCTGCCCACCGTGATGACGAACTGCTCGAACAACTACGGGCCGTTCCACTTCCCCGAGAAGCTGATCCCGGTGGTGATCCTGAACGCGCTGCACGGCCGGCCGATTCCGGTCTACGGGCAGGGGCTGAACGTGCGCGACTGGCTCTATGTCGAGGACCACGCCGAGGCGCTGCTGACCGTGATCGCGCGCGGCGCGGTGGGGCGCAGCTACAACATCGGCGGCAATGCCGAAGCGCGCAACATCGACCTGGTGCGCAAGCTCTGTGCCATCCTCGACCGCCGCCGGCCGCAGGCCGCGCCGCACGACCGCCTCATCACCTTTGTCGCCGACCGTCCCGGCCACGACCTGCGCTATGCCATCGACGCGAGCCGGATCCGCGCCGAGCTGGGCTGGCGCCCCTCGGTCACGCTCGACGAGGGGCTGGAACGCACCGTCGACTGGTATCTCGCCAACGAGGACTGGTGGCGCCCGCTGCTGTCGCGCCACGGGGTGGGCGAACGGCTCGGGACACGGGCATGAGGCTTCTGGTCTTCGGCGCCACCGGGCAGGTGGCCAGCGAGCTGCGCCGACGCGCGCCGGAGGCGACCTTCCTCGGCCGGGCCGAGGCCGACCTGTCGCAGACGCGGGCGCTGCCCGGCATCGTGCGCAGGCACCGCCCGGATGCGGTCATCAATGCCGCCGCCTGGACGGCGGTGGACCGCGCCGAGGAGGAGCCGCGGCTGGCCGGGCGGATCAACGCCGCGGCGCCCGCCACGCTGGCCGTGGCCTGCCGCGACATCGGCGCGCCCTTCGTGCACATCTCCACCGACTACGTCTTCGACGGCTCGGGCACGCGGCCCTGGCGCCCCGAGGACCCGACCGACCCGCTCGGCGCCTACGGGCGCAGCAAGCTCGCGGGCGAGGAGGGGGTGCGCGAGGCCGGCGGGGTGCATGTCATCCTGCGCACGTCCTGGGTATTCTCGGCACACGGAACGAACTTCGTCAGGACGATGCTGCGGCTTGCCGAGACGCGCGACCGGATCAGGGTGGTCGCCGACCAGGTGGGCGGCCCGACCCCGGCGGGGGCGATCGCCGAGGCCTGCCTGGTGATCGCCCGGGCGCTGGCGGCCGAGCCGGCCAGGTCGGGGACCTACCATTTCGCCGGCGCACCGGACGCGAGCTGGGCCGACTTCGCGCGCGAGATCTTCCGGCAGGCGGGGCGGGCGGTCACCGTCGAGGACATACCCACCTCGGAATGGCCGACCCCGGCGCGCCGCCCGCTCAACTCGCGGCTCGACTGCAGCGCGACCGAGGCCGCCTTCGGCCTCTCGCGCCCGGACTGGCGCGCACATCTGACCGGCGTCCTGAGTGAACTCGGAGCTCTGCCATGACCGCACGCAAGGGCATCATCCTCGCCGGTGGCACCGGCTCCCGCCTCTGGCCGATCACGCTCGGCGTGTCGAAGCAGCTTCTGCCGGTCTACGACAAGCCGATGATCTACTATCCGCTCTCGGCGCTGATGCTGGCGGGGATCCGCGAGATCGCGATCATCACCACGCCCGAGGACCAGCCGCAGTTCCGCCGCCTGATGGGCGACGGCGCGCAGTGGGGCCTGTCGTTCGCCTGGATCGTGCAGCCCTCGCCCGACGGCCTGGCGCAGGCCTACCTTCTGGCCGAGGACTTCCTGGGCGGCGCGCCCTCGGCCATGGTGCTGGGCGACAACGTGTTCTTCGGCCACGGCCTGCCCGAGATGCTGCGCGCGGCCGATGCGCGCAAGGACGGCGGCACCGTCTTCGGCTACCGCGTGGCGGACCCCGAACGCTACGGGGTGGTGGAGTTCGACGCCGCCGACCGCGTGGTGTCGATCGTCGAGAAGCCCGAGCGGCCGCGCTCCAGCTACGCCGTGACGGGGCTCTACTTCCTCGACGGCAGCGCGCCCGAACGCGCGAAGTCGATCCGCCCCTCGGCGCGCGGCGAGCTCGAGATCGTTTCGCTTCTGGAAACGTATCTCGCCGAGGGCACGCTCAGCGTGCAGAAGATGGGCCGCGGCTTTGCCTGGCTCGACACGGGCACCCATGCCTCGCTGCTCGACGCCTCGAACTTCGTGCGCACGCTCGAGGAACGCCAGGGCCTCCAGGTCGGCTCGCCCGAGGAGATCGCGTTCCTCCAGGGCTGGATCGGGCGCGAGGAACTCGCAGCGCGGGCGAAGCTGTTCGAGAAGACGGCCTACGGGCGCTATCTGCGCGCGCTGCTCTGACCCTTCCCTTCGCCGGCGCCGTCCGCTAGGCAGGCAGCGCCCCCGCCGGGGCGCGCGCGCCCATGAACCCGATCCGCGGCATCGTCCTGAAGCTCTGCTCCGTCACCGTCTTCGTGGCGATGGCGGCGCTGATCAAGGCCACCGCAGACAACGTGCCGCCGGGCGAGGCGGTGTTCTTCCGCTCGTTCTTCGCGATTCCGGTGATCTTCGCCTGGCTGGCGCTGACCGGCGAGCTTGCCGGCGGCATCCGGGTGCAGAGCCCGATGGGCCATGTCTGGCGCGGGCTGGTGGGGACGACGGCGATGGGCCTCGGCTTCGCCGGGCTCGGGCTTCTGCCGCTGCCCGAGGTGACGGCGATCGGCTACGCGGCGCCGCTGCTGACGGTGATCTTCGCCGCGATGTTCCTGGGCGAGGAGGTGCGCGCCTTCCGCCTCGGCACGGTCGCCCTGGGCATGGCGGGCGTCCTGATCGTGCTCTCGCCGCGGCTGGCCGCGACGCCGGACGCGGCCGCCGGCAGCCGCGAGGCGCTGGGCGCGATGGTGGTGCTGATGGGCGCGGTCTGCACCGCGCTGGCGCAGGTGTTCGTGCGCAAGCTGGTGGCGACCGAGCGGACCTCGGCCATCGTCTTCTGGTTCTCGGTCACCGCGACGGTGCTGTCGCTGCTGACGCTGCCCTTCGGCTGGGTGGTGCCGACGCCGGGCGAGGCGGCGCTTCTGGTCGCGGCGGGGCTCTGCGGCGGGGTCGGGCAGATCCTGCTGACCTCGTCCTACCGCCACGCCGATGCCTCGGTCGTCGCGCCCTTCGAATATGCCTCGATGCTGCTGGCGATCGGGATCGGCTACGCGGTGTTCGGCGAGGTTCCCACGCTGACCATGCTCGCCGGCGCGGCGCTGGTGATCCTGGCCGGCATCCTGATCATCTGGCGCGAGCACAGGCTCGGGCTGGAGCGCGACCGGCAGCGCAAGGCGATGACGCCGCAGGGCTGACGCGCAGGAATCGCTTTGCGAATCCGGCCCGGCGCATGACACTGGAAACAATGATACCCTGGGGAGGACGTATCATGTGCCAGATCTTCGCCGGGCAGGACCCGGGCGACTACGAGCCCGTGACCCGCCATCTCCGCGTCAACGGTCAGAGCACCAGCATCCGTCTGGAGCGCGCCTTCTGGGAGATCCTGGACGGCATCGCGACCGACGAGGGGCTGACCACCCCGGCCTTCGTCTCGAAGCTGCATTCCGAGGTGCTGGAACTGCGCGGCGAAGCGGCGAACTTCACCTCCCTGCTGCGCTGCGCCTGCCTGATCCGCGTGCGCCAGCAGGGCTACCCGGCCGAGGCGCTCGCCGCCGAGTAGGGCAAAAAAGCGCGCCTGTAGTATTCACCTACTACCTGACGGCAAAATTGGTCCGGTAACCTAACCAAAGTCGGCAAGTTGCAGCTTTGGGAGGAAGCCGGTGGCGCGCGCGATCCACATGATGATTCGCGTTCTCGACGAGGAACGCTCGGTCGATTTCTATCGCAGGGCATTCGGCCTGACGGTGGCTGACCGGCTGGACTTCGAATCCTTCACGCTCGTCTACCTCTCGAATCCCGAGAACGATTTCGAGGTGGAACTCACCATCAACAAGGGCCGGACCGAGCCCTACGACCTCGGCAACGGCTACGGCCACCTTGCCGTGTCGGTCGCGGATGTCGATGCGGAACACGCGCGCTTCGAGCGCGAGGGGCTCAACCCGCGCAAGCTGGTCAGCTTCGCGCCGGACGGCGGCGAGCCGATCGCCCGCTTCTTCTTCGTCGCCGACCCCGACGGCTACCAGATCGAGGTGTTGCAGCGGGCCGGCCGCTACCACTGAGGGAAATCACCAAGCAGGAATGCCAGGGAGGAGCACATGAGTGAGGTGAGGGAGCGCCGGGGCATGACCCGGCGGGAGCTCCTGTCGCGCAGTGTCGCGGCGGGGGCGGCATTCGTCGTCGGGAGCGGCTGGGTGGCCGGCTCCGATGCCGCCTGGGCGATGGAGGTGACGCATCTCAAGCCCGAGACGATGGCGACGCTGATCCAGATGGCGCGCGACATCTATCCGCACGACCATGTGCCGGACCAGTTCTACGCGATCGCCGTGAAGGGCTACGACGCCGCCGACAGGGCCGAGATGGTCGAGGCCGGCATCGCCGCGCTGAACGCCGCCGCGCAGGGCAGGGGCTTCCCGAGCTACCTCGACACCGGATGGGAGCGCGACCGCGTGGAGATCCTGCGCGGGATGGAGAACGGCAGCTTCTTCCAGACCGTGCGCGGCGGGCTGGTCACCGGCCTCTACAACCAGAAGGAGGTCTGGCCGCTCTTCGGCTACGAGGGCGAGAGCTTCAGCCAGGGCGGCTACATCGACCGCGGCTTCAACGACATCAACTGGCTCTGAGGGGGGTCGGTCATGGTTGCGAAATTCGAACTCACCGACGACAGCGTCGTCGTCATCATCGGCACCGGTGCGGGCGGCGGGGTGCTGGCCAACGAGCTGGCGCAGCGCGGCGTCAAGGTCGTGGCGCTGGAGGCCGGCGGGCGCTACTTCCCCGAAGACTACATCAACGACGAATGGGAAAGCTTCGGCCAGCTTGCCTGGGTCGATCCGCGGACGACCTCGGGCGACTGGCGCGTGGCGAAGGACTTCTCGGGCCTGCCCGCCTGGATCGTGAAGGCCGTGGGGGGCACGACGATCCACTGGGCGGGCGCCTCGATCCGCTTCCAGGATCACGAGTGGAAGGCGCTGTCCACCTACGGCCCGGTGCAGGGGGCGAGCCTGCTCGACTGGCCGATCGACGCAGCCGAGATGGCGCCCTGGTACGAACTGGCCGAGACGAAGCTCGGCGTGACGCGCACCGGCGGGCGCGAGGGGCTGCCGGGCAACAACAACTACCTCGTGTTCGAGAAGGGCGCGAAGGCGCTGGGCTACAAGGAGGTCCACACCGGCCGCATGGCGATCAACTCGGCCGAATACGACGACCGCCTGGCCTGCCAGCAGACGGGCTTCTGCTTCCAGGGCTGCAAGTGGGGCGCCAAGTGGTCGGCCGCCTACACCGACATTCCGCGCGGCGAGGCGACCGGCAATCTCGAGGTGCGCGATCGCTGCCATGCCGCGCGCATCCTGCACAACGACGCAGGCAAGGTGACGGGGGTGGAATACTTCGACCCCGACGGCAACCTCCAGTTCCAGGCCGCCCGCGTCGTCTGCGTTGCCGGCAACTCGTTCGAGAGCCCGCGCATCCTGCTCAACTCGGCCTCGTCGATGTTCCCCGACGGGCTCGCCAACTCCTCGGGCCAGGTCGGGCGCAACTACATGCGCCACACCACGGGCTCGGTCTACGCGGTGTTCGACAAGCCCGTGCGCATGTGGCGGGGCACGACGATGGCCGGCATCATCCAGGACGAGGCGCGGCACGACCCCAGCCGCGGGTTCGTCGGCGGCTACGAGCTCGAGACGCTCTCGCTCGGCCTGCCGTTCATGGCGGCCTTCCTCGACCCCGGCGCCTGGGGGCGGGAGTTCACCACCGCGCTCGACGCCTACGAGCGGATGGCCGGCATGTGGATCGTGGGCGAGGACATGCCGCAGGAGACCAACCGGGTGACGCTGAACCACGACGTGAAGGACAAGTTCGGGCTTCCTGTCGTGAACGTGCACTTCTCCGACCACCCCAACGACATCGCCATGCGCAACCATGCCTACCGGCAGGGCGCGGCGATCTACGAGGCGGTGGGCGCGACGCGCACCTTCCCGACGCCGCCCTATCCCAGCACGCACAACCTCGGCACCAACCGGATGAGCGAGAACCCCAGGGACGGCGTGGTCAACCGCTGGGGCCAGACCCACGACATCCCGAACCTCTTCGTCTCCGACGGCTCGGTCTTCACCACCGGTGCCGCCGAGAACCCCACGCTGACCATCGTGGCGCTGGCCATCCGCCAGGCGGACCACATCGCGGGCGAGCTGAGCCGGGGCAACCTCTGACCGCGGCCTCGGGAAGGGACCGGGGCCGCGCGCTGCGGCTCCGGCCGATCCGTGAACGGGGGCGCGACACGAAGGACGGCGCACGCGCCGCCGGCGTGCTCCCGGCGGCTCCGGCCGAGCAGGACATCGGCAGGCCGACCGGGATCCGGCGCACCGCCGCGACCTTCACGATGCTCGGGCAGGCCGGCGGGCCCGCCGGCCATCGTGCCGCAGGGCGACCTGCCCGGCCGCTGCGCCGCGGTGCCCGGCGCGCGCGGATGCGCGGGCCAAGGCCGTGGTGCCGCAGGGCACGGCGGGGCTCGCAGGGCCTGGGTGCGGTCGATCGCCGACCGCGACCGCGTGGGCGACCGGGGAAGGGACGTCGCGCCCCCGATCGCCACCGCCCTTCCGACCGGCCCGTGCCGGGCGACGGACGGCTTCCCCGGCATCGGCGGGCGCAACCGGGTGCCGGCGTTCGCCGCAGCCAGGGTGTCCCGCGCGGGGCCGGATCCCGCGGCGGGCGCGGCGTTCGCGCCGGGCGCACCGAATCCGCCCGGGGAGGAGCGCCTCGTTCCCACCGCGAGGGTCGGCCGCCGGGCCGACGGCCGCCCCGCCGCCGCGGCCGGGCACCGCGTCGCCTGCCGCGGGGCGCATGGCCGTCGGCTGCACGCCGTCGCCGCCCGGCTGCAGAGCGGGGATGACCGCGCAGGCCGCATCTTCGGGGAATGCCCCGCTGCGCCGTCTCGAGCGTGATCCGCACCGCAGCCCGGCGGCGTGCGGTCAGACATCCCAGCCGGACGGGCTCCTGATCGGGCGCGGTCGGACGGGGCTGGAGCCGAACGGGACCGGGGTGGGGATCTTCACCTCCTCCGACTCCGGCTGGGGCCGGCCGTTCCGCGCCCGGAACAGCGCACCGAGCGATCTGATCCGCCCGAACAGGCCCGAGGCCCGCTGCGACGGCGGCCGATCCGCGCCATAGCATTCGAACCAGGGCAGGCCGGCCTTCGCGTAGTCCCGCGCCGTGGGCGGCAGGGTCGGGGGGGGGTTACCGGTGATCGATTCCCAGTCCTTCGCGTGGATAAGGGTCACGAACACCCGCTGGGCGGCGGCGACGTCCCAGTCCTCGGGGGCAAATTGGTCCTTCTTGGTCCTCTGGTGCATGCGCCCGCCCGCGCCGAGGCTCACCATGCGGTACATGCGGATGCAGGACGACGGCGGCTCGGAAGATCGCGCAAAAAGCGGGGGTCTGTTCCGCAGGGCCTGCCAGAGATCGGCCTTCAGCGGCACCACCGCGATCTGGAACCCGCCCCATTCGCCTCCGCCGGCCGGCTGTTCCTCCTCCGAGCAGCCCTTGCCGATCGGCATCGCCACGAACTGGCGCACGATGCCCGGCTCGACCGTGAAGCCGTCGAGCCCAAGCTGGGGCGGACAGACCATGTAGTCCTGCGGATCGTGGTTGAGGCCGGCCTGCCAGGCCTCGCCCGTGACCGCGTTCACGTTTCCGGCCGCGACCTTAACGGCGAAGCGATGCAGGTTAAAAATGGCGAACATGTCGAAAAGTGTGAAGAAGCTGAGCCGGATCGCCTCGGCCTGCCAGATCGGCAGCATCACGCCGCCCCGCCTGACGATTTCGGCGGGAAGGCGTTCCGCATAGTCCTCGACATGGCGCAGCGGAAAGCTTCCGAAGGTGGTCGGAGTTGGATAGTCCCGCCCGCTGACGGGAATGCGCAGCCTGCGCTGGAACTCGATCCGGAAGGTCGCCTCGGGGTCCACCTGCGGGAAGTGGAACACCAGGCTGTCGTCGTCGAGCGTGGGCATGGGATGTCTACTCCTCCTCCTCTCACCAGTCGCCGTCGCGGACCTCACGGACGATCCCGAGGACCGCATGGCCGGGCATGGCCCTGATCGAACGGATCAGCTCGGCAGACAGCCCTGGCCGTGCCAGGATTGCCGCGCGCAGATCGGCCGAGACCTTGCCGGCCAGGGCAAGCAGCACGTCGGGGTCCTCGCCCAGGTCGCGGGCGAGCCGGACCAGCGTCTCCTCCCCCGGAGGCACGACCTCGCCCCGCTCGACCCGCGACAGTCAGGCGGGCGTCACGCCGCAGCGGACCGCGCCCTGCCGCAGCGGCAAGCGCGGATCCTCTGCCAGCCGCCGCTCCCTGAGCGCGCAGGTAGCCGCCCAAGCCGCGGGATTCGTCCCGCTGTTCGGGCCGGAGGCCTGCGTCCGTCGGTCCCGGACGTTGCGTTTCGCGCAGATAGTCAGCATCGATCCCGGGTCAAGGCTGCCCGGTCCGGTGGCTCGATCGCCGGTCATGGCCAGGCCTGCGCGCCGCGGGAAGCGGCGGTGCCGCTGCCCGGCCGATCCGCCCGGCGCCTCTGCCGTCGGTTGTCGGCGCCCGGCCATTCACGGGATTGACACGACCCCAACGGCTGGCCAGCCTTCGCGCATTCTCGCACAGGGAGAGCACATGACCCTCGCAAGCCTGATCGTCACCCGCGGCCGCGTCCTGACGATGGATCCCGGGCGGCCCAGGGCCGAGGCCGTGGCGATCGCCGGGGGTCGGGTGCTTGCCGTCGGCTCTGCCGAGGAGATCGGCGCCCTTGCCGGCCCCGGGTGCCGGATCATCGACGCCAGGGGCGCCACGGTGCTGCCGGGCTTCGTCGAGAGCCACCTGCACCTGTTCATGGGCGGCTCCGAGCTTGCCCACCTCCAGCTTCTCGGCGTGGCGGGCGAGGCGGCGCTGGGCCGGGCGATCCGCGACTATGCCCGCGCCAACCCCGACCGGCCGGTGATCGTGGGGCAGGGCTGCGACTACGCGGTGCTCGGCCGGTCGCTCACCCGGCACGACCTCGACGCGATCATGCCAGACCGGCCGGTGATCCTGCTCGCGGCCGACCACCACACGGCCTGGGCCAACACGATCGCGCTGAGGCAGGCCGGCATCCTCGAAGGGCGGGCCCTCTCGCCCGGCAACGAGATCGTGATGGGCGCCGACGGGCTGGCCACGGGCGAGCTGCGCGAATTCGAGGCCAAGGCCCCCGTGCTGAGGCTCTCGGGCGAGGACCGGATCATGGCCGGCATCGCCACGGGGGACGAGCCGGTCCCGGCCCCGACTGACGCCCAGCTCGCTGCCGACCGCGAGCCCATGGCGCGCGGGCTCGCGCACTGCGCGCGCCACGGGCTGACCAGCCTCGTCAACATGGACGGCAACCGCTACACGCTGCGGGTGCTCGAGGCGCTGCGTGCCGAGGGCCGGCTGACGGCGCGGGTGCGGGTGCCGTTCCACTACCGGCCGCACCGCACGCCGGGCGACCTCGCCATCGCCTCGGAGATGGCCGAGACCTGGAACGACGACTGGCTCGCCTCGGGCTTCGTCAAGTTCTTCATGGACGGGGTCATCGACTCGACGACCGCGGTCAGGCTCGACGACTACCCCGGCCAGCCCGGCTATCACGGCGCCCCGGCGCTCCACACCCCCGAGGCCTTCGCGGCCGCCTGCATCGAGGCGGACCGCCGCGGCCTCCAGATCGCGACGCACGCGATCGGCGACGGCGCCGTGCGGCGGGTGCTAGACGGCTATGCCGCCGCGCGCCGGGCGAACGGGCCGCGCGACTCGCGCCACCGGATCGAGCACATCGAGCTGATCGACCCGGCCGACGTGCCGCGGCTGGCCGAACTCGGCGTCGTCGCCTCGATCCAGCCATGCCACGTGCCCGGCGCCCAGGACTTTCCCTTCGAGCCGACGATGTCGGTGATCGGCCGGCACCGCTGGGCGGATGCCTATCTCGCCCGCAGCCTCGCCGAGGCCGGGGCCAGGCTCGCCTTCGCCAGCGACTGGCCGGTGGCCGACGTCAACCCGCTGCGCTGCATCCAGTCGGCCGTGACCCGCGCGACCTTCGAGGGCGGTGTCAACCAGTCGGTCAGCCTCCAGGCCGCGCTCGAGGCCTATACGGCGGGCGGCGCCTATGCCGAGCACACCGACGACCGCAAGGGCCGGCTGAAGCCCGGCTTCCTCGGCGACCTCTGCATCCTGTCGGGCGACATCGAAGCCACCCCGCCCGAGGCGATCGGCGCGATGGAGGTGACGACGACGGTCGTCGGCGGCGAGGTGGTCTGGCAGGCGTGAGGGGAGCGGGCGGGTGGCGGCCGACATCGAGATCTCCGGCGTCACGAAGGTGTTCGGGCAGGGCGAGGCCGCCTTCACCGCCCTGAGCGGCATCGACCTGACCATCCGGGCGGGCGAGTTCTTCACGCTGCTCGGCCCATCGGGCTGCGGCAAGACCACGCTGCTGCGGCTGATCGCCGGATTCGAGGAACCCACCGCCGGGCGCATCCGGCTCGACGGGGCGGACATGACCGGGCTCGGCCCCAACCGCCGCCCGGTCAACACGGTGTTCCAGTCCTACGCGCTGTTTCCGCACATGACGGTGGCGCAGAACATCGGCTTCGGCCTGCGGATGCTGGGCCGGCCCCGGCCGGAGGTCGAGAGCAAGGTCGCCGAGATGCTGCGGCTGGTGCGGATGGAGAGCCTGGCCGCGCGGCGCCCGGCCGAGATCTCGGGCGGGCAGCAGCAGCGCGTCGCGCTGGCGCGGGCGCTTGCGCCGCGGCCGAAGGTGCTCCTGCTCGACGAGCCGCTCAGCGCGCTCGACCTCAAGCTCCGCAAGGAGATGCAGGGCGAACTCAAGCGGCTCCAGCACGAGACCGGGATCACCTTCGTCTTCGTGACGCACGACCAGGAAGAGGCGCTGACCATGTCGGACCGCATCGCGGTGATGCAGGCGGGCCGCATCCTTCAGGTCGGCACGCCCGAGGAGATCTATCACGCGCCGGCCGACCGCTTCGTGGCGGACTTCATCGGCGAGACGAACTTCCTGACGCTGGCGGTCGCCTCGCCCCCGGCGGACGGAGAGCTGACCCTTCGCCTGCCCGGCGGGACGACGGCGGCGGCGCGTGTGCCGCCGGGGTTCGTCGCCGCCCCCGGCGACCGCGTCACCACGATCATCCGGCCCGAGCAGATCGAGCTGGCCGAGGACGCGCCCGCCGAGCTTGCCGGCCGGGTCGAGGGCGACACCTTCTTCGGCACCGACACCCACCTGCACCTGCGGCTGGAAGACGGGCAGGCCGTGGTCGTCCGGCGCCAGAACCGGCCCGGCCGGCCGCGGCCGCCGCAGGGCGCCACGGTCGGGCTGCGGCTGGCGCCCGGCGCGCTGCGCGTGCTGCCGGAGTAGCGGCCGTGCGGCGGGCAACCTGGTGGAACTGGCTCCTGTGCGCGCCGGCGCTCGTCGTCCTCGTCGTCGCCGCCTCGGGCCCGCTGGTGATCGTCGCGGTCTACTCGTTCCTCAGCCCCGGCAACCTCGGCGGGGTCGAGTGGACCTTCACCACCGAGGCATGGTTCCGCGTCTTCTTCAGCCGCGACATGTTCGAGCCGGACATCGTGACCTGGAACGACGCCCACCTCGTGATCTTCTGGCGGTCGGTCTGGCTCTCGCTCCAGACCACGGTGATCTGCGCCCTGCTCGGCTTCCCGACCGCCTGGTTCATCGCCACCCGCCGGCCCGGGAACCGCACCCTGTGGCTGTTCCTGGTGACGATCCCGTTCTGGACCAACCTCCTGATCCGCACCTTCGCGGTGCAGGAGATGATCCGCAACAACGGCATCGTGAACACGCTGCTTCTGAAGGCGGGGATCATCGAGGCCCCGATCCAGATGCTCTACACGGATTTCGCGGTGCTCCTCGGCATGGCCTACGTGTTCCTGCCGCTCATGGTCCTGCCGCTCTACGCGGCGATGGAACGGATGGACTTCCGCCTGGTCGAGGCCTCCTACGACCTTTACGCAAGCCGCTGGGCGAGCCTCTGGCATGTCATCCTGCCATCGGTCCGGCCGGGGCTGATCGCGGGCTCGATCCTCGTCTTCATCCCCGCGATCGGGGCCTACGTCACCCCGCGGGTGCTCGGCGGTGGGCGGACGATGATGCTCGGCAACCTCATCGCGCTCCAGTTCGGGCAGGGGCGCAACTGGCCGCTCGGCGCGGCCCTGTCGATGCTGCTGCTCATCGTCGTGGTCGCGGCGCTCGTCATCTACCTTCGGGCCGTGGGGCAGGACCGGGGGCCGCGCCGTGGCTAGAAGGGGCTTCCGCGTCGAGCGCCTGCCGGGATCGGCCGCGATCGCCATGCTGACCTTCGTGCTCCTCTACGTGCCGATCGTCATCCTCGTCGTCTTCTCGTTCAACGCCGGCGCCTCGCAGGCCCAGTGGGAGGGGTTCTCGCTCGAATGGTATGCGGCGGCCTTCGGCAACCGGCAGGTGCAGGAGGTGTCGATCCGCTCGCTCTGGCTCGCCGCGGTGGCGGCCGGCATCGCGACCGTGCTCGCGGTGTTCGCCGCGCTCGGGACGACGCGGGTCGGGCGCTTCCCGGGGCAGACCCTGATCTACGCGCTGATCAACCAGCCGCTGATGGTGCCCGAGATCGTCACGGGGATCGCGCTGCTGATCCTGGTTGCGGCGGTCAAGGTGCAGACCGGATACACCGGCATGGGCTATCTGGTGCTGGCCCACACCGCCTTCTGCATCCCCTTCGCCTACCTGCCGGTCCGCGCCCGGCTCGAGACGCTGGACCCCGCGCTCGAGGCGGCGGCGGCCGATCTCTATGCGGGCCCGTTCCAGGCCTTCCGCCACGTCACGCTGCCGCTGCTCGTGCCGGGCATCGTCGCGGGCTTCATGCTCGGCTTCGTCATCTCGCTCGACACCGTGGTGATCACCGAGTTCGTGAAGTCGGCCGGCCAGGACACGCTGCCGACCTACATGCTGGGGCAGCTCCGGCGCACCACGACGCCCGAGATGAACGCCATCGCCACGCTGTTCCTGCTTCTGTCCGTCCTGATCGTGACCGCCTTCTTCATCCTAACCCGCGTCCGCGGCCGCTGAGCCCGCGGCGCCAACCACAGGGAGTGACCGCCGATGAAACAGACAATGGGGCTGGCCCTCGCCGCAGTGCTGGGAACCGGGGCCGCGGCTCAGGCAGAGGGCGTGCTGAACCTCTACAACTGGGGCAACTACACCAGCCCCGAGCTCCTCGAGAAGTTCACCGCCGAGACCGGGATCAAGGTCACCGTCACCGACTATGACAGCAACGACACCGCGCTGGCGCGGATCCGCCAGGGCGGCCACGGCTTCGACATCGTCGTCCCCTCCGACACCTACGTGCCGACCTACATCGCGGAGGGTCTGGTCGTGCCGCTCGACGATGCGATCGTGACCGACCGCGACAACATCCTCGAACAGTTCCGCGACGTGCCCTTCGACCCCGGCCGGGAATACTCGGTGCCCTGGCAGTGGGGGACGACCGGCGTGGTCGTCAACACCTCGGTCTACAACGGCGACCGGAACACCGCCGACATCGTGTTCAAGCCGCCGCCCGAGCTTTCGGGCAAGATCAACGTGATCCCCGAGATGAGCGACGTCATGGCGATTGCCGTCTACTACCACGGCGGCGAGCGCTGCACCGACGACCCCGAGATCCTGCGCGCCGTTCGCGACACGCTGATGGCCGCCAAGCCGCACTGGCTCGCCCTCGACTACGGCACGGTCGATGCCTACATCGCTGGCGACTTCGCGGCGGGCATCTACTGGAACGGCGCCTCGATGCGGGCGCGCCTCGGCAACCCCGACATCGCCTACGGCTATCCCGCCACCGGATTCCCGATCTGGATGGACAACGCCATGGTGCTTGCCGACGCGCCCAATCCCGAGAACGCGATGCGCTTCATCAACTTCATCCTGCGGCCGGAGAACGCCGCGCTGATCTCGAACTTCGCCCGCTATGCCAACGGCATCGAGGGGTCGGAGCAGTTCATGGACGAGGTGATGCGCGACGCGCCGGAACTGACGATCCCCGACGAGCTGAAGGATGCCGGCCGCTGGGGCGTGGTCTGCCCGCAGGAAGTGACCGACATGCACACGCAGATCTGGACCGAACTGCTGCAGTGAGCCGCGCGGGTCGCCCGGCCCCCGAGCGGGCCGGGCACTCCGGGTCGGCGCCCGCCCCATCGCGCCGGATGGGGGGCGAGGCAGGCCGTTCGCGCACCCTTGAACCGGGCCCGGCCGCGACCCACGTTGAATCCGGGTCGGGGGCACTGGACGGATGGAGGAACTTCCGTGAGAAACATCGTCTCCGGAGCTGCCGCGACCCTTTCGCTGATGATCGCCGCAACCGCGGCCTCGGCCGGACTGTGCGATTACCGGCCCAGCAACCTGATCGGCACGGGCGGCGCTGCGGCCGTCGCTGCGGGCTCGGGCGCGGTGGCGGGTGCACGCGCGGCCGCCACGGCCGCGGGCCTCTACACCTTCACCCATGCAGGCTCGGGCGCGGTGATGCTCGGCTCCACCGCGGGCGGCGCCTCTGCCGCCGGAACGGTCGGAATCATGGGCGGAACGGCCGGCGCCGGTGCGGCCGTGATGAGCGTGGTGCTGAACCCGCTGGTCTGGGTTCCCGCCGCCGTGACGGCGGTCGGGCTCGGCGCCTTCGAGGGCGGCTGCTACCTGGCGGACTGACGGGCCCGGCCCGCCCGGCGGATCCGTCGGGCTGAGGGTCTCCGTCAGGGCGAGGAGCATGCGGCCATGCCATTTCGGGCCGCTCGAATCGGCCGGCGCACGAGGGCGCTGGCCGTCATGCGGAGCGCCACGGCGAAGCCCCTGCGGAATCGCCTTGCGACGGCGCCGGCGCGGCCCTCGGCCGGCCGCCACGGATCACGGGAAGGTGGTGAGCCCGATAGGATTCGAACCTATGACCTACTGATTAAAAGTCAGCCGCTCTAACCAACTGAGCTACGGGCCCACGCGGGCGTCGTCTAAGCGGTGGCGCGGGACGGGTCAAGGGTCAATTCCGCCGCTCTCCCCGCAGAAGGCGGCCGAGCGCGGCGGCAGCGGCGGCGATGTCCGCCCGCAGCGCGGCGGCGGTCAGCCGGTCGGCGGCGCGGTCGGCGCCGGAGAGGCGCCAGAGCGCAAGCGTCAGCCCGGCAGGGAGAAGCCAGGCGAAGACCACGTCCGACAGGAAATGCCCGCCCGATGCCACGCGCTGCAGCCCGACCGCGAGCGTCGCGGCGACCAGGCCTGCGGCGGCGACCGCGCGGCCCCGGCCCGGCAGGCGCCGGCCCGCGATCAGCCAGAGCACCAGGGCGAGCGTCGCCGTGCCCGCCGCCTCGCCCGACACGAACGAGCAGTTCTGCGCGCAGCCGCCGCCGAGGACCCAGGCCGGGGTGAAGGCGGCGTCGCCGCCGAACTCCACGACCATGCGCGGCCGCGCGCGGTCCCACACCTCCTTCAGGATGCCGTTGACGAGAAGGCCGGGCCCGAGCGCCAGCGCCCCGAGCGCGAAGGCCCAGAGCCGGGCGGGTACCAGCGCGCGCCCGCGACGCGCCAGTGCGGCGGCCAGAAGCAGCGTGAAGCCGAGCACGGCGGCCTCGGTGGCCTTCCAGAACAGCGCACGCAGCGCCTCCGCCCAGGGCGCCGCGCCGGCCCAGGTGCCGCTCCGGGGGTCGTGGAACAGGCCCGACACGGCGAGATCGACCGAGGGAAGGCCGACGAAGACCGCCGCTGCCGCCGCAGTGGCGGCGGCCAGCAGGGCAGCGGGCCGCAGGACGCTCACGGCCTGCCCTCCCAGCAGTCGGGCGGGACCAGCCACCAGGTGAACCGGCTGCGGGCGTAGGCCCCGGGGCCCGGGGTCAGTCTGCCGCTGCGCAGCGGCACGCAGGGGGGCGCGGCGGCGCCACGGCTTATGGCCAGCACCGGCCCGCTGGCCCCGCCGGCATAGGCGTGGCGCTGTTCGTAGTGGTTGCGCGGCGCCCCCTCGGGCGGCCAGGCATGGATCGGCATGCCCCTGTCGCGCCCGGTGTGGAACAGGGCGGCCAGCACGGCCCGCTCGTTGGCCGCGACCGCCCGCGCCCCCTCGGCCTCCGCCAGGTCGAGGATCTGCCGCGACAGCTCGTCGAGGCCGACATAGCGCGCAAGCACCAGCCGCTCGCCCCAGCGGATCGTGTCGGCCCGCGTCGCCAGAAGCGGCAGGGCGAGCGCCACGGCCCCGTTGATCACGAAGGAGGCGGCGAGCCAGCGCGGCCGCTCCGCCAGCCAGGCGACCGCAAGAACGGTCCCGGCCAGGTAGGCCGAGGCCGCCCAGTTGGCATTGGCCCCCGACAGGAGCGCCTGCACCGCAATCAGCCCGACGATGGGCAGCGACAGGAGCGCGAGCAGCCCCGCCCGCCGCGGCACCCGCCCGTCGGCCGCGGCCAGAACCAGCGCGGGCAGCAGGATGGGGCCGAAGACCAGCGCCTGTTCGGCAACGAACCGCAGCAGACCGGGCAGATCCAGCCCGATCCCGCCGCGCCAGCCGGTGTTGTCGACCGTGTGCGACAGCGTCGCCATGCCGTTCGCCGCATTCCAGGCGAGGTTCGGGGCCGCCAGGGCCGCGAAGCCCGCCAGCGCCAGAAGCGCGTCGCCCGGCGCCGGCCTGAGGCCGGGGCGGAGCGCCGCCAGGATGGCGAGCGCCAGGGGAAAGACGGCCGCGTACTTCGCAAGGAAGGCCAGGCCGAGCGCAAGGCCGGTGGCGAGCGCGAGCGCCGGCCGCCGTCCGCCGGCGGCGCGCGCATCGAGCAGCGCCAGGTATCCGGCCAGGGCCGCGGCGAGGAACGGGAACATGATCGTGTCGGTCGAGATCAGGAGGCTCCCGACCGTCACCATCGGCAGCGTCGCATAGGCGGCGGCCACTGCAACGGCGGTCCGGGTCCCGGCCAGCCGCGCACCGACCGCGCCCAGCACCAATGCGGTCACCGCATGGAACAGCGGCGCGGGCAGCCGTATCCAGAACGGCGCGTCCGACCCGGCGATCTCCGTCGCGCCGCGGATGACCCAGGCGATCAGCGGGGGCTTCGAATAGTAGCCCCAGGCGAGATCCTGCCCCCAGAGCCAGTATTGCGCCTCGTCGACGAAAAGATCGGCGCGCGAGAAGGCCAGCAGCACCACCCGCACCGCCGTCACCGCCCCGACGATCGCCAGCGCCGGCAGGAACCAGCCGCGCGTCCCGCCCGGCGCCCTCATCGCCCGCCTCCCCGCCGCCGGCATCTTCCTCTTGTCGCAAATACGCTCGGGGGGGCCCGCCGGAGGCGGGCGGGGGGCGGAAGGCCCCCCTCCGCAGCCACCGCCCGCGACCGCCGCTGCTCAGACCGCGCTGCTGCGCCGCTCGGCATGGATCAGCCAGAGGTTGCGGGAATAGATGAACACCCCGAGCGACTGGCCGAGGATGAACACCGGATCATGGCGGTGCACCGCATAGGCGAAGAGGATCAGCCCCCCGGCCAGCGAGAAGTACCAGAAGGCAAGCGGCATCACCGATTTGCGCGCCTTCTCCGAGGCGATCCACTGCACCAGGAACCGGGCGGTGAAGAGGAGCTGCCCGCCGAGGCCGATCACCACCCACCAGAATTCGTACCACCCGGTCACGTTCAGCCAGGCGAAGATCGTCTCAGCCATTCCGGTCGTCCTTCGCTCGTCCCGCCTCCGCGGCCTCGGCCTTCTTGCGCCGGCGGATCAGCCAGGCCACGCCGATGAGGTCGTGGATCCCGACCAGGGCGCGGTTCAGGTTGGTGTAGTGCGACCGCCCCGCCGCGCGCGGGCGGTGAGAGACGTCCACCAGGGCCACCTCCCAGCCGTCGCGGCGGAACAGCGCGGGCAGGTAGCGGTGCATGTGGTCGAAGTAGGGCAGCCGCAGGAAGGCCTCGCGCCGGAACGCCTTCAGCCCGCAGCCGGTATCCCGGGTGCCGTCCTTCAGCAGGCGGGAGCGCAGCCCGTTGGCGAAGCGCGACGCAAGCCGGCGGGAGAGCGTGTCCTGCCGCCCGACCCGCTGCCCGGCGACCAGGCCGATGCGGTCCGACCCCGGCGCCAGCAGCGGCGCGACGAGGCCCGGCAGTTCCGCCGGCGGGTTCTGCCCGTCGCCGTCGAGCGTGGCGCAGATCGTGCCGCGGGCGGCAAGCACGCCGGAGTGCACCGCCGCAGACTGTCCGGCCGGGCGCGGGTGCCTCAGCACGCGCAGGCGCGGGTCGGCCGCCGCCTGGCGCGCCAGCACCTCGGCGGTGGCATCATCCGAGCCGTCGTCGACCGCGATGACCTCGTAGTCGGGCAGCCGCGCCCCCGCCTCGGCGATCTCGGCCAGAAGCGCCGCGGCGTTCTCGGCCTCGTTCCGCATCGGGATCACGATGGAAAGGATGGGGGCCTCGCGCGTCACCCTGTCGATCCGTTGCCGTCTGCTCCGGGCCTGCCGATAGCACGGGGGGCACGGCATGGCGAGAGCAGGGCGGCGGCCGCCGGTCCCGCCGCTGGATTCGCCGCCCCCGGCGCGCTATACGCGCGCCCATGCAGCAACCCGCTCCAGCCTCCGGCCTGCCCTTCGCCAAGATGCACGGGCTCGGCAACGACTTCGTGGTCATCGACCGGCGCGTCGCACCGCTCGATGTCACGGCCGAATTCGCGCGGGCGCTGGGCGACCGGCACAGGGGCGTGGGCTTCGACCAGCTCGCGGTCATCGACGATGATCCCGAGGCCGACTTCAGGCTGGGCTTCTGGAATGCCGACGGCTCGCAGAGCGCCACCTGCGGCAACGCCACGCGCTGCATCGCCCGCGCCGAGATGGACCGCACCGGCCGCGCCCGGCTGAGGATCCGCACCGAACGCGGCATCCTCGGCGCCGAGGATGCCGGGGGCGGGCTGACCTCGGTCAACATGGGACAGCCGATCCTCGACTGGGCGGGAATCCCGCTCGCCGAGGCGATGGACACGCTGGAGCTTCCCATCGAGGGGCTGCCGGTCGCCACCGGCATGGGCAATCCGCACTGCACCTTCTTCGTGGAGGACGCCGGGATCATCCCGCTCGAGGAATTCGGCGCCCGCTACGAGTTCCACCCGCTGTTTCCCGAGCGCACCAATGTCGAGGTCGTGCAGGTCCTGTCGCCCGGCGAGATCCGGCTGCGGATCTGGGAGCGCGGAACCGGCGTGACGCTGGCCTCCGGCTCCTGCGCCTGCGCGGCCGCCGTGGCCGCGGCGCGGCGCGGCATGACGGGCCGCAAGGTGACGGTGCAGGTCGACGGCGGAACGCTGATCGTCGACTGGCGCGAGGACGGCGTCTGGCTCACCGGCCCGACGGCGCATGTCTTCGACGGCATCCTCACCCCCGCCTTCCTCGCGGGGTTGCGATGAACGTCCCCCCGCGGCCCCCGGTCTTTGCCACCCTCGGCTGCCGCCTCAACGCCTACGAGACCGAGGCGATGAGGGAAATGGCGGCCGCCGCGGGCGTGGAACATGCCGTGGTCGTCAACACCTGCGCGGTCACCGCCGAGGCCGTGCGCAAGGCGCGCCAGGAGATCCGGCGCCTGCGGCGCGAACACCCCGGGGCGACCTTGATCGTCACCGGCTGCGCTGCCCAGACCGAACCCGAGACCTTCGCGGCGATGCCCGAGGTGGATCTGGTGATCGGCAACTCCGAGAAGATGCGCCCCGGAACCTGGGCGCGACTCGCGCCGGATTTCGTCGGCGAGACCGAGCGGGTGCAGGTCGACGACATCCTCTCGGTGCGCGAGACCGCCGCGCACCTGATCGACGGTTTCGGCCGCCACCGCGCCTATGTGCAGGTGCAGAACGGCTGCGACCACCGCTGCACCTTCTGCATCATCCCCTACGGCCGCGGCAATTCCCGGTCGGTTCCGGCCGGAGTGGTGGTCGAGCAGATCTCGCGGCTCGTCGATCGTGGCTTCCGCGAGGTCGTGCTGACGGGGGTGGATCTCACCTCCTGGGGCGCCGACCTGCCGGGTGCGCCGCGGCTCGGCGACCTCGTGCGCCGCATCCTTCGGCTGACGCGCGTGGAGCGCCTGCGCCTCTCGTCAATCGATTCGATCGAGGCCGACCCCGCTCTGATGGAGGCGATCGCGACCGAGCCGCGGCTGATGCCGCACCTGCATCTGAGCCTGCAGTCGGGCGACGACCTGATCCTGAAGCGGATGAAGCGGCGGCACCTGCGCGAGGATGCGATCCGCTTCTGCGAGGAGGCGCGGCGCCTGCGGCCCGACATCGCCTTCGGCGCCGACATCATCGCGGGTTTTCCGACCGAGACCGAGGCGATGTTCGAGAATTCGCTGCGGCTGGTCGAGGACTGCGGGCTCACCTTCCTGCACGTCTTCCCCTTCAGCCCGCGGAAGGGCACCCCGGCGGCGCGGATGCCGCAGGTGCCGGGACAGGTGATCCGCGAGCGTGCGGCGCGGTTGCGCGCGGCGGGAGCGGCGGCCCTGGAACGGCATCTCTCCGAGCAGGTCGGCCGGTGGCACGAGGTGCTGATCGAGAGCCCATCGACGGGGCGCACTGCCCAGTTTGCCGAGGTCGCCTTTGCCGCGCCGCAGCCCGAGGGAGCCGTGATCGTGGCGCGGATCGACGGGCACGACGGCGCCCGTCTCCTGGCCTGAGGGGCCACGGGCGCAGGAACGAGGGGGCTGTCTGCCCCCTCGCGCTCCCCCGAGGATATTTCCGGCAGGGAAGGGAGATGGTGTTTTGGGTGCGAACGCCCGCGGATGTTCTGGATCTATCCAGGCCGCGAGGCCCGTGACACGGCGGAAACGGCCCCGCCGCACAGGGATGGCAACAGGGCGCCCGGCACCCGTTCCGCCCCGCGGAGTTCCTCCTTCCCTGCCGGAAATATCCTCGGGGGGTCTTGGGGGGCAGACAGCCCCCCAGCCCTGCCGCACCACGCCTTCGGTCATTCGGCCGCGAGGGGTGCTGTCCGGGCATCGGGGGTGAGGCGGTGGCGGAGCAGGGCCATCGGATGCGCGCGGAGCGTCAGCCGCATCGAGACGTAGTCCTCGACCACCTCCTCGCCCGGCGTCATCGCGCGCAGGATCACCGCCGGCTCCACGATCCCCTCGCCGTCGAGATCTCCGGCGAAGAGCGGCAGCGGCGTCCTGCCGCCGAGCGCCCGGGCCGCCCAGAGCGCCTCGCGCCGGGAGATCCCGAGTGCGGCGAAGGCGTCGGCCTCGGCGAGCAGCGCGACCGTGGCCGGAGGCACGCCGGCCCGGCGCCAGACGTCCTCGACCGCGCGGTAGCCGTTGCCGCGGGCCGCGACGATCCAGTGCGCGTCCTCCTCCCCCATCCCGTTGATCTGGCGGAAGCCGAGACGGAGCGCGAGCCCACCCTGCCCGTCGTCTTCCATCGTGCAGTCCCAGAAGCTCGAATTGACGCAGGGCGGGCGGACCTCGACCCCGTGCTCGCGGGCGTCGCGGACGATCTGGGCGGGCGCGTAGAAGCCCATCGGCTGAGAGTTCAGGAGCGCGCAGGCGAAGATGCCGGGGTGGTGGCGCTTGATCCAGGCCGAGGCATAGACGAGAAGCGCGAAGCTCGCCGCGTGGCTTTCGGGAAAGCCGTAGCTGCCGAAGCCCTCGATCTGGGCGAAGCAGCGGCGCGCGAAGTCCTCGTCGTAGCCGTTCCGCCGCATCCCCGCCAGGAAGCGGCCCTCGAACTCGCTGACCGACCCGTGCTTCTTGAAGGTGGCGAGCGACCGGCGCAGGCGATCGGCCTCCTCGGGCGAGAAGCCGGCGCCGACGATGGCGATCTGCATCGCCTGTTCCTGGAAGAGCGGCACGCCCAGCGTCTTGCCGAGGACCGCGCCCAGCGCATCCGAGGGAAAGCTCACCTTCTCCTGCCCGTTCCGCCGCCGCAGGAAGGGGTGGACCATGTCGCCCTGGATCGGCCCCGGCCGGATGATCGCCACCTGGATCACCAGGTCGTAGAAGCAGCGCGGCCGCATCCGGGGCAGGAAGTTCATCTGCGCCCGGCTCTCCACCTGGAAGACGCCCAGCGAATCGGCCCGGCAGAGCATGTCGTAGACGTCCGGGTCCTCGGGCGGCAGCGTGGCCAGGGTCCACTCCGTCCCGTGGTGCTTCGCGATGAGATCGAAGCCCTTGCGGATGCAGGTCAGCATGCCCAGCGCCAGCACGTCCACCTTCAGGATGCCCAGCGCGTCGATGTCGTCCTTGTCCCAGGGG
>JANZZL010000023.1 GCA_026419405.1 Paracoccaceae bacterium | reverse complement strand
AGCCGCCGGCCGGCCATGCGACCGGGTGACGATGCGGCAACCGCCGGGATTAGCGCTTGCGGGAGGGGCGTTTCATGCTAACACTTTTTTCACCAACAGCCGTCCGTCGCCGGGCGGGAGCAAAAAAGACAATAATAACATACGCTTGGAGAGCGACCGATGCCCGATGGGGCAAGTTCCGTCCTCGACGTCCGGGGCCTCAAGACGGTATTCCGGACGCGCTCGGGCGAGGTGCATGCCGTCAACTCCGTCAGCTTCGACGTGAAGCCGGGGGAACTCCTCGGGGTTGTGGGGGAATCCGGCTCGGGCAAGTCGGTCACCATGATGTCGCTGATCGGGCTTTTGCCCTCGCCCCCGGCCGAGGTGCGCGACGGGCAGGTGCTGTTCGAGGGCAGCGACCTGCTGCGCTGCTCCGAGGAGCATCTGCGCGGCGTCCGCGGCGCGCGCATCGGCTTCGTGTTCCAGGATCCGATGACTTCGCTCAACCCGGTGTTCACGGTGGGCTTCCAGATCATGGAGCCGCTGCGGGCGCATCTGGGGATGAGCCGGCGCGTCGCCGAGCGGCGCGCGGCCGAGCTTCTGGACCTCGTGGGCATCCCCGACGCGCGGCGGCGGCTTGCCGACTACCCGCACCAGTTCTCGGGCGGGATGCGCCAGCGGGTGATGATCGCCATCGCGCTCGCCTGCGAGCCGAAGGTGCTGATCGCCGACGAGCCGACCACCGCGCTCGACGTGACGATCCAGGCGCAGATCCTCGAGCTGGTCCGCGACCTGCGCCAGAAGCTCGGCATGGCGATCGTCTGGATCACGCATGACCTCGGCGTGATCGCCGGGATCGCCGACCGGGTGATCGTCATGTATGGCGGCCAGATCGTCGAGCAGGCGCCGGTGCGGGAGCTGTTCGGCAACCCGCAGCATCCCTACACGCGGGCCCTGCTCCAGACCATCCCGCATGTCCGCGGCGCGCGGGCGGCGCGGCTGAAGGTGATCGAGGGTCAGCCGCCGATCCTCTACCGCCACCCGACGGCCTGCCCCTTCGCCCCGCGCTGCGGCCACACCTTCGACCGCTGCCTCGCGGCGAACCCGCCGCGCGTCCCGGTGGGCCCCGGCGGGCACGACGCGGCCTGCTTCTGGGACTTCGCCACGGGGGGGCCGCGGGATGCCTGAGGCCGCCGCCGCCCGTCGCAAGCTCGTCGAGGTGCGCGACCTCAGGATGCACTTCCCGATCTACGCGGGCCTGCTGCGGCGGCGGGTCGGGGCGGTGAAGGCGGTGGACGGGGTGAGCTTCGACATCCACGAGGGCGAGACCCTCGGCCTCGTCGGCGAGTCGGGCTGCGGCAAGTCCACCTGCGGGCGGGCGCTGCTGCGGCTCTACGAGCCGACGTCGGGCTCGATCAGGATCGACGGGCGCGAGATCGCCACCGCCGGCTTCGACACGCTGCGGACGCTGCGCCCGATCATGCAGATGGTCTTCCAGGATCCGCAGGCCTCGCTCAACCCGCGGATGACCGTGGGCTCGATCATCGGCGAGCCGCTCGACGAGCACACCCGCCTGTCGCGCCGCGAGAAGCAGGAGCGCATCCACGAGCTGATGGACGCGGTCGGCCTCAACCGCGCCTTCGCCAACCGCTACCCGCACGAGTTCTCGGGCGGCCAGCGCCAGAGCATCGGCATCGCCCGGGCGCTGGCGCTCAACCCCAGGTTCATCGTCTGCGACGAGCCGATCGCGGCGCTCGACGTCTCGATCCAGGCGCAGGTCGTCAACCTGCTCGAGGATCTCCAGGCGCGCTTCGGGCTGACCTACCTCTTCATCAGCCACGATCTCTCGATGGTGCGCCACATCGCCGACCGCGTGGCGGTGATGGATCTCGGCCGGATCGCCGAGCTCGCCCCCCGCGACGCGCTCTACGAGGCGCCGCTGCACCCCTATTCCCAGGCGCTGCTCTCGGCCGTGCCCGAGCCCGACCCCAATGCCGAGACCCGCCGGCGCCGGATCATCCTGACGGGCGACGTTCCCTCGCCTGCGAACCCGCCCAGGGGCTGCAACTTCTCGACCCGCTGCCCCAGGGTGATGCCGGTCTGCCGCGAGGTGGAACCGGCCTTCCGCGAGGTCGCGCCGGGGCACTTCACCGCCTGCCACCTCCACGATCCCGCCATCAGCCAGACCGCCGGGACAGCGGCGGCGCCCGAGGCCAAGAGCACAGCCGACACCCACGTCCAGCAAGGAGCATGACATGAGACTGAGAACCGCCCTGATGGGCGCCTGCGCCACCGCGGCGATGGCCCTCCCGGCCCTCGCCGAGCGCGGCAGCGACGGCAACGTGAACATCCTCTATTCCCAGGCCGTCTCGATCCTGAACCCCTACCTCTCCTCGGGCACCAAGGACGTGGAGGTCTCGAGCCTGATCATCGAGCCGCTCGCCGGCTTCGACGAGAAGGGCAACCTCTTCCCGCGGCTCGCGGCCGAGATCCCGACGCTGGAGAACGGCGGCGTCTCGGAGGACCTGACCACGATCACCTGGAAGCTGAAGGAGGGGCTGCTGTGGTCCGACGGCACGCCCGTGACCTCGGCCGACGTGGTCTTCTCCTGGCAATACTGCACCCATCCCGAGGGCGGCTGCGCCCAGGCCGCGCGCTACGAGGGCGTGCAGTCGGTCGAGGCGATCGACGAGCGGACGGTCAAGGTCACCTTCAGCGCGCCCAAGCCCAACCCCTACAGCGCCTTCGTCGGCTCGACCTCGCCGATCATCCAGAAGGCGCAGTTCCAGGACTGCCTCGGCGCGGCGGCGGCGACCTGCACCGCGCAGAACTTCGGGCCGATCGGCACCGGCCCGTTCCGGGTGACCGAGTTCAAGGTCAACGACGTGGTGCAGCTCGAGGCCAACCCGCACTACCGCGACCCGGAAAAGCCCGCCTTCGCGACGGTGATGGTCAAGGGCGGCGGCGACGCGGCGGGCGCGGCGCGCGCGGTGATGGAGACCGGCGAGTTCGACTATGCCTGGAACACCCAGATCAACCCCGAGCTCCAGGCGCAGATGAAGGCCGGCGGCAAGGGCCAGTTCGTCTCGGCCTTCGGCACGCTCGTCGAGCGGATCGAGATGAACCTGACCAACCCCTCGCCCAGCCTGCCCGAGGGCGAGCGCTCCACCGTCAAGCACCCGCACCCGTTCCTCACCGATGCGCGCGTGCGCAAGGCGCTGAGCATGGCGATCGACCGCAACCTGCTGGTCGAGGTGGGCTACGGCGAGGCCGGCCGGCCGACCTGCAACCTGGTGCCCGCGCCCGAGATCTACGCCTCGGACAACACCGACTGCCTGACCCAGGACATCGAGGGCGCCAAGGCGCTGCTCGAGGAGGCGGGCTTCACCCCCGGCCCGGACGGGATCCGGGTGAATGCCGACGGCGTGCGGCTCTCGGTGCTCTACCAGACCTCGGTCAACCCGGTGCGACAGGACTTCCAGGCGCTGATCAAGCAGTGGTGGAACGAGATCGGGGTCGAGGTGGAGCTGAAGTCGATCGACCCGGGCGTCTACTTCGGCGGCGATCCGGGCTCGCCCGACACGTTCCAGAAGTTCTACGCCGACGTCGAGATGTATGCCAACAACTTCGACGGCACCGACCCCGAGCCCTACCTGGCGCAGTATCTCTGCGACAAGATCCCCGGCCCCGAGAACCAGTGGCAGGGCGAGAACATCAACCGCTACTGCGACCCGGCCTACGAGGCGCTCGTGCGCGAGCTGGCGCAGACGCGCGACATCGCGGCGCGCGCCGAACTCGTCAAGCGGATGAACGACATGCTGACGAAGGAGAGCCACGTCGTGGTGCCGCTCGTCGACCGCGGCCGGCTCTCGGCGCATTCCAACACGCTCGGCGGCGTCGTCCTGAACGTCTGGGACACCGAGCTGTGGAACGTGCAGGACTGGTACCGGATCAAGTGACGCCGGCCTGAGGCGGCCCCGCCCCGGACGCGCGCCGGGGCGGGGTCGGCGACGGTCCGGCCGGCCGAGAGCCCGAGGGCGACCCGCGCATGTTCACCTACACCCTTCGCAGGCTGCTGCTCGCGATCCCGACGCTGCTGGTGATCAGCCTCGTCATCTTCCTGCTCGTGGACCTCGCGCCCGGCTCGCCCGCGAGCCAGATCCCGCTGACGGTGCCGGCGGAGGTGCGCATGCGCATCCTCGAGGCGATGGGCGCCAACGAGCCGATCCACGTCCGCTACCTGCTCTGGCTCAAGCAGTTCTTCGTGGTCGAGCCGCTGGTCTGGGTCGACGCCACCTTCGGCACCGCCTTTTCCGAGGGGATGCAGCGCATCCTCTCCTGGCAGTCGCGCAGCCCGGTCTTCGACGTGATCGTCGAGCGCCTGCCGCAGACGCTGACCGTGGTCGGCATGGCCTATGTCGTCGGCGTGCTGATCGCCCTGCCGATCGGCATCTACTCGGCCTACCGGCAATATTCCTGGTTCGACCAGATCGGCACCTTCGTCGCCATGGTCGGCTTCTCGGTGCCCACCTTCTTCACCGGCCTCGTGCTGATCCTCGTCTTCGCGGTGAACCTCGGCTGGTTCCCCTCGATCTACAACACCTCGCTGCGCGTGACCGACTGGGAGAGCTTCGTCGCCCAGGTCCGCCAGATGGTGCTGCCGGTCGCCGTGCTCGCGCTCTACAACGCCTCGCAGATCAGCCGCTACATGCGCGCCTCGATGCTCGACAACCTCAACCAGGACTACGTGCGCACCGCCCGCGCCAAGGGCCTGCGCGAGCGCGTGGTGGTGCTCAAGCACGTGCTCAGGAACTCGATGATCCCGGTCGTGACCGTCATCGCGCTCGGCATCCCCACGATCTTCGGCGGCGCGATCATCACCGAGCAGGTGTTCCGCGTGAACGGCCTCGGCGCGCTGCTGATCGGGGCGATCCAGGCCTCGGACCTGCCCATGGTGCAGACGCTGACCTTCATCTTCGCGGTGCTGATCGTGATCTTCAACCTGATCGCCGACGTGCTCTACGGCCTCCTGGACCCGAGGATCCGCTATGACTGACGTGCCCTTCCAGCCGGACCGCGCGACCGAGAGGCCGCGCAGCCAGTGGGCCGAGGTCTGGGCCCAGTTCAAGACCCACAGGGGCGCGCTGATCGGCCTTGCGGTCTTCGTGGCGCTGGTGCTCTTCGTCTCAGTGGGCCCGCTCGTCTGGACCAGGAGCCCGACCTACATCAACCCCAATGCCGCCGAGATGATCCTCAGCCGCAACAAGCCGCCGAGCTGGCAGGCGCCGCTCGGCACCGACCAGCTCGGCCGAGACATGCTCGCGCGGATGATGGCGGGGGGCCAGGTCTCGATCGCGGTCGGGCTCGTGGCGATGGTGATCTCGATGGTCCTCGGCACGCTCGTCGGCGTGCTCGCGGGCTACTTCCGGCGGCTCGACGGGCCGCTGATGCGGCTGACCGACCTCTTCCTCGCGCTGCCGCTGCTGCCGCTCCTGCTCGTCATGGTGATGCTGTTCCGCGACCCGCTGGCGCGCAGTCTCGGGCCCGAGGGCGGCACCTTCCTGCTGATCGTCACCGCGATCGGCGTCACCTCGTGGATGCAGGCGGCCCGCATCGTGCGGGGCGAGGTTCTGGCGCTCAAGGAACGCGAGTTCGTGCTGGCCGCGCGCTCGATCGGCACGCCCGCGCGGCGCATCATCCTGCGCCACATCCTGCCCAACATCGTCTCGCCGATCATGGTCTCGGCGACGCTCGGGATCGCGAGCGCCATCATCACCGAGTCGGCGCTGTCCTTCCTCGGCCTCGGCTTCCCGCCCGACTTCCCGACCTGGGGGCGGCTGCTGTTCGACGGGGTGGAGTACATCCAGCAGTATCCCGCCCGGGTGATCTGGCCGGGGCTCGCGATCTCGCTGATCGTCCTGTCGGTGAACTACATCGGCGACGGCCTGCGCGACGCGCTCGACCCGCGCATCCGCGGCCGCTGAGGCGCCGCCCGGCGGGGGGGGCCGGCGGATGCCGGCGGCACGGCGGCACGGCAGGGGGCGCGCAGGGGGCGCCCCGGCGCGGATTGCCCCGCCCCGTCGCGGCGCGGCGTCGCGGCAAGACGGGGATCGGCAGCCGCGCGCCACCGGGCTCGCGCCCTGCGGCTGCCCCTGGCCGGCGCGGCGCGGGCGCGATCCAGGGGGGGGCCGGCGCCTGCCCCGCGGCCGCCCGGGCGCCGTTGCGCCCGAGCGCCCGTGCGCCATCCGGTCCGCCGCCGTGCGCCGCCGGCCCGCTCAGGTCACCCCCGCGCGCCGCCCGCCGGCTCAGGTCACCGCCGCGCGCCGGCGGTAGTCGTCGCGGTCCCACAACCGGCCCGCCATCACCTCGGCCAGCACCGCCACCGCCCGCTCCACCTCGCCCATGCCGGTGTAGAGCGGCGCGAAGCCGAAGCGCAGGATGTCGGGCGCGCGGAAGTCGCCGATCACGCCGCGCGCGATCAGCGCCTGCATGATCGCGTAGCCCTCGGGGTGGCGGAAGCTCACCTGGCTGCCGCGCGCCTCCGGGTCGCGGGGGCTGGCGAGCGCAAGCTCGGGGCAGGCCGCCTCCACCCCGGCGATGAAGGCCTGCGTCAGCTCCACCGACCGCGCCCGCACGTCGGCGATGTCGGCGATCTCCCAGACATCCATCGCGGCATCGAGCGCCGCGAGCTGCAGGATCGGCGGGGTCCCGACCCGCATCCGCTCGATGCCGCGTCCCGGACGGTAGTCGAGGTCGAAGGCGAAGGGCGCCGCATGGCCCAGCCAGCCCGAGAGCGCCGGCCGCGCCGCCTCGGCATGGCGCGGGGCGACGTAGATGAAGGCGGGCCCGCCGGGGCCGGAGTTGAGGTACTTGTAGCTGCATCCCACCGCGAAGTCGGCCCGCGTGCCGGCCAGGTCCACCGGCAGGGCGCCGGCGGAATGGGCGAGGTCCCAGACCGTCAGCGCGCCCGCCGCATGGGCCTTGGCGGTCAGCCGGCCCATGTCGTGCCGCCGCCCGGTGCGGTAGTCCACCTCAGTCAGCATCAGCACCGCCACCTCCGGGCCGATGGCGGCCTCCACCTCCTCCGGCGCCACGGTCCTGACCGCGTAGCCCTGCCCCAGCGTGCGCACCAGCCCGTCGGCCATGTAGAGGTCCGAGGGGAAGTTGCCGGTGTCCGACAGGATCACCCGGCGCCCCGGCACCATCTCCAGCGCCGCGGCGAGCGACTGGTAGACCTTGATCGAGAGCGTGTCGCCCATGACCACCGTCCCCGGCTCGGCCCCGATCAGCCGGCCCACCCGGTCGCCCACCTTCCGCGGCAGGTCCATCCAGCCGGCCCTGTTCCAGCCGCCGATCAGCAGCCTGCCCCACTCCTCCTCGACCGTCCGCCGCAGCCGCTCCGGCACCGCCCGCGGCAGCGGCCCGAGCGAGTTGCCGTCCAGATAGACGATCCCCTCGGGCAGCTCGAACATGGCGCGCGTCGCGGCGAAATCGGTGGTCATCGGCGGCCCCTCCCCCCTCGCGCCGGAGTGCATGGCCGCGCCGCCCCGGTCAAGGACTTCCGCCTGCACCCCTGCGCTGCGCCGCCAGCCCCTTCGTCGGTCGGGTCGGGATGACAGGCTCCCCGCCCGCGCCCCCGCGCCTCCTCCGGGTCGCGCCGGCCCTGCCGCCCCGGCCCGAGGCCTGCCCCCGACCGGCGCCGCCGAGGGGCAACCGGCGCCCCCCTCCCTGCGCACCTTCGCTGGCCCCTTCCCTGCGCCAAGTATCCTCGGGGGGAAGGCGGCCGCGCCGCCGCGGGGGGCAGACAGCCCCCCGTCCGCCCTCCCCGCCTGCGCGCGGGTCTGCGGTCTGCCGAGCCGGCCCCGGGCTCTTCTTCCCGGACCGCCCCGCGCGCGCGGGCCGGCGTCAACAACCCGCCCCAGTTCCGCGCCGACGGCTGGAGCGCCCGCGCGCGGGCCGGCGCTCAGACCTGCCCGCCCGCGATCGCGATCGCCTGGCCATTGACGCTCTCCGACCCCGGCGCGCAGAGCCAGAGCGCGGCGGCGGCGACCTCCCCGGGCGCGATCAGCCGCCGGTGGCGGTTCTCCGCCACCATCAGCGCCAGCGCCTCGGCCTCGCTCACCCCGGCCCGGGCCGCGATGGCGCCGGTATTCCGCGCCACGATCTCGGTATCGGCATAGCCGGGGCAGAGGGCATTGCAGGTGATCCCGCTGCCGATGACCTCCTCCGAGAGCCCGCGCACGAGGCCCACCAACCCGTGCTTCGAGGCGGTGTAGGCGGGCGCGCCCCTGAGGCCCCTGAGCCCGGCGATCGAGGCCACCGCGATCACCCGGCCCCAGCCCGCCGCGCGCATCCCCGGAAGGCATTCGCGGATGGTCAGGAACGCCCCGTCGAGGTTCACCGCCATCAGCCGCCGCCAGAACGCGAGGTCGGTCCGGGCAAGCGAGCGGCCCTCGGCGATCCCGGCGTTGGCGACGCAGACCGTCGCCGGTCCGCGCGCGGCCACCGCCATGGCGACGCCGGCGACGACGCTCGCCTCGTCGGCGACATCCATCACCAGCGGGTGCAGGCCCGGCCCGGCGGCGGCCGCCAGCACCTCGGCCCGCCGTCCGGCGATGGTCACCTCGGCCCCCGCCCCGGCGAGCGCCCGGGCGATGGCGAGGCCGAGGCCCGTGCCTCCGCCCGTCACCAGGGCGTGCCGTCCCTCGAGCATGTCCCCCCTCCCTGCGCCGCCGCCCGTGCGGGCGGTTGCGGCGCCCCCGGTCCGGCGCATAGTAGGCACGACCCACGGCCCGGGAGAAGACCGCGATGACCGCGCGCGAGGCGATCGACCTGCCGCCCCTCTGGCTTGCGCTCTTCGCCGCGCTGGCCTGGGGGCAGGCGCGGCTGCTGCCGCTCGGCGGCTTCGGCGCCTGGGGCGGCCCGGCGGGGGCGGCGCTGATCGGCGCCGGCCTCGTCCTGATGGCCGCGGCGGTCTTCGAGTTCCGCCGCCACCGCACCAGCGTGATCCCGCACCGGACGCCTTCGGCGCTCGTCACCACCGGCGTCTACCGCCTCTCGCGCAACCCCATCTACCTCGCCGATGCGCTGATCCTCGCCGGCCTCTGCCTCCGCTGGCACGCGCTCCCCGCGCTCGTCCTCCTCGTGCCGCTGTTCATCGCCGTGATCACCCGCCGCTTCATCCGCCCCGAGGAGGCGCGCCTGCGCGCCGCCTTCGGCCCGGCCTTCGAGGCCTGGGCCGCGCGCACGCGCCGCTGGATCTGAGCAGGCCCGGCCTGCGCCAGCCGCTTGTGAACGATTGTTGCGCGGGCTATGGACACGGGGACCGGCGCGGGCCAGCCGCCGGCGGGACGCAGCGACGGCAACGAGGGGGGCACCAGACGTGAAGATCGGCGCACCGAAGGAGATCCTCGAGGGCGAGGCGCGCGTCGCCCTGACGCCCGCGAGCGCGCGCGAGCTCCAGAAGCTCGGCCACGACTGCCTGATCGAGACCGGCGCGGGCGAGCGCGCGGGCTTCTCCGACGAGGCCTACCGCGAGGCCGGGGTCGAGGTCGTCAAGACCGCCGCCGCGCTCTGGAAGGCCGCCGACGTGATCGTCAAGGTCCGCCCCCCGACCGAGGCCGAGACGAAGCGCCTTGCGCCCGGCAAGACGCTGATCTCGTTCTTCTGGCCGGCGCAGAACGAGAAGCTGCTGAAGCTCGCCGAGGGCACCGGCGCGACCGTCGTCGCGATGGACATGGTGCCGCGCATCTCCCGCGCGCAGAAGATGGACGCGCTCTCGTCGATGGCGAACCTCGCGGGCTACCGCGCGGTGATCGAGGCGGCGAACAACTTCGGCCGCTTCTTCACCGGCCAGGTGACGGCCGCCGGCAAGATCCCGCCCGCGAAGGTGCTGGTGGTCGGCGCGGGCGTGGCCGGCCTGGCCGCGATCGGCACGTCGGTGAGCCTCGGCGCCGTGACCTATGCCTTCGACGTGCGCCCCGAGGTGGCCGAGCAGATCGAGTCGATGGGCGCGGAATTCGTCTTCCTGGAATTCGAGCCGACCCAGGACGGGGCGGCCACGGGCGGCTATGCCGCGCCCTCGAGCCCCGAGTTCCGCGAGAAGCAGCTCGCCAAGTTCCGCGAGCTCGCCCCCGAGATGGACATCGTCATCACCACCGCGCTCATCCCCGGCCGGCCCGCGCCCAAGCTCTGGACCGAGGACATGGTGCGGATGATGAAGCCGGGCTCGGTCATCGTCGATCTCGCGGCCGAACGCGGCGGCAACTGCGACCTGACGGTGCCCGACCAGAAGATCGTCACCGACAACGGCGTCATCATCATCGGCTATACCGACTTCCCCAGCCGGATGGCGACGCAGGCCTCGACGCTCTACGCCACCAACATCCGCCACATGCTGGCCGACCTGACGCCGAAGAAGGATGGCGTGCTCGTCCACGACATGGAGGACGACGTGATCCGCGGCGCGACGGTGACGCACGAGGGCAAGATCACCTTCCCGCCGCCGCCGCCCAAGGTGCAGGCCATCGCCGCGGCCAAGCCGAAGGAGAAGCCGAAGGAGCTGACGCCCGAGGAGCGGCGCGCGCAGGAACTCGCGCTGTTCCGGCAGCAGACGCGCAACCAGGTCGCGCTGCTCGCCGCCGGGGGGGTGCTCACGCTGCTCGTCGGCCTCGTCGCGCCGGCCTCGTTCATGCAGCACTTCATCGTCTTCGTGCTGGCCGTGTTCGTGGGCTTCCAGGTGATCTGGAACGTCTCCCACGCGCTGCACACGCCGCTGATGGCGATCACCAACGCGATCTCCTCGATCATCATCGTCGGCGCGCTGATGCAGATCGGCTCGGGGTCCTACCTCGTGATCCTGCTCGCGGCGCTCTCGGTGTTCTTGGCCGGCATCAACATCTTCGGGGGCTTCCTCGTGACACGGCGGATGCTCGCCATGTTCCAGAAGTCGTAGGCGCGGGGCACGGGACAGATGGATTTCGGGTTCACCACAGCGGCCTACGTCGTCGCCGCCGTCCTCTTCATCCTCGCGCTCGGCGGGCTCTCGAACCAGGAAAGCGCCAAGCGCGCGGTCTGGTACGGCATCGTCGGCATGGCGCTTGCGGTCCTCGCCACGCTGATCGGCCCCGGCGCGGGCCTCTGGCTCGTCTCGCTCGTGATGATCGCGGGCGGCGCCGTCATCGGCATGCAGCTCGCCAACCGCGTCCAGATGACGCAGATGCCCGAGCTCGTCGCGGCGATGCACAGCCTGGTCGGCCTCGCGGCGGTGTTCGTGGGCTACAACGCGCACATCGAGATCGGGCGCGTGGCCGAGCTGCTCTCGACGCTCTCGCCCAGCCTGAACGAGGCCGGCCGCGCCGTGGCGCTGGAGGAGCGCGGCGTGCGCGGCTTCGCCGCCGTGCTCGCCCACAAGACGCCGGTGGAGCTCGCGATCCTGCGCGTCGAGCTCTTCCTCGGCGTCTTCATCGGGGCCGTCACCTTCACCGGCTCGGTGATCGCCTACGGCAAGCTTGCCGGAAAGGTCTCGAGCGCGGCGAAGAAGCTGCCCGGCGGGCATGCGCTCAATGCCGCCGCGGCGGCGGTCTCGGCGCTCTGCCTGGTGTGGTACTTCAACACCGGCGGGCTGTTCCCGCTCGTCCTGATGACGCTCGCCGCGCTGTTCATCGGCTACCACCTGATCATGGGGATCGGCGGGGCCGACATGCCGGTCGTCGTCTCCATGCTCAACAGCTACTCGGGCTGGGCCGCGGCGGCGATCGGCTTCTCGCTCGGCAACGACCTGCTGATCGTGGTCGGCGCGCTCGTCGGCTCCTCGGGCGCGATCCTCTCCTACATCATGTGCAAGGCGATGAACCGCTCCTTCGTCTCGGTGATCCTCGGCGGCTTCGGCGGCACGCAGGGCCCGGCGGCCGCGATCGCGGGCGAGCAGATCGCGATCGACGCCGAGGGCGTGGCGGCGGCACTGAACGACGCGGATTCGATCATCATCGTGCCGGGCTACGGCATGGCGGTGGCCCAGGCGCAGCAGTCGGTCAGCGAACTGACCCGCAAGCTGCGCGCCAAGGGCAAGACCGTCCGCTTCGCCATCCACCCGGTCGCGGGGCGCCTGCCCGGCCACATGAACGTTCTCCTGGCCGAGGCCAAGGTGCCCTACGACATCGTGCTCGAGATGGACGAGATCAACGCCGACTTCCCCTCGACGGA
>JANZZL010000022.1 GCA_026419405.1 Paracoccaceae bacterium | reverse complement strand
CGATGCAGGAGATCTTCCGCTACGAGCGCCTCGGCATCGCGCCGGATGGCAAGATCATCGGCCGCTTCACAGCGACGGGCGTGCGTTCGCACTATTCCGACCGCTTCAAGCAGTGGGGCTACGACCTGCCGCCGTCGATCTACGAACCCATTGCAGCCGAGTAACGCGCCATGATCATCAGCCCGACACCGATCATCTATGCGCTGATCTTCGTGGCAGTCCTGCTGCTGGTCGAAGGCATCTACCTGATGGTCTTCGGCAAGTCGATCTCGCTCAACAACCGGCTCAACCGCCGGCTCGACCTGCTCGAGAAGGGCGCCGGGCGCGAACAGGTGCTGGACCAGCTCCGCAAGGAGGTGTCGCAGCACGTGACCGGCGGCGGCATCCCGTTCTACCAGATCCTCGCCACCAAGGCGCAGCGTGCCGCCATCGCCTTCTCGCCCCGCCAGCTCGTCATGGTGATGGTGCTGCTGTCGGTGTTCTCGTTCCTGCTGCTGACGGTGGCGACGGACGGGCCGCTGATCGTGCGGATCCTGGTCGCGCTCGTGTTCGGCATCGGCGGCGTCTACACCTGGGTGGACCGCAAGGCGAAGAAGCGGATGGCGATGATCGAGGAGCAGCTTCCCGACGCGGTGGAGCTGATGGTGCGCAGCCTGCGCGTGGGGCACCCGTTCTCGTCGGCGATCAACATCGTCGCGCGCGAGATCCCCGACCCGCTCGGCTCGGAGTTCGGCATCATCGCCGACGAGGCCGCCTACGGGCGCGAGATCTCCGAGGCGCTCAAGACCTTCGCCGAACGGATGGACATGCAGGACCTGCGCTTCCTTGCGGTGGCGGTGTCGATCCAGGCGCAGTCGGGCGGCAACCTGGCCGAGATCCTGCACGGCCTGGCGCAGGTGATCCGGGCGCGCTTCAAGCTGTTCCGCCGCGTCAAGGCGATCACCGCCGAGGCGAAGTGGTCGGGGATGTTCCTGTCGGGCTTCCCCTTCGTCGCGCTGCTGATGATCACGCTGATCAAGCCCGACTACTACGACGACGTGCGCGAAACCGCCGCCTTCATCCCGGCGGCGATTGCGGTCGGCGTCTTCCTGGTGGCAAACGTGATCTTCATGCGCATCATGGTCAACATCAAGGTCTGAGGGGGGCTGCGATGCTCGACGGACTGAACCAGTTCCTCACCGATGCGCTGGGCCCGCTGGGCCCGCTGCTGGTGGTGGGCGGCCTCGGGCTGATCCTGATCATCCTGGCGCTGCCGACGATGCTCAAGCGGCAGGTCGATCCGCTCGACCGGCTGAAGAAGGACACCGGCCGCGGCGCGGGATCGGACGGGAAGGTCAGCCTGCGCGCCGGTTCGAGCGGGCCCCGGCTCGACCGCTTCGCGGAGTTCCTCGAACCCAAGAACGAGGAGGAATATTCCGCCACCAGGCTCAAGCTCCTGCGCGCGGGCTACCGCGGCAAGGGCGCGGTGCGGTCGTATCACTTCATCCAGTTCGTGCTCGGCATCGGCATGCTGACGCTCGGCGTGCTGATCACGATCGTCAAGACGGCGACGGGCAACCCCTCGATCCTGTCGAGCGTGCTGACGATCATGATCCCCGGCCTGATCGGCTACTACCTGCCGCGCTACTGGGTCGAGCGGCGGGTGCAGGCGCGCCGCGACGAGATCGTCAACGGCTTCCCCGATGCGCTCGACATGATGCTGGTCTGCGTCGAGGCGGGTCAGTCGCTCGACCAGTCGATCGTGCGCGTCTCGAAGGAGATCAAGGTCGGCTACCCCGCCCTGTCGGAGGAATTCGAGACGGTGGCCAACGAGCTCAAGGCCGGCAAGGACCGCATCCAGGTGCTGAAGGACATGGGCGAACGCGCCGGCGTGCCCGACGTGTCGTCCTTCGTGACGGTGATGATCCAGTCGGCGAGCTTCGGCACCTCGATCGCCGACGCGCTCAGGGTCTACGCCGCCGAGATGCGCGACAAGCGGATCATGCGGGCGGAGGAGAAGGCAAACGTCCTGCCGACCAAGCTGACGCTCGGCACCATGATGTTCACCGTTCCCCCGTTGCTGATCATCCTGATCGGCCCCTCGATCTACGGGATCTACACGACGTTGCAGAACTTCTGACGCCAGATGCGACCAGCGGACGCCGCCGCCCTCACCGGCCTCTGCCTCGTTCTCCTGACCGCCTGCGGCCCCGACGGGCGCCTCAGCGGCGCGACGGTCGGCGACAGCCCCTTCGCGCCGTCGCGGCTCGGCAATGCCGACGACGCGGTGGACGGGCTGATCGTCGGGCACCGGCTGATGGCTGCGGGCGAATACGAGCTGGCGCTCAGGGCCTACTACCGCGCGGCGGGCGAGCAGGGGCTGACCGCCGACGTGCTCTCGGCGATCGGATCGGCAAATCTCCGCCTGGGCCGGCTCGGCCAGGCCGAGCGCATCCTGCGACAGGCCATCGCGAAGGACGAACGCTTCGTGCCTGCCTGGAACAACCTCGGCGTGACGCTGATGGAGGCGGGAAAGGTGGCCGAGGCGCGCAACGTGTTCCAGACGGCCTATGCGCTCGACAGTGGCAATTCCGACGAGATCCGCGACAATCTTCGCTTGGCTATCGCAAAAGTCGAGCGGCCGCGCTATGATGCGCCCCAAGAACAAAAGAGTACCTTCCAGCTGGTTCGTCGGGGCAACGGGCGGTTCCTCCTGCTCTCGACACCTCCCTGAGAAGGATCGAGCAGCAAAGGGACGCAGGCCATGCGCCATACCGGAATCGTCTTGCTGTGCCTTGCCGGCACACTTCTTCTGACTGCCTGCGAGAAATCGGGCGAAGCCGAAGTCGAACGCGCGCTGAAGGACCTGAACGCGATCGACGACTCCAACCTCGGGGATCTGATGCTGAACGCCGCCTCGCCCGACGAGGCGGTGGCCTACTTCCGCAGGACGCTGGCGCAGAACCCCGACCGGATCGACCTGCGGCGGGGGCTGGCCAAGTCGCTGATCCGCGCCAAGCGCCCGACCGAGGCCGTGGCGGCCTGGGCGCAGGTCGTCGAACACCCCGAGGCGACGAACGACGACCGGGTCGGCTATGCCGATGCGCTGATCCGGGCGAACGACTGGACGCGCGCCAAGCAGGTGCTCGACAGCGTGCCGCCGACGCACGAGACCTTCGAGCGCTACCGGCTCGAGGCCATGGTGGCCGACAGCCGGAAGGACTGGGCGCGCGCCGACAGTTTCTACGAGATCGCGGTCGGGCTGACCACGCAGCCATCCGCGGTGCTGAACAACTGGGGCTACTCCAAGCTCACCCGCGGCGCCTATGCGGATGCCGAGCGGCTGTTCACCGAGGCCCTGACCTACGACAGCAACCTGTTCACCGCCAAGAACAACCTGGTGATGGCGCGCGCCGCGCAGGGCAACTACCAGCTTCCCGTCATCGAGATGACCCAGGTCGAGCGGGCCGAGCTGCTGCACACGATGGCGCTGACGGCGATCAAGCGGGGCGACGTGTCGACCGGCAAGCAGCTTCTGAGCGAGGCGATCGAGACCCATCCGCGGCACTTCGATGTCGCGGTGCGCGCGCTCCGCGCCCTCGAGCAGGGGACCGCGCCCGCCGCCGCGGCCTCCGCGGGCTGAGCGGGGAAGGCAGGCGCCCATGCACACGCCGGCGGCCGCCGCACTGGCCTTCCTGCCCTTCGCGGCGGCCATCGGCTTCTGGGTGACCTGGTCCGACCTCGCGCGGATGCGGATCCCGAACGCGGCGGTGCTGGCGCTGCTCGCCGTGTTCCTGCTGGTGGGCCCGTTCGTCCTGCCGCTGGCCGACTGGGGCTGGCGCTGGCTGGGCTTCGCCGTCGTCCTCGCCATCGGCTTCGTCCTGAACCTGGGCGGCATCCTGGGCGGCGGCGACGCCAAGTTCTTCGCGGCCATCGCGCCCTTCGTCGCCGCCGCAGACGCGGCCTTCTTCATGGTGCTGCTGGCGGTGACGATGATCGCCGCCTACGTCGGCCACCGTGCCTTCCGGGCGGTGCCGGCGGTGCGCCGGGCCGCCCCCGACTGGCAGAGCTGGGACGCCGGCAAGAAGTTCCCGATGGGCGTTCCGCTCGCCCTGTCGCTCGTCATCTACCTCGCGCTGGCAGCCTTCGCCTGAGGCGCCCGGCCACCGGAAACGCCCGGGCCCCGCCTTAGTGCTGCCATGGTTGCCTGACAGGTTCCTTAACGGAGCGTTTCCCCAGCGGGGACAACCGGATCGATTCGTGCCGCCGGCAAGGACGAGAGCAAGCCGATGAACATGCATGCCGCAAACGTGACCGCGCCGCCGACGCCGCGGACGCTGTCGGACCTCGGGCTGTCGCAGGTGATGCTGCGCGACATCCTGCTCAAGACGATGTTCCGCATGAACCTCGAGCAGGTCAGCGAGATCGCGCGGGTCTGCTGCCTGCCGGTTCCGCTCGCGCAGGAACTGGTGGACATCGCCCGCAGCCAGAAGCTGTTGGAGGCGACGGGAACGCTGCACGCGAACTCGGGCGGCGAGATGGGCTATCGCCTCTCCGAGGCCGGCAAGGCCCGCGCGCTCGATGCGCTGTCGCAGTCGGAATACTACGGCGCGATGCCGGTGCCGCTGGCGGCCTACGAGCAGCAGATGAAGCGGCAGTCGATCCGCAACATCAAGATCACGCGCGAGGCGCTGATCGGGTCGATGGGCCACCTGATCCTGCCCGACGAGCTGCTGGACCACCTCGGGCCGGCCGTGACCTCGGGGCGCTCGATCCTGCTCTACGGGCCGCCGGGGAACGGCAAGTCCTCGATCTCCCACGGCATCCGCGACGCCATCGGCGACCGGATCTACGTGCCCCGGGCGGTCGAGTATTCCGGCCAGGTGATCACCGTCTACGACCCGATCGTGCACACCAGGGCCGAGGAGCAGGTCGAGGACCCGACCTCGCTGAGGCGCACGGGGGGCCGCTACGACGCGCGCTACATCTACTGCGAGCGGCCCACGGTCATGACCGGCGGCGAGCTGACGCTGTCGATGCTCGACCTCAACTACAACCCCACGGCACGGACCTACACCGCGCCGCTGCAGATGAAGGCGTCGGGCGGGATCTTCATCGTCGATGACCTCGGCCGGCAGGAGGAACCGCCGCAGGCGCTGATCAACCGCTGGATCGTGCCGCTCGAGATGAACTACGACATCCTCGCGCTGCAGTCGGGCGAGAAGTTCGTGGTGCCCTTCGACACCCTGGTGATCTTCTCGACCAACTTCCACCCCAACGAGATCTTCGACGGCGCCGCGCTGCGGCGGATCTTCTTCAAGATCAAGATCGACGGCCCGAGCCAGGAGAACTTCCTGAAGATCTTCGCGCTGGTCGCGCGCAAGAAGGGCATGCCGCTCGACGAGAAGGCGCTGCTGCACCTGCTGAAGGTGAAGTATCCGACGATCAACTACAACTACGCCAACTACCACCCGGTGTTCCTGATCGACCAGATGATCGCGGTGTGCGAGTTCGAGGGCATCCCCTATCAGATGACGCCCGAGCTGATCGACAGGGCCTGGGCCAACATGTTCGTGCGCGACGAGACGATCGCGCGCTGACGCGCCGCCCCGGCCGGGGGGCGTGCCGCCCTGCGCCGCCCGCATCGCCGGTGGCGCCGGGCCCCGGCGCGGCCTACCATCCCGGCATGGACCGCCTGCCGCCCCGGATCGACGCCTGGTTTGCCGCCCGCGGCTGGGTGCCGCATCCGCATCAGCTGGAGATGCTGCGCCGGGCGGATGCGCCTGCGCTGCTCCTCGTGGCGCCCACGGGCGGAGGCAAGACGCTTGCCGGATTTCTGCCAACGCTGGCCGAACTGGCCGAGAATCCTCGGCCGGGGTTGCACACTCTCTACATTTCGCCGCTCAAGGCCCTTGCCGCCGACATCCGCCGCAACCTCGCCGTGCCGGTGGCCGGGATGGGCCTGGACATCCGGGTGGAGGACCGCACCGGCGACACCGCCGCCGAGGCGAGGCGCCGCCAGCGGGCGGATCCGCCGCACATCCTCTTGACCACCCCCGAGAGCCTCGCGCTGCTCCTCTCCTACGAGGACGCGGCGCGCACCTTCGCCGGCCTGTCGCGCGTGATCGTGGACGAGATCCACGCCCTGCACGACTCCAGGCGGGGCGACCAGCTCGCGCTTGCCCTGGCGCGGCTCGAGGGGCTCGTGCCGGGCCTGCGCAGGGTCGGGCTCTCGGCCACGGTCGAGGACCCCCCGGCGCTGGCGCGGTTCCTTGCGCGCCACCCCGACCCCTGCCCCGTGCTTCAGGCCGACCCCGGCCCCGACCCCGACATCCGCATGCTCGAGACGGCCAGTCCCCCGCCCTGGGCCGGCGGCGGCGGACGGCATGCGATCCCCGAGGTGCTGGACGCCATCCGCCGACATCGCACGACGCTCATCTTCCACAACACGCGTGCCCAGGCGGAGCTCTTCTTCCGCGACCTGTGGCTGGCCAACGAGGAGGGCCTGCCGATCGGCATCCACCACGGCTCGCTGGCGCGCGAGCAGCGCCAGAGGGTCGAGGCGGCGATGGCCGCCGGGGCGCTGCGCGCCGTGGTCTGCACCGGCACGCTCGACCTGGGGATCGACTGGGGCGACGTGGACCTGGTGATCCAGGTCGGCGCGCCGAAGAACGTCAAGCGCCTGGTGCAGCGGATCGGCCGGGCCAACCACCGCTACAACGCACCCTCGAAGGCGCTGCTGGTGCCCGCCAACCGCTTCGAGGTGGTGGAATGCGTCGCCGCGCTGGAGGCGGCGCGCGCGCATGAGCTCGACGGCGAGCCGCGCGGGCCGGGCCCCCGCGACGTGCTGATCCAGCACATCCTCGCGCGCGCCTGCGCCGGCCCGTTCGACGCCGATGCCCTCTATGCCGAGGTGCGCACGGCCGGGCCCTATGCGGGGCTGGAGCGGGAGAAGTTCGACGCCTGCCTCGACTTCGCCGCGACCGGCGGCTATGCGCTGCGCGCCTACGACCGCTACCAGCGGCTCGTCCGGCGCGACGGGCTCTGGCACCTGCGCGACCCGCGCGCGGCGCTGCGGATCCGCATGAACCTCGGCACCATTGTCGGGACCGACACGCTGAAGGTGCGCCTGCGCGGCCGGGGCGGGGCGCCGCTGGGCGAGATCGAGGAGGGCTTCGCCGCCACGCTGACCCCCGGCGACACCTTCCTGATGGGCGGCGAGGTGGTGCGCTACGAGGGGCTGCGCGAGATGACCGTGGAGGTGAGCCGCGAGCGCGGGCGCGAGCCGCGCATCGCCACCTACATGGGCACCAAGTTCGCCACCTCGACGCAGCTTGCGCAGCGCATCCTCGCGATGTTCCGCGCCCCCGCCTGGCCGGACCTGCCCGCCCACACGGCGTCCTGGCTGGCGCTCCAGCGCGAGGTCTCGCGCCTGCCCGAGGCCGACCGCCTGCTGGTCGAGACCTTCCCCCACGACGGGCGCTGGCACCTCGTCGCCTACGGATTCGCGGGCCGGAACGCGCAGCAGACGCTCGGGCTGCTGCTGACCCACCGGATGGAGCGCGAGGGCCTCGACCCGCTGGGCTTCGTCGCCACCGACTACGCCACCCTGATCTGGGGGCTGGCGCGGGTGCGCGATCCCGCGCCGTTGTTCGACCCGCGCGACCTGCGCGCGGGGCTCGAGACCTGGCTGCAGGGCAACGCCGTGATGAAGCGCACCTTCCGCAACGCGGCGATCATCGCCGGGCTGATCGACCGCAACCTGCCGGGGCACCGCAAGACCGGAAGGCAGGCGACGTTCTCGTCGGACATCCTCTACGACACGCTGCGCCGCTACGATCCGGGCCACGTGCTGCTCGACATCACGCGGGAGGAGGCCCTGAAGGGTCTCGTGGATTTCGGCCGGATCGAGGAGATGCTCTCCCGCATCGGCGGCCGGATCGACCACGTGGCCCTCGACCGGGTGACACCGCTTGCCGCGCCGATGTTCCTCGAGGTGGGAAAGGTGCCGGTGAAGGGCGCGGCCGAGCAGCGCCTCGTCGAGGAGAAGGCGGCGCGGCTGATGGCCGAGGCGGGGCTTGCGTGACCCCTCCCGCAGGCCGATCCGATCCGCCCCGCCCCCTCCCGCAGGTCGGGGCTTGTCCGGCGCGGTCGGGCGTGGCAGGGAACAGAGCATGAACGGCTATGCCCTGACCCTGGCCGGCGCCGCGCTCGTGGCGCTTCCCTCCGGCGCCCTGTGGTGGCCGGAGCGGCGGCTTCTCGCCGTCGCCGACCTGCATCTGGGAAGGTCGGAGCGGGCGGCGCGGCGCGGCGGAACGCTGCTGCCCCCCTACGAGACCGAGGACACGCTGGCGCGGCTCGACGCCGAGATCGGCCGGCTGGCGCCGGCGACGGTCCTCTGTCTCGGCGACAGCTTCGACGACGGCGATGCCGCCGCCTGCCTCGCCGAGCGCCACGTTCTGTGGATCACCCGGATGCAGGCCGGGCGGCGCTGGCTCTGGGTCGCCGGCAACCATGACCCCGGTCCGCCCGGCCTGGGCGGCAGCCACCTGGCCGAGTGCCGCGAGGGGCCGCTCGTCTTCCGCCATGTCGCCCTGGCCGGGGCTGCGGGCGATGGGTCGGGCGAGGTCTCGGGGCACTACCATCCCAAGGCACGGCTCGCCGGGCGCGCGCGAGCCTGCTTCCTCTGCGATGATCGGCGTCTGATCCTGCCCGCCTACGGGACCTATACCGGCGGGCTCGACATCTGCGCGCCGGCGCTTGCGAGCCTGGTCGGGCCGAAGGGGCTGGCGCTGATCCTCGGCCCGCGCGTGGTCGCCGTTCCGCTTCAGGGCCTCCGCGCGGGGGTGAGCGCGTCGAGCGCGTCGCGGTAGGGACGGCTGACCGGCACGAGGCGGCCGTTCCGCAGCCTGAGGTAGGCCCGGCCGTTGCAGCGTTCGACCGACTCCACCGCCTGGCGCGCGACCCAGTGCGACCGGTGCACGCGCAGGCCGTCGGCGCCCTCGAGCTCCGCAAGCGCGTCGGTGAAGCGCATCAGGAGCCGACCGGTGCCCGCCTCGGTCGCGACCTCGACGTAGTGGTTCCTGACCGAGAGATGCAGGATCTCTCCCGCGATCTCCCCGGGAAGCCGGTTGAGAAGGCGCGGACGCGGCGGCGGCGCTGCCGCGGGCGGATCGATACGCGGCGCCTCGAGGCGCAGCAGATAGCGCAGGATGGCGAAGCTCGATCCGAGGAAGATGATGACCAGCGTGGTCTCGGCTCGCTCGGTCAGCACGGTGCTTGGCGGTTTCAGGTCGAGTCGGATGAGGAGCGGCGGCAGGATCTGCCCCAGGATCCCGCCGCCGATACCCGAAGCGACGAGCGAGGCCGGCAGGTAGCCGGTGCCCGGCCGCAAGGCCTGCACCGCGACGCGGAGGAACACGCCGAGGCCGAGCGACGCACCGATGACGGCGAGCCAGAAGGCGAGGCGGGGCAGCGGGGCGAGCTGCGCGCCGCTGCCGAACGCCCCCGACACCGCGAAGAGGACGGCCAGGACGATCCAGAAGAGAATGGGAGCGGGCGAGACGAGCGCCTCGATATAGGCTTTCCAGAACCTCTTACTCACGGCACCCTGATCGGTCGAGCGGCACCAATTACCAACGCCTCGGCGCCTCATAATCGGCAACGTCCTGCACATCAACTGCAAGATTAGCAAGGAGAGGCGAACGGATGGTTGAGACCCTCGGCCCCACGAGCGATGCCGGGATCCGACGGATCCTCGCCGCCCTTGGCCTCGGGCGCGCGCGCGGCGCCGAACGTGGCCCGCTGCAAGCGGGGCGGGCACGCGCGCGGCCCCGATGCGGCCGCAGACGAGCCGGCAGCACGGCTTCGCCGATGCCGGCCCGACCTTCGCGCCGGCCGACGGCGCGGCGGGCCATCCCACCCCGGGCCTCATGCCCGAGCGAGCCGAGGTGCTGACCGTGGCGTCGGGGCCAGCCTGGTCGCGCCGTCGGCCGGGAGAAGGCTCGTGGCGGCGGGCGAGGCCGCAAGGGCCGGGCGGCGCCCTGTCGCCGTCGGGGCCGGGGTCCATGCCGCGGCCGGCGTCACGCACCGCGCCGTGGCGCTCCTACACCGGCAACGCTGATTGCGGCCTGACGTCCCCCCGTCAGGGCGTCAGGCCCTCGGGTTCGGGCAGGCCGTTGGCGCGGCAGCAGGCCGTCAGCGTGTTCGCCAGCAGGCAGGCGATGGTCATCGGCCCGACACCGCCCGGCACGGGCGTGATCGCCCCCGCCACGGCCGCCGCCGAGGCGAAGTCGACGTCGCCGACGATCCGCGAGGTCCCGCCCTCGCCCGGCACCCGGTTGATGCCGACGTCGATCACCGTCGCCCCGGGACGGATCCAGTCGCCCTTGACCATCTCGGGGCGGCCGACGGCCGCCACGAGGATGTCGGCCCGGCGGCAGACTTCGGGCAGGTTGCGGGTTCTGGAATGCGCGATCGTCACGGTGCAGCTGTCGCCGAGGAGAAGCTGCGCCATCGGCTTGCCGACGATGTTCGACCGGCCGATCACGACCGCCTCCATTCCCGCCAGGCTGCCGTGGCGGTCGCGCAGCAGCATCAGGCAGCCGAGCGGCGTGCAGGGCACCATGGCCTTCTGTCCGGTGCCGAGCAGCCCGACGTTCGAGATGTGGAACCCGTCCACGTCCTTCGCGGGGTCGATCGCGTTGATCACGAGATCGGGGTCGAGATGCTTCGGCAGGGGAAGCTGCACCAGGATGCCGTGCACCGCCGGATCGGCGTTGAGGGCGGCGATCAGGCCGAGAAGCTCCGCCTCGGACGTCTCGGCGGGAAGCCGGTGCTCGAACGAGGCCATCCCGGCCTCCTTCGTCTGGATGCCCTTGTTGCGCACGTAGACGGCGCTTGCGGGATCGTCGCCGACGAGGACGACCGCCAGGCCGGGCACGAGCCCCCCGGCCGCGAGCCGGGCCACATGCCCGGCCACCTGCGCGCGGACGCGGGCCGCGAAGGCCTTGCCGTCGATGATTGCTGCGCTCATCGGATCATTCCCCGTCGTCTTTCCCCGAGCGCGCGAGGAACTCGGCCTCGCGCGCGATCGACCAGTCGATCAGCTGCCGCCACAGCGCCTCGGCAAGCTCCGGCGGAAGCCCCCGCGCCAGCGCGTGGCGGCGCACGTTCCCCAGAACCTGCTCGACGCGGGCCTCGATCCGCGCCGGAAGCGCCGCGGCCGCCTTGATCTCGGCGGCCCGGTCGATGTAGGCCGCGCGCTCTGCGAGAAGCCTGACCAGCTCCTCGTCCACGCGGTCGATCCCGGCGCGGATCTCTTCCATCGTGGCGCAGTCGGCGGGCTTGAGCATGGCAACGGCCCTCCCTGGGGACGGACCCCGGATAGGCCACCGCCCTGCCGAGGGCAAGGCTCCGCCCCTCAGAACAGGCCCTCCACCTGACCCGCCTCGTTCAGCCGGATCACCTCGGCCGAGGGCACCTTGGGCAGGCCGGGCATCGTCATGATCTCGCCGCAGATCACCACGATGAAGCCCGCGCCGGCCGAAAGCCGCACCTCGCGCACCGGCACCGAATGGCCGGTCGGCGCGCCGCGCAGGTTCGGGTCGGTCGAGAAGCTGTACTGCGTCTTGGCCATGCAGATCGGGAAATGCCCGTAGCCCGCCGCCTCCCAGGCCCTGAGCTGGTCGCGGATCGCCTTGTCGGCGATCACCTCGTCGGCATGGTAGATGCGCTTGGCGATGGTCTCGATCTTCTGGAACAGCGGCATGTCGTCGGGGTAGAGCGGCGCGAATTCCGCGGCGCCGCTCTCGGCGAGGCTGACCACCTTGCGCGCAAGCTCCTCGATGCCGGCGGAGCCCTGCGCCCAGTGCCGGCAGAGGATGGCCTCGGCCCCCTGCTCGGCCACATAGGCCTTGACCGCCGCGATCTCGGCCTCGGTATCGCTGTGGAAGTGGTTGATCGCAACCACCACCGGCACGCCGAAGCCCTTCACGTTGGCGATGTGGCGACCGAGGTTGGGGCAGCCCTTCCTCACCGCCTCGACGTTCTCGGTGCCGAGGTCGGCCTTGGCCACGCCGCCGTTCATCTTCATTGCGCGCACCGTGGCCACGATCACCGCCGCGGCCGGCTTCAGCCCGGCCTTGCGGCACTTGATGTCGAAGAACTTCTCGGCGCCGAGGTCGGCCCCGAAGCCGGCTTCGGTGACGACATACTCGCCCAGCTTCAGCGCGGTCTTCGTGGCGATGACCGAGTTGCAGCCGTGGGCGATGTTGGCGAAGGGGCCGCCGTGGACGAAGGCCGGGTTGTTCTCCAGCGTCTGCACGAGGTTGGGCTGCATCGCGTCCTTGAGCAGCACGGTCATCGCCCCGTCGGCCTTGAGGTCGCGGCAGTAGACCGGGCTCTTGTCGCGGCGGTAGGCCACCACGATGTCGCCCAGCCGCTTCTGCAGGTCCCTGAGGTCGGAGGCGAGGCAGAGGATCGCCATGACCTCGGAGGCCACCGTGATGTCGAAGCCGGTCTGGCGGGCGAAGCCGTTCGCCACGCCGCCCAGGCCCACGACGATGTCGCGCAGCGCGCGGTCGTTCATGTCCATCACCCGCCGCCAGGTGATGCGGCGCTCGTCGATGCCGAGCTCGTTGCCCCAGTAGATGTGGTTGTCGATCATCGCCGCGAGAAGGTTGTGCGCGGCGGTGATGGCGTGGAAGTCGCCGGTGAAGTGAAGGTTCATCTCCTCCATCGGCACGACCTGCGCATAGCCGCCGCCGGCCGCGCCGCCCTTCATCCCGAAGTTCGGGCCGAGCGAGGCCTCGCGGATGCAGACGATGGCCCGCTTGCCGATCCGGTTCAGCCCGTCGCCGAGGCCCACGGTGGTGGTCGTCTTGCCCTCGCCCGCCGGCGTGGGGTTGATCGCGGTGACCAGGATCAGTTTGCCGTCGGGCCGGTCTGCCAGCGACCGGATGAACTCCTGGCTGACCTTGGCCTTGTCGTGGCCGTAGGGCAGCAGGTGCTCGGCCGGGATGCCGAGCTTCGCGCCGACCTCGAGGATCGGCTTCTTCCTCGCCTCGCGGGCGATCTCGATGTCGGTCTTCACGGCCATGATGGAACGTCTCTCCGTGCAGGGATTCTCGTCGGGCGCATCAAGCCCCGAACGGGCGCCGACCGATAGAGGCTTTCCGACCGATTCCTCCCGGAAATCGACCGCTGCCCCCGCCTTCCGGCCCGTCGCCGAAGATCGGTCCGGGCGGGGGGGCAGCAGCGCTGCTTCGCCCGCGCGGCGCCGCCGAAGCAAGCGGGAAGCGCGGCGCGTCATGGGCATGCTTGCCGTGAGGATCGATGCCGGTTGCGCGATCGGCCGCCCGGCGGGCGGGAGGGTTCCGGCTGCCCGGCGGGCGGGAGGGTTCCGGCCGCCCGGTGGGCGGGAGAGTTCCGGCCGCCCGGAGAGCCCGCCCTGCACGGACCCGGCCCGGCCTCACGGGGCCCAGGGGCGCTGCGCGGGAACGAAGAGCCTGAGGCGCTCGCCGAGCCGCCAGATCCCCTCGCGCTCGACCCAGGCGGTCACCCCCCGCCGCCCCGCGGCGGCGGCGCGGAAGCGACGGCCGAAGCCGGGCGCCGCGCGCTCGATCTCGCGGGCGGGAAGCTGGCAGGGCAGGTTCTCCATGTCGACGGTGACGGTCGCCCCCCCTTCGCCCCGAAGCCGGGCACCGGGCGGCAGATGGGTGAAGTCGGGCAGGCCCTCGACCACCGCATTCGCGCCGACGAGGGCCGGGTCGATCGCCTCGAGCCCCATGGCGGCGGCGATCGCGGCGAGTTCCGCCGCACAGAGGATCGAGAGCTGGCGGGTGTTGCGGATCTCGGTGCCGCGCGGGTAGAGCGCCGCGACACGCGAACAGGCGGGCCGCGTCAGGCCACCGTGCGCCTCTCCCTCGGGGCCCGAGAAGCGCAGCGTCAGCGCCTCGACGGCGGCCGAACGCAGGCCCGCGCCGCGGTCCGCGACGATGCCCAGCCACCGCACCACGCCGGCATGTTCCGTCTCGACGAGCGCCGCCACGTCACCGCCCTCCCTGATTGCCCAGTGGTGCCTGTCCCCGGCAGCCTGTGCAAGCCCTGCCCGCCGCGCGCCCTGCCCGCCGCGCGCCCGGTCCGGCGGGGCGTGCGTGACGACCGCCCGCCGGTCGGCAGAGGGCCCCCGCCCACCCGGCTCGGCGGGGCAGGCGGCGGCTGGCGCCGCCTTGCCGCACACGGCGAGCGATGCGCCCTCCTCCGGCGCGGGGCGGCTGGGCAGGGCCGCATCGCCGTCGGCCGGCGAGACGCCGCGGGGCGCGCGAGGCCTTCGGGGAAGAGCTCGGCCGCGACCGCGCGCAGCCGGTCGCAGGAGGGCGCGCCACGCCGGGCCGGCCTCGCG
>JANZZL010000009.1 GCA_026419405.1 Paracoccaceae bacterium | reverse complement strand
AGATGTGTATAAGAGACAGCGCCCATGTCGTGCTCGATGAGCACGATCGTGGTGCCGAACTCGTCGTTCACGTCGAGGATGAAGCGGCACATGTCCTCCTTCTCCTCGACGTTCATGCCCGCCATCGGCTCGTCGAGCAGCAGCAGCATCGGCTCGGCGGCGAGCGCGCGGGCCAGCTCCACGCGCTTCTTCAGGCCGTAGGGAAGCCGGCCGACGGGTGTCCTGCGGATGTGCTGGATCTCGAGGAAGTCGATGATCCGCTCCACCTTCGCGCGATTGGCGATCTCCTCCCGCTCGGCCCGGCCCCACCAGATCGCCTGGTCGAGCAGGCTCGCCCGCATGTGGGTGAGACGGCCGGTCATGATGTTGTCGAGCACGCTCATCCCGTCGAAGAGCGCGATGTTCTGGAAGGTGCGCGCCACGCCCTGGCGGGCGACCTCGTAGGGCTTCGTCGCCGGGCGCCTCTGCCCGCGGAACCAGACCTCGCCCTCCTGCGGGTGGTAGAAGCCCGAGATCACGTTGAGCATCGAGGACTTGCCCGCCCCGTTCGGGCCGATGATGGCGCGGATCTCGCCTTCGCGGATGTCGAAGGAGATGTCCCTGATCGCGACCACTCCGCCGAAGCGCAGCGTGATGTTGCGCATCTCCATCAGCACCGCGCCGATGCGGCGGCCGTCGTGGGTGATCGCGGGTCCGGCCGTGTCCTTCATGCCGCGCATCCTCCGGTGCGGATGACGGCACCGATAGGGGAGCCTGCCGCCCGCCGGTTCATTCCGCCGCCATCCTCTGCCTGGGCCGCTCGGCCACCTTCGCCTCGCGGATCGCCAGCGTCGCGGCGATCCGGCCCTTGCGGCCGTCCTCGTAGGTGACTTCGGTCTCGGTGTAGACGCTGTCGCGGCCGCCGTAGAGCGCGGCGATCAGGTCGGCATACTTCTCCTCGATGATCCGCCGCCGCACCTTGCGGGTGCGGGTGAGTTCCCCGTCGTCGGCATCGAGTTCCTTGTGCAGCACGAGGAAGCGGCGGATCTGGCATCCCGACAGCATGGGGTCCGCCGCGAGCGACCGGTTCACCTCCTCGACGTGGCCCTGGATCATGTCGAGCACCCGCGGGTGGCCGGCGAGCTCCTGGTAGGAGGCATAGGCGATGTCGTTGCGCTCGGCCCAGTTGCCGACGGCGGTGAGGTCGATGTTGACCAGGGCGCAGGCCATCTCGCGCCCGGCGCCGAACACCACCGCCTCGAGGATGCTGGGGAAGAACTTGAGCTTGTTCTCGACGTATTTCGGCGCGAAGAGCGAGCCGTCCGCCATGCGGCCGACGTCCTTCGCGCGGTCGATGATCCGCAGGTGCCCGGTGCCTTCCTCGATGAAGCCGGCATCGCCGGTGGCCACCCAGCCCTCGGCGTCCTTGGTCGCGGCGGTGGCATCGGGGTTGCGGTAGTATTCCACGAACACGCCCGGCGAGCGGTAGAACACCTCGCCCGACTCGGCGATGCGGATCTCGACGCCGGGGCTTGGCACGCCCACCGTGTCGGGGCGCACCTCGTGGTCGGGCTGCTGGGTGATGAAGACGCTCGCCTCGGTCTGGCCGTAGAGCTGCTTCAGGTTGATGCCGAGCGACCGGTAGAAGCCGAAGATCTCGGGCCCGATCGCCTCGCCCGCGGTGTAGCCCACGCGCACCCGGCTGAAGCCGAGCGCGTTGCGCACGGGGCCGTAGATCAGCACGTCGCCCAGCGCGTGGTGCAGCCGGTCGGGCAGGGGCACCGGGCGGCCGTCGAGGATGGCCGGGCCGACGCGGCGGGCATGCGCCATGAAGTGCCGGAACAGCCCGCGCTTGAGCGGCCCGGCATCCTCCATGCGGATCATCACGCTGGTGAGCAGCGATTCGAAGATGCGCGGCGGCGCGAAGAAGTAGGTCGGCCCGATCTCGCGCAGGTCGGTCAGCATCGTCTCGGCGCTCTCGGGGCAGTTGGTGCAGAACCCCGCCCAGTAGGCCTGGCCGATCGAGAAGATGAAGTCGCCGACCCAGGCCATCGGCAGGTAGGCCAGCACCTCGTCGGTCTCGCGCAGCCGGTCGAAGGCGCAGGAGTTCCTCGAGGTCTCGATGATGTTGCGGTTCGAGAGCACCACGCCCTTCGGCCTGCCCGTGGTGCCCGAGGTGTAGAGCATCACGCAGGTGTCGCCGTGGCCCAGCGCCGCGCGGCGGGCGGCCAGCTCGGCCTCGAAGCGTTCGTGCGCCGCACGGCCCTCGGCGGCGATGTCCTTCAGCGCATGCAGCCGGCGGTGGTCGTATCTCCGCATGCCCCGCGGGTCGAGGTAGAGCACATGCGCGATCGCCGGCAGGCGCTCCTGCACCTCGAGCACCTTGTCCACCTGCTCCTGGTCCTCGGCAACCACGAAGCGCGCGCCGCAGTGGTCGAGGACATAGGCCATCTCCTCGGCCACCGAATCCTGGTAGAGCGGCACCGGCACGGCGCCGACCGACTGCGCGGCCACCATCGACCAGTAGAGCGCCGGGCGGTTGCGGCCGATGATGGCGACGTGATCGCCCCGCGCCATGCCGAGCGCGAGGAACCCCAGCGCGAGGGCGCGGACCTCCTCCTCGACCTGCGACCAGGTCCAGCTCTGCCAGATGCCGAATTCCTTCTCGCGGTAGGCCGGCCGCGCCCCCCACCGGCGCGCGTTCCGCGCAAGCAGGGCGGGAATGGACGTGAGCGCCTCCTCTGGCGCCGTCGCATCGGCCACCGGCAATCCTCCCTTGCCGCAGTCCCGCGCCGCGCGCCGGGGCTTTCCCCCGGTTCTGTTGCGCTGGAGCGTAGCGCCCCCTCTCTCCCGATCAACCGTTGCGCGACTTTTGCCGGAATCTTGCGAAATGTAACCGCCTCGCGGGATCTGCATTCCCGCTCGACAGGCCGCCGTCCCGCGCGCTAGCGATCGGAGCGGGAGGACGCGATGCTGTCGGAGGCCCAGCGCGCCAAGCTGACCGAGGCGGGGCTGAACCTGATCCAGCAGGCGCTGTCGATCTACGACAGCGACCTGCGGCTTGCCGTGTGCAACCGGCGCTTCCGCGAGATGTTCGACCTGCCCGAACGCTTCGTCACCCCCGGCTCGCGCTTCGGCGACCTGATCCGGTTTCTCGTCGAGCGGGGAGAATACGGCGCGCTCGAGGATCCCGACGAGGCGGTGCGCTTCCGCGTGGCTCAGGCGCGCACCTTCCAGCCGCACTACCTCGAGCGCCAGCGCCCCGACGGCCGCTGGATCAGCGTCGAGGGAAGCCCGCTGCCGCAGGGCGGCTGGGTCGCCGTCTACACCGACATCACCGGGATCAAGCGGCAGGAGGCGCTGCTGCGCGCCCGCTCCGAGGAGCTCTCGGCCGACCTGCTGGCCCATGCCGAGCAGCTCTCGGAGACCAACCGCGCGCTGGCCGCGACCAACGCCGCCCTGGCCGAGGCGCAGCGCGAGCTGACCGAGATGGAGGCGCGCACGCGCCTGACCACCGAGATGATGCCGGCCCACATCGCGCATGTGGGCCGCGACCTGCGCTACACCTACTCCAACCGCCGGCTCGCCTCGGTGCTGCCGGGCCGGCCCTCGTCGATCATCGGCCTCACCGGGCGCGAGGCGCTGGGCGAGGAGGCCTTCGGCAAGATCGAGCCCTACCTGAGGGCGGCGCTTGCCGGCGAGGCAAGCGTCTTCGAGTTCACCCACGAAGAGAGCGCCCGGCGCATCCGCGTCGCCTTCACGCCCGACCGGATCGGCGACGGGCCGATCAACGGGGTCTACATCCTGTCGATGGACGTGACCGAGGAGACCCAGGCGCGCGCGAGCCTGATGCAGGCGCGCAAGCGCGAGCTGGCGGCGCAGCTCACCAGCGGGCTCGCGCACGACTTCGCCAACCTGCTGACCATCATCCTCGGCCTGCAGAGCCGGCTGGAACGCCTGCCCGGCCTGCCGCCCGAGGCGCGCGACCTCGCCCAGGCCACCACCGCCGCGGCGCGCCGGGGCGGGGCGCTGCTCGACCGGCTGGCGCAGATGTCGGGCCGGCGCGAGATGCGCCCCGTGCCGACCGACCTGCGCGTGCTCCTGACCGACCTGCGCACCCTGGCCCAGCCCTCGCTGCCGGAAGGGGTGGTGCTCGAGGTCGAGGCGCGCACCCTCGCCCGGCCGCTGCTCGTCGATCCGGGATCGCTGCAGGATTCGCTCCTGAACCTGATCCTGAATGCGCGCGACGCGATCGGCGCGGGGCCCGGCGCGATCCGCATCGAGGCGGTGGCGGTGCGCGACACCTGGCTCGAGATCACCGTGTCCGATACCGGGCCCGGCTTCTCGCAGGAGGCGCTCGAGCGGGCGCTCGACCCGTTCTTCACCACCAAGGGCGGCGAGGGCTCGGGCCTCGGCCTCCCCATGGTCTACGACCTGACCACCCTTGCCGGCGGGCGGGTGCTGCTGGCCAACACCGCGCACGGCGCCGAGGTGACGCTGCGGCTGCCGTTGCGGCATGCCTCCGAGGCGACGGCGCCGCGGCTCGTGCTCCTCGTCGAGGACAGCCCCGAGATCCGGCAGAACGTGCGCGAGATGCTGATCGACCTCGGGCACAGCGTGATCGAGGCCGAGTCGGCCGACGAGGCCGAGCGGCTGGCGGAGATTCCGGGCATCGACCTCGTGCTGTCCGACATCACCCTGGCCGGCGGGCGCAGCGGGCTCGACCTGCTCGCGGCGCTCGCCGCCCGCGGGATCGCCGACGTGAGGCTGATGACCTCGCTGCCGCCCGGCGATCCGCTGCGCGCCGCCGCGGCGGCGCGCGCCCCTGTGCTGGCCAAGCCCTTCGACCGGGCGGAGCTCGGCGCCTTCCTCGCCGCCGCCGCGGCGGGGCTCCGGGAACCGGGCAGGGAGGCCGCCGGATGAAGGCGCAGCCCTACGTCGCGATCCTGGACGACGAACCCGAGATCCGCCGGATGCTGGCCGAGGTTCTCGCCGAGGCCGGCTTCCGCACCCAGGGCTTCGCGCGGGCGACCGAGTTCGAGGCGGCGCTGAACCGCACCACGCCCGACGTCTGCCTCGTGGACCTCGGCCTGCCGGACAAGGACGGCCTCGCCCTGGTGCACCGCCTGGCGCTGGAGTCGGGCGCGGCCATCATCATCATTTCGGGCCGGGCCCAGGTGCAGGACCGGGTGACGGGGCTGGAGCTCGGGGCCGACGACTACATCATCAAGCCCTTCGACCCGGCCGAGGTCGTGGCCCGCGTCCGCGCCCGCCTGCGCCGGGGGCGCGAGGGCCCCCGCGCGGCGATGACCGCCCGCTTCGAGGGCTGGGAGGCGCGCTTCGCCTCCTACCTGCTGGTCGCGCCCGACGGGACGGAGGTGCCCTTCAGCCATGCCGAGGGCGAGGTGCTCCGGCTGTTCCTCGAAAGCCCCCGGCGGCTGATCAGCCGGGCGCAGATGCAGGAGAGCCTCGGCGGCGCGGCGGGCGAGAGCTTCGACCGGGCGATGGACGTGCGCATCTCGCGCCTGCGCCAGAAGCTCGGAGAGGATCCGCGCAACCCGCGCCTGATCAAGACGATCTACGGCGCGGGCTACATCTTCCTCGGCGAGGTGGAGTGGCAGTGACCGCAGCCGCCCCCATGCCTCAGTAGAGGTCCTGCTCCTCCTCCTCGGGGTCGATCCCCAGCGCCTCGAGCCCGGCCTCGAGATAGTCGGCAAGCAGGGGAATGCCCATGAGGTATTCCGAGGTCTTGTTGATCGCCTCGCTGCGCGCGGTCTCGATCGCCTCCTCGAGGTCGTCGGCCGAGAAGGTGTCGCGCCCGATCCACATCACGGCGACAAGGCTGGCCTGCTCGTCCTCGTTCAGGCCATCGACGAATTCGGTGAACTCGAGCACGGCCGGATCGTCGGCATGGGCCTCGAGGATGGCGCCGCCGTCGCTGTCGGTATCGTCTCCCTCGCTGTCCCAGGGCGCCACCTTGGCGTCGATCTCGCGCGCGAGAATGGCGACGTAGGCGACCTTGCTGGGGCTGATCTCGAGCATCTGGGTCTCCGTCGGGGCAACTGCGGGACCGAGTGTCGCGGCTTCGGCGCGAATCGGCAACCCCCGCCGGTCAACCCCGGAAGAGCCGGTAGTAGGCCCAGTCGGGCAGGAACTGGCTCAGCCGGAACAGGGCCCCGAAGGCATAGGGGAAGTTGCGCTTGAACGCCCGGCTCTGCATCAGGCCGAACATCGCCTCGGCCGCCTCCTCGGGGGTCATCAGGAACGGCATGCGGAATTCGTTCTTGTCGGTGAGGCGCGTGCGGATGAACCCGGGATTGGCAAGCTGAACCTCGATGCCGCTGCCGCGCAGGTCGGCACGCATCGTCTCGGCCAGCGACATCACCGCCGCCTTGGAGGCGCCGTAGCCGACGGCGCCGGGCAGGCCGCGGAAGCCCGACAGGCTGCCGGTCAGCACGATGTGCCCCCGCCCGCGCGCCACCATGCCGGGCAGCACGGCGCCCACAGCGCGGATGCAGCCGGTGAAGTTGATGTCGGCCATCGCCTCGGCCTGGTCGGCGTTCCAGGCCTGCGCCTTCATCGGCCAGTATACGCCGGCAAGGTAGACCATGCCGTCGATCTCGCCGGCCTCGGCCGCCGCCGCCTCAACCGAGGCGCGGTCGGAGACGTCCACCGTCACCGCCCGCGCCGGTCCGGGAAGCGCGGCGACGAGTTCCTCCAGCCGCCCGGCGCTGCGCGCGCTGACGACAAGCTCGGCGCCTGCCCGCGACATCCGCTGCGCCAGCGCCCGGCCGAGCCCCTCGCTCGCCCCGACCAGCCAGTAGCGCCTGCCGCTCCAGTCCCTCACGCCGGTTCCTTGGGGCGCATCGTCGCCACCAGCTCGGCCACCGTGATCCCGTACTTGCGGAACTGGCTGCGGTTCATGATCGCGCCGTTCTCCATCAGATACATCCAGTCGGTCGTGTCGAGCACGTGGCCGCCGGCCTCGGCCGGAAGGCGGATGCGGTAGTTGAGGACCACCGTCGGGCCCGACTGCATGCCCCGCCCCGTGCCGACCAGGTCGTCGGCCTCGGCGCGGATCGCGCCGTCGTTGCCCAGCGTCAGCCGCCACTGCCGGTCCTGCACCCGGCCGCTGTCGTAGCGGAAGCGCTCGGCGAGCGTGCCGGTATTGCCGTCCCAGCGGCCCTCCATGTCGGCCACGAAGCGCGACGCGACCCGGCCCGTGGGCCCGTAGATCACGCCTTCGCACAGGATCGGGCCGCTGAGATGCCGGCGCAGGTCGAAGTCCGGCCCCTTGCCGGCGTAGTCCTCGGGCCGCTGGGCGCGGAACGACAGCAAGCGCGAGCGGGCGGTCAGCAGCGCCAGCGTGAGGGCGGCGCCGAGAAGGACGAGGAGGACATCCATCGGTCAGGTCTCCTTGACGGGCGTCGCCGCAAGCAGGGCGATGGCCGCGAGCTTGAGCGCGCAGGGAACGAGCGCATAGAGGAAGGTGAGCAGCCGCAGCGCGTCAGGGCCGTTGCCCGGCCCCGGCACGAAGCCGCCCGCCTCGAGCAGCGGCAGCAGCGTGACGGCCGCGAAGGCGAGCGCGAACTTCGACACGAAGGACCACAGCCCGAAGGCCTGTCCCGCGTTCGGCGCGACCCGCGCCATGCGGGCCGCGAAGATGGCCGGCAGCAGCGTCATGTCGGCGCCGAGCGCGGCACCCGAGGCCACGCAGACGACCGCGAAGGCCGCCACGTCGCCGGCCCCGAGCAGGGCGGCGAAGCTGAAGGAGACGATGGCAAGCACCATCCCCGACAGGAGCGCGCGCTTGGGCCCGACCCGTTCGGCCGCGCGGCCCCAGAGCGGCGCCGACAGCGCCGCAGCGAGGAAGAAGAGCAGCAGCAGCGCCCCCTCCCACCCCGGTGCCGCCAGGCGGCTTTCGACGAAGAACAGGAACAGCGTGGAGGTCACGGCGACGGGGGTCGCGTTGACGAGGGCGATCAGCAGGAGCCGTCGCGCCACCGGGTCCGCCAGCACGACGCGGAAGCCGGTCTCGCCGGTCCTGCCGGCGCCCGACCACTCGCGCCGCATTGCCCAGGCCGCGGCGACACAGGCCGCCGCGAAGCCGGCCGCGAAGGCGGCGAAGGGCGCCTGCGTGACCGACAGCAGCAGCGAGGGCGCGGCGGCCGCGACGCAGACCCCGGACAGCGCCCCCGCCTCCCGCCAGGCGGCCAGCCGGACGTGGCCGCCGGGGCCCAGCCGGGATGCCTTGGCCACGCCCTCGGCATAGAAGGTGATGGTGAGGAACGAGAAGCTCGAAAAGAGCAGCGTGAGGGTCACCGCGAACCACAAGAGCGGCGCGACCGGCGGGGTCACGGCGAACAGCCCGAGCATCGCGGCCGCCATCAGCGCCACGGCCACCGCCACGGCGGCCGCGCGCCGCGCCCGGAGCCGTTCGGTCAGCCAGCCGAACAGGGGATCCTGGGCGAAGTCGACCAGCCGCAGCAGGAACAGGACGACGCCCAGCGCGGCGAGGCTCACCCCGTGCGCGTCGGCGTAGACCTTGGGCGCGTGGATGTAGATCGGCAGGCCCGCCGCCGCGAGCGTTGCCGCGAACAGCGACCAGGGCGCGAGGCCCGCGCCGGCGGTCCCGGCCGAGATGGCGGCCGCGCGGCTCACCGGGTCACCTCCTGCGCGGGCGGCTCGGGCCGGGCGCGGAACACGGCGCCCTTCCACCAGAGCTTCAGCGCCTGCCAGTGGATCAGCGCCAGGACCCGCCGCGAGCCGAGCGGGCGGCGCAGGCAGGCGCGCAGGATCGTGCCCGAGCCGAGCGGCCGCCGCGGACCGGTCAGCGTGGCGATCAGGCCGCCGCTCCCGGCCGAATAGTCGATCCAGATCCCGATCTTCTCGCGGCGGATGTCGAAGCGGAAGCGGTAGCCTCCCGCGACCGGCTGGAACGGCGAGACGTGGAAGATCTTGCGCGCCGTGACCGTGTCCTCGCGGGTGATCGGCGCGAGGTCGTCGCGGTGGCAGAGATAGGAGTGCCGGTCGCCATAGGTGTTGGTGACCTCGGCGATCACCACCCTGAGGCGCCCCTGCGGATCATGGCAGAGCCAGAAGCTGACCGGGTTGAACACATGCCCCAGGATCCGCGGCTGGGCGAGAAGGAGGAGCCGCCCCGTCACGCCCGGCGCGTGCGCCGCAAGCACCTCGCGCGCCCAGGCCGCGCCGCGGCCCCGCCCCGGCGGTCCGCCGTGGTCGGCGTCGTGCAGCGCCGCGAGGTTGGCCCGGTTGCGCGAGAACAGCCACGGCAGCGGCCCCGCCGACTCCGGGTCGAGAAGCACGTAGTCAACCGAGTAGCGGAAGGCGTTCGCCACGCCGCCCCGGCGCCCGTGGAAGGTGCTGCCCTCGATATGCTCGACCGCGCTCATGCGGCCGCCCGGGCGCGCGACGCGGCGGCCGCGGCGATCGCGCGTGCGACCTCGAGGCCGGAGGCGAGCCCGTCCTCGTGGAAGCCGTTGCGCATCCAGGCGCCGCAGAACCAGGTGTTGCGGCTGCCGTTCAGCGCCCGGATCGCCTCCTGCGCCATCAGCGCGGGCACGTCGTAGAGGGGATGCGCGAAGGTCACCTCGTCGTAGATCAGCTCCTCGCGGATCGGGCGCGTGGCGTTCAGGGTCACGAACAGCGGGTCGTCCTGCGGGATCGGCTGCAGCGAGTTCATCCAGTAGGTCAGGTCGATGCGGTCGCCGGGGCGGCCGGCCGGCTCGGCATAGTTCCACGACGACCAGACCTGCCGCCGCCGCGGCATCAGGCTGGCGTCGGCATGCAGCACCGCGTGGTTGGGCTGGTAGCGGATCGCCCCGAGCAGCCGGCGTTCGGCATCGGAGGCGTCCGCGAGCGCAGCGAGCGCCTGGTCGGTATGGCAGGCGAACACCACCTCGTCGAACTGCTCCCACGCGCCGCCGCGCGCGCGCACCTCCACCCCGGCGGCGAGGCGCCGCACCGCCGCCACCGGGGCAGAGAGCCGGATCTCGGCCCCCTGGTTACGCAGCGCCGCCTCGAGGCGCGAGACATAGGCCACCGAGCCGCCGATGACCGTGTACCACTGGTGCTTCCGGGAATAGTTGAGAAGCGCGTGGTTCTCGAGAAACCGGACCATCGCCTCGGCGGGAAAGTCGAGGATCTTCCGCGTGGGCGTCGACCAGATCGCGCCCGAGAGCGGCAGCAGGTAATAGTCGCGGAACCAGGCGCCGAGCCTCAGCCGGTCGATGAGGCCGGCGATCGTCTCCGTCCGGTCGCGCGTCGTGCTGGCGGCCCGGGCGTTGAAGCGCAGGATGTCGCGCACCATGCCGAGGAAGCGCGGGTTCGCCAGGTTCCGCCGCTGGGCGAAGATCGTTCCGATCGAGGCAAGCCCGTATTCCAGCCGCCCGCCGTCGATCGAGGCACCGAAGCTCATGTTGCTTTCGGTCACCGGAACGCCGAGGCGATCGAACAGCTCGACGAGGTGGGGGTAGTTTACCCGGTTGAACACGATGAAGCCGGTATCGACCGGCTGGTCGCCGCGCCGGCCGGCGAAGACCGTGCGGGCGTGGCCGCCGAGCCGGGGTTCGGCCTCGAACAGCGTCACGCGGTGGGATGCGGCCAGCGCATGCGCCGCGCCCATCCCCGAGATTCCTGCGCCGATCACGGCGATGCGTCGGGTGGCGGCGGCGGCGGTCTCGAAGGGCATTCCCGGGCTCCGGCAAGGTCGGTCGAACGGTTACGCAGGCGCCCGCCAAACGGATTAATCCCCGGGCGCCGGGCGCAGCCCCCTTGACGGGTGATCCAGCCTCGCGGTCGTTGCGTAGAAGGCACATGCTTGCCGGCGCTCAGCCTTTCGAGGAATCGGATGCGGCCGTCACCCGTTCTTCCTATGGTTGGGAGACGGATCGGGGGTCGGTTTACCGGAAGATGACGCGGGCAGGAGCCGGAACGGCGGAGGCGGGCTGGGTCGAGGCGGTGGAACGGGTCCGCTCCCAGAGGGATCAGCAGGCCTTCGCCGCGCTGTTCCAGCACTTCGCGCCGCGCGTGAAGGCGTATCTGATGAAGTCGGGGGCGGATGCCTCGCTTGCCGAGGAATGCACGCAGGAGGTGATGGCCACGCTGTGGCACAAGGCGCATCTGTTCGATCCCGCGCGGGCCAGCGTGGCGACATGGGTCTTCACCATCGCCCGCAACCGCAGGATCGACGCGCTCCGCAAGCAGCGCCGGCCCGAGCCGGAGGAGCTGCCCTGGGGCCCGGAGCCGGATGCGAGCCAGGACGAGGCCCTTGCCCTGCAGCAGGAGACGGAGCGGCTGGGAGAGGCGCTGAAGCAGCTTCCGGCCAAGCAGAGGGAGCTGATCGAGCGGGCTTACTTCGGCGACCTGTCGCATTCCGAGATCGCGGAACAGACGGGGCTGCCGCTCGGCACGATCAAGTCGAGGATCAGGCTGGCGCTCGAGAGGCTGCGCCACGAAATGAAGTGAACCGGGGAATGGGGCGCATCAATCACCACCTGACGGACCCGCTGCTCATCGCCTATGCGGCGGGCACCCTGCCCGAGGCGTTCAGCCTGGTGGCGGCGACCCATGTGTCGCTCTGCGACGAGTGCCGGGCGCGGCTCGCCGCCTTCGAGGCGGTCGGCGGCGCGGTCGTCGAGACGGCCGAGGCGGTGCCGGTGGCGGAGGGAAGCCTCGCGGCGACGCTGGCGCGGATCGCGGCCGGGCCCAAGGCAGAGATCAGGACGCCGCCGAAGGCCGCCGGCATCCTCCCGGCACCGCTGGCCGCCTATGTCGGCGGCGACCTTTCGGCGGTGCGCTGGCGCAGCGTCGGCGGCGGCGTCCGGCAGGCGATCCTTCCCACCTCGCGCGGGGCCAGCGTGCGGCTCCTGCACATCCCGGCCGGCGCGGCGGTGCCCGATCACGGGCATCGCGGCACCGAGCTGACCCTGGTGCTCCAGGGCGCGTTCCGCGACGACGCGGACCGCTTCGCCCGCGGCGATGTCGAGGTTGCCGATGCAAGCGTCGAGCATACTCCGGTGGCCGAGCCGGGGGAGGATTGCATCTGCCTTGCCGCCACGGATGCGCCGCTGCGCTTCAACGCGCTTCTGCCGCGGCTTGCCCAGCCGTTCCTGCGGATCTGACCCGCGCGCCCGTTCCGCGGCGCGACTAGCCCTGCCCCGAACGGCGGCGCCGGCGCTGGAACAGGCTGCTCCAGGGCGCCTCGGCCGGGGCGCGCTTCGCCTCGGCCCGCACCAGCGTATGGACCGGGAGGCTGTCGGCGACCCGGGCCCGGCTGGCCGCCGGCGGCACCCCGACCCTGATCACGGCGATGCTCGCATTGTCCTGATGCGGGTCGGCCGCCCCGGCGATCGCCTCCCGCAGGGCGTGCGCGATTCCCTCGGCGGACCTGCCTGCGGCACGGGCGAGCGTGCGGGCCAGCACGGGTCGCGGCACCGAAAGCAGCCCGTCGGTGGCGGCGATCACGACATCGCCGGGCAGCACCGTGACCGGCGCCTCGGGGCAGTCGATCCTCGGGATCGGCGCGCCGGTCAGCGCCGAGGTCAGCACCGAGCGGTCCGGGTGGGCGGCGGCCACGGCCTCGTCCATCTGGCCGCTCCGCGCCAGCAGGTCGATCTGCCCCGCCATCGAATGGTCCCTGTTGAGCCGCGTGAGACTTCCGTCGCGCACAAGCAGGAGCGGCGAATCCCCGACCGAGATCCAGAACAGCCGGTCGCCGCTCAGAACCGCGACGAGCAGGGTGGTGCCCATGCCGCGGCACTGCGGATCCAGCGCGCCATGGCGGCCGATCCGCGTGTTGGCATCCTCGGCGGCGGCACGCAGGACATGCGGCAGGCCTGCCCCGGCGGCTGCCAGGTGCGCCTCGTTCACCTTGAGATGGGCGAAGACCTCGGCGACGGCGAGCGCGCTTGCCACCTCGCCGCTCGCTGCACCGCCCATGCCGTCGGCGACGATGGCGAAGCCGTGGGCCTGCCCGGCGGGAAAGCTGGCCAGCAGGCAGTCCTCCTGCCGTTCGCGCCGGCCGGTCGTCGTGAAGGTGGCGGTCTCGTAGGTCAGCGACCGGGACCGTTCCACGGCAGCGTCACGCATCTCCTCCCTCCGCAATCGCAAGACGGCCCCGAGCGCCGCACCCCGGGCCCGACGGCGCCACGGCAGCCAGGCCGGCCAGGGCCCGCCCCAGCGGCGCGCCGCCCGCGCTCGCGCGGAACAAGGCCCTGCCCCTTCCGCCCGCGTGCCGATCATCCGCGGAATTCTGACGAAATGATGACGCGGGCCGCCCGGGCCGTGCGGCTATTCGGCCGGCCGAGCGAGGGCGGGCGGCACGCCGGCCCCGGGCGCGTCGCCACCGAGTTCGTCGAAGTCGAAGCTGTCGAGCCGCCGGGCGCGCCGCCCGGCCTTCTCGGCCGAAACCTTGATCTCCTCGATGTCGCGCGCGGCCTGTCCGAAATGGCGGTCGAGGTTCTCGACCCGCGCGGCCAGCCGCTCGACATCGCCATGCAGCAGCGCCAGCTCGCGCCGGATCGCGCCCGCCTGTTCGCGCATGCGCGCATCCTTCAGCACCGCGCGCAGCGTGTTGAGCGTGGCCATGCAGGTCGTGGGCGAGACCGTCCAGACCCGCATCCCGAAGCCCTCGCGCACGAGGTCGCCGAAGCTGGCGTGCAGCTCGGCATAGACCGCCTCGGAGGGCAGGAACATGAGCGCTCCGTCGGCCGTCTCGCCCTGCAGGATGTAGCGTTCGGAAATCGCGCGCATGTGCCCGCGGACCGCGGCGCGGAAGTTCCGCGCCGCCTCCTGCGCCTCGCGTTCGGACCGGGCCGCGCGCAGCGCCTCGTAGGCCTCGAGCGGGAACTTCGCGTCGATCGCGATCGGCCCAGGCGGATGCGGCAGGTGGATCAGGCAGTCGGCCCGCCGCCCGTTGGAGAGCTGCGCCTGGAACGTGTAGGCATTCGCCGGCAGCGCCTTCATCACGATGTCCTTCAGCTGGATCTCGCCGAAGGCGCCGCGGGTCTGCTTGTTCGACAGGATGTCCTGCAGGCTGAGGACATCGCCCGAGAGCTTCTCGATGTTGGCCTGGGCGCGGTCGATCGTCTCGAGCCGCTGCTGGAGCTCGCCCAGCGACCGCGCCGTGCGCTGCGCCGCGCCCTGGAGGTTCTCGGTCATCGCCTGCGTGACCGACTGGAGCCGCTGTTCCATGAGCTGCAGCACGCGGGCCTGCGCCGCCGCCTGCGCCTCGGCGACATGGGTCAGTCCGCCCGACAGCTGCTGCTGCCCGTCCGAGAGCCCCTGCACGCGCTGGCCGAGCGCGGCCATCTCGCGCAGGACGGGTTCGATCATGCGGGCCGACCGGCCGGCACGGCGGACCGCGACGACGAGCAGGCCGAGGATGGCAAGCAGCAGCGCGCCGCCCGCCAGCGCCGCCAGCACCAGCGGGTCGTCGAGGCGCCAGACATGGCCCGCGATCTCGATCATCGGCGTCCGAACAGCCGCTCGATGTCGGCGAGCTTCAGTTCCACATGGGTCGGCCGGCCGTGGTTGCACTGCCCGGAATGGGGGGTCGCCTCCATCTCGCGCAGCAGCGCGTTCATCTCCTCGGCCCGCATCCGGCGGCCGGCGCGGACCGAGCCGTGGCAGGCCATGCGGCTCAGCACCGCGTCGATCCGGGCGGCCGGCCCGCGCGCCTCGCCCCGGTCGGCGAGTTCGTCGATCACGTCGCCGAGGAGCCGGGCGGCATCCACCGGCCCGAGGATCGCCGGCGTCTCGCGCACCGCCACGGCGCCGCCGCCGAAGGGCTCGACCGTGAGGCCGAGCCGGGCGAGCTCGGCCGCCGCCTCCAGCACCAGCGCCCGCTCGGTCTCCGCAAGCTCCACGATCTCGGGGATCAGCAGCGCCTGGGCCGCCACGCCGCTTCCGGCCATCTGGCGCTTGAGGCGTTCGTAGGTCAGCCGCTCGTGCGCGGCATGGGCATCGACGATCACCAGGCCGTCGGCGGTCTGGGCAAGGATGTAGGTCTCGTGGATCTGCGCCACCGCCGCCCCGAGCGGGCGCGCGGTGTCGCCGGGATCGGGCGGCGCCTCGGGGCGGGCCGCGACCGGCGCGGCCTCGGCGAAGCCCGGCGCCAGCGCGGGGGCCTGCGCCACATGGGCGACGCGCAGGGCGGAGGGCGAAGCCCGGTCCATCTGGTAGATGCGGGCGGCCGGGAGCGGTTCGGGGCGCATCGCCCCGAGCGCGGCCGCGGCGAGGGTTGAGGCGGTGCGCGGCCCGGCCGCGCCGAGCGCCTGGCGCAGGGCCGAGACGACGAGGCCGCGCGCCGCCGCCGGATCGCGGAAGCGCACCTCGGCCTTGGCGGGGTGCACGTTGACATCCACCGCATGCGGATCGCAGTCGAGGAACAGGACCGCCGCGGGGTGCCGGTCGCGGGCGAGGACATCGGCATAGGCCGCGCGCAGTGCCCCGAGGAGGAGACGGTCCCGCACCGGGCGGCCGTTGACGAAGACGTGCTGCGCCACCGCCGCCCCGCGCGAGTAGGTCGGCAGCGCGGCGAAGCCGGTCAGCCGGAAGCCGTCGCGCTCGGCCTCGATCGGCAGGGCGTTGCCGGCGAAATCCTCGCCCAGAACGCAGGCCACGCGGCCGTGCAGCGCGGCGACGGGGTCGCCCGTCTCCGGCTCCACCCGGAACACGACCCGCCCCTCGCCGCCCTCGGTCACGTCGCGCAGGGCGAAGCCCACCGCCGGTTCGGCGAGCGCCAGGCGCCGCACCGTCTCGGCGATGGCCTGGGCCTCGGCCCGGTCCGAACGGAGGAACCTCAGGCGGGCCGGCGTGGCGAAGAACAGGTCGCGCAGCTCGACCACCGTCCCGCGCGTCAGGGCCGCGGGGCGCACCGGCCCCATCCGCCCGCCCTCGACCGTGATGCAGGCCGCCTCGGCCCCCGGCGCGCGGGAGGTGATCGAGAGCCGCCCGACGGCGCCGAGCGAGGGCAGCGCCTCGCCGCGGAAGCCGAAGGTGCGGATGTCGAGCAGGTCGGAGCCGTCGATCTTCGAGGTCGCATGGCGGGCAAGCGCCAGCGGCAGGTCCTCTGCGGTCATGCCGCAGCCGTCGTCGGCGACGCGGACCAGCACCTTGCCGCCCGCGGCCTGGGCGATGTCGATGCGCCGCGCCCCGGCGTCGAGCGCGTTCTCCACCAGCTCCTTCACCGCCGAGGCCGGCCGCTCCACCACCTCGCCCGCCGCGATCCGGTTGATCGCGGCTTCGTCGAGCTGACGGATCACCGGCCGCGCGGGAGGGAGGCCACCCTCCATCTTGAGGTTTTCGGGGCGCATACCGCAAGCTGTAGCAGCGCTACCCCGAGTCGGGCAAGCGGAGTCCGCCGGATCAGTTCGCCGGATCGCCCGCCTCAAGCCCCTCGGGCCGGCCGACGACCACGAAGGTCAGCGCCTCGGGGTCAAGCAGGCGGGCGGCGACGCGGCGCACGTCCTCGAGCGTCACCGCCTCGATATAGGCATTGCGGTTCTCGACATAGTCGATGGGCAGTCCCTCGGACTGCATCCCCGAGAGAAGACCGGCGATCGTGGCGTTGCCGTCGAAGCGCAGCGGATAGGCGCCGGTGAGGTAGGTCTTGGCGCGTTCCAGCTCCTCGGCCGTCACGCCCTCGACGGCGCGCGCCCATTCGGCCCGGACGACCCCGATCGCCTCGGCCACGCGGTCGTTCGCCGAGGCGAACTGGCCGAGGTAGAGGTCGGCCAGGTTGAAGTTGGCGAGATAGGTGCCGATGCCGTAGGTCAGCCCGCGCTTCTCGCGCACCTCGGTCATCAGGCGGGAGCCGAAGCCCGAGCCGCCGAGGATCTGGTCGAGCACGAAGGCGGGGAAGAAGTCGGGGTCGAAGCGGCCGATCCCCTTCTGGCCGAAGACGACGACCGACTGCGGCGTGTCGAAATCGACCACGTGCACCCCGCCGGTCAGCGTCACCTCGGCGCGCTCCGGCATCGGCGCGCCGGTCTGCGGCAGATCGCCGAGCAGCCGGTCGAGCAGCGCGCCGAGCTCCCCGGCGGTGATGTCGCCCACCGCGCCCACGAAGACCCGGTCGCGCGCCATCACCCGGTCCTTGGCCGCGATCAGGTCGTCGCGCGTCAGGGCGGTCACGCTCTCGATCGTGCCGTCGCCGGAGGTGGCATAGGGATGGTCGCCGAAGGCGATCTCGTCGAAGCGGCGGCCGGCGATCGCATTGGGGTCGGTGGCGTCCGACCGGATGTTCGCGATCACCTGGGCGCGGACCCGCTCCACGGCGTCGGGGTCGAAGCGCGGCGCGACGAGCGCGGTGCGCAGCAGCTCGAGCGCGGCCTCGCGGTTCTCGGTCAGCACCGAGGCCGAAACCAGGATCGTGTCGTCGTAGGCCTCGAACCGGAAGCGCGCGGCCAGCGCCTCGGCCTCGGCCGCGAAGCCCTGCGCGTCGCGTTCGGCCGCGCCTTCCTCGAGCAGCGCGGTCATCAGGTTGATCGCCCCGCGCTTGCCCGGCGCATCGAGGCTGGTGCCGCCCTTGAAGCGGATGTCGAGGGCGACGAAGGGGATCGAGTGTTCCTCGACCAGCCAGGCGGTGATCCCGCCGGGCGAGGTCACCTCCTGGATCTCGACCGCCGCCCGGACGGGAAGGGCGAGGACGGCCGCGAGGGCCGCCGCCAGAAGCGCTCGGATCATTGCATCGCCTCCTCGTCGCCGCCATCCGCCGGTGCCGGTGCCGGTGCCGGTGCCGCGGCCGGCGCGGGCGCCGCCCGTGCCGCCTCGTCGCCGCTCAGCCAGCCGGTCACCGCGCGGCGGCGGTCGAACAGCCGTTCGGCCGCGGCCATCACGTCCTCCTTCGTCACGGCATCGAGCACCTCGGGCCAGGCCTCGATGTCGGCAAGCGTCAGGCCCGAGGTCAGCCCCTCGCCGTAGCGGCGGGCGAGGCCCTGGATGTCGTCCTGGGCGTAGACCTGCGCGGCGCGGATGCGGAAGCGGATGCGCTCGAACTGGGCGTCGTCGATCCCCGTGGCCAGGAAGTCGGCGATCGCCGCGTCCATCGCCGCCTCGGCCTCGGCGAGGCCGGTTCCGGGGGCCGGCACCACCGCCAGCCCGAAGGTCGTGTCGTCGTAGGACACCCCGTCGTAGAAGGCCGTGGTGTAGACCGCGAGCGGCGTCTCGAACTGGAGCTTGCGGGCCAGGACCGACGTGGTGCCGCCGCCGAGGATCTCGGCAAGGTAGGTCAGGGCCGCCGCCTCCTGCTGCGCGCCGGCGTCGCGCTCGGGCGCGAGGTATGTGCGAAGGACATAGGGCTGCGCCACGCGCGGGTCGGTCATCACCACGCGCCGTTCGGCGATCTGCGGCGGCTCGGCGGGGCGGACCCGTTCGGCGATGCCCGGCGAGGGTTCGATCGGCCCGTAATGCAGCTCGGCCAGGCGGCGCACCTCCTCGGGCTCCACGTCGCCCGCCACGACGAGGACGGCATTGTTCGGCGCGTAGAAGCGGCGGTAGAAGTCGAGCGCGTCCTCGCGCGTCAGCCCTTCCATCTCGTGCCGCCAGCCGATGATCGGGATGCCGTAGGGATGGTTGAGATACTGCGCGGCCATGCGCTGTTCGGTGAACAGGGCGCCGGGGTCGTTCTCGACGCGCTGGTTGCGCTCCTCGAGGATCACGGCGCGCTCGGTGGCCACGTCGTCCTCGGTCATCGCCAGGTCGCGCATCCGGTCGGCCTCGAGCTCCATCATCAGGCCCAGCCGGTCCGCGGCGACGCGCTGGAAATAGCCGGTGTAGTCGCGGCTCGTGAAGGCGTTGTCCGACCCGCCGTTCAGCTCGACGATCTGCGAGAACTCGCCGGCCGCGCGGTCGTCGGTGCCCTTGAACATCAGGTGTTCCAGGAAATGCGCGATCCCCGACTTGCCCGGCGGCTCGTCGGCCGCGCCGATCCGGTACCACACCATGTGCACCACGACCGGGGCGCGGTGGTTCTCGATGACCACCGCCTCGAGCCCGTTGTCGAGGGTGAAGCTCGTCACCTCTCCCGCCGCCGCCGGCAGCGCGAGGAGCGTCAGGGCGAAGGCGAGCGGGCGGACGGACATGGGCACCTCTCGGGGCGGTTCGGCGGGCGGCTCCGCGCAGAGATACGCGGGCCGCGATGCGCTTCAACCCGCGCTGGCGCGGATGTGAGCAGCCTCAGTACTCGATTTCGGGATCGGGCGGGGCGGAAGGCGTGCGCACGCCGAGCTGCCGCCAGCGTTCCAGCTCGGCGTGCTGGTCGAGGCTGAGCGGCGCATAGGCCCGGAAGTAGACGTTGACGTTGAACAGCCGCTCGAGCAGGCGCCCGTCGTTGCGGCGGCGATACTCGAGGTCCGCCTGGGCGAGCTCGGGCCGGATCGCGGGCGAGACGCCGAAGCGCCCCGCATGCGCGACCAGCGCCGCATCGCCCGCCGGGATCCCCGTCCGCGCAAGCGCGGCCGGATTGCCGCCGAGCACGGCGACGGCATCCTCCTTCGGGGTCGGATCGACGAGGTTGCGGCCGCCCGGTGTCGGCTCGGGCAGGCTGGCATAGTCCGGCGGCTGTTCCAGCGGCCGGGTGGGCAGGATCGAGAACTCGTCGGGCGTTTCGGACCGGATGTTGAGAAGCTGCGGCTCCCGGTCGCCCCGGCCGCAGGCCGCCAGCAGGGCCGCCGCGGCCAGAAGCATCGCCTTCGGTGCGCCCCGCATCGTTCTCCGCCCGTCCTTCCGCGACCCGTCGCGTTCCCGTTTAGCCCAATCCCGCGGGCGCGTCACGGGGTCTTCTCCCGCCCTTCGATCAGGAACACGAGGCCGACGGCGCCGAGGAAGATCGCCACGTCGGCCACGTTGAACGCATAGGGGTTGCGGATGCCGCAGCAGGACATGTTGATGAAGTCGGCAACCGCGCCGTAGAGCAGCCGGTCCACCACGTTGCCGATCGCGCCGCCGACGAGCAGGCCCGCCGCGACGAGGACGGACGGCTTCCTGCGTCGGCCGGAGCGCATCACCCAGACGATCACCCAGGCCGAGATGGCGAGCGCCACGGCGATCAGCACCCAGCGGGTGGCCCCGCCGCCGGCGGCGAGGCCGAAGTTGATGCCCTCGTTCCAGGCCATGCGGAGGTTGAAGAAGGGCGGCCAGACGTCGATGGCGAGCCTCTGGTCGAGCCGCAGCACGTGCACGACGAGGTATTTCGTCGCCTGGTCCAGCAGGAACACGGCAAGGGCGACCGGGATCAGGATGCGCATCCGCCCGCGCCCCTAGTGCCGGAAATGGCGCATGCCGGTGAACACCATGGCGATCCCGGCGGCATCCGCCGCCGCGATCACCTCCGCATCGCGCACCGATCCGCCGGGCTGGATCACCGCCGTCGCCCCCGCCTCGGCCGCGGCCAGCAGGCCGTCGGGGAAGGGGAAGAAGGCGTCCGAGGCCACCGCCGCGCCCCGCGTCGGCGGCTCGGTCAGGCCCAGCGCCTCGGCCATGTCGAGCGCCTTGCGCGCGGCGATGCGGGTCGAGTCGACCCGGCTCATCTGCCCTGCGCCGATGCCCACGGTGGCGCCGCCCCTGGCGTAGACGATGGCGTTCGACTTGACGTGCTTGGCCACGCGCCAGGCGAAGCGCATGTCGGCGAGTTCGGCCGCCGTGGGTGCGCGCCGCGTGACCACCTTCAGCTCGCCCGGGCCGAGCCGGCCGCTGTCGCGGTCCTGCACGAGGAAGCCGCCGGCGACCTGCCGGAAGGCGAGCCCCGGCGCCGCCGGGTCGGGCAGGCCGCCCGTGGTCAGCAGCCTCAGGTTGCGCCGCTCGGCGAACACGGCCTTCGCCTCGTCATCGGCATCGGGCGCGATCACGACCTCGGTGAAGATCTCGCAGATCGCCCGCGCCGTCTCGGCATCGAGCCGCCGGTTCAGCGCCACGATCCCGCCGAAGGCCGAGGTGCGGTCGCAGTCGTAGGCGCGGCGGTAGGCCTCGGCCAGCGTCGCGCCGGTGGCCACGCCGCAGGGGTTGGCGTGCTTGATGATGGCGCAGGCCGGCCCCTCCTCGGGCGCGAATTCGGCAACCAGCTCGAAGGCGGCGTCGGTATCGTTGATGTTGTTGTAGGAGAGTTCCTTGCCCTGCCACTGCCTTGCGGTGGCGACGCCGGGCCGGGCGCTGCCGTCGCGGTAGAAGGCGGCGGACTGGTGCGGGTTCTCGCCGTAGCGGAGCCTCTGGGCGAGCGTTCCGGCGAAGGCGCGCCGCCGCGGCGCGGTCTCGCCCAGTTCCGCGGCCAGCCAGCCCGACACCGCGGCGTCGTAGGCCGCGGTGCGCGCGAAGGCAGTCAGCGCCAGCCGGCGGCGGAAGGCAAGGGTCGTCGCCCCGGCGTTGGCCTCCAGCTCGGCGAGCAGCGCGGGGTAATCCTCGGGGTCCACCACGACGGCCACGAAGGCGTGGTTCTTTGCCGCGGCGCGGATCATCGCGGGCCCCCCGATGTCGATGTTCTCGACCGCCTCGGCGAAGGGCGCGCCGCGCGCCACGGTCGCCTCGAACGGGTAGAGGTTGACCACGAGCAGGTCGATCGCGCCGATCCCGTGCGCCGCCATCGCCGCCACGTGCCCCGGATCGTCGCGCAGCGCCAGCAGGCCGCCGTGGATCATCGGGTGCAGCGTCTTGACCCGGCCGTCCATCATCTCGGGGAAACCCGTCACCTCGGCCACGTCGCGCACGGCGAGCCCGGCGGCGCGCAGGGCCTGCGCCGTTCCGCCGGTGGAGACGAGTTCGACCCCGCGCGCGGCGAGAGATCGGGCCAGGTCGGCAAGCCCGGTCTTGTCGGAAACGGAGATCAGCGCCCGGCGCAGGGCGACGGCGTCGGTCATTCGGCAATCCTTTCGGCGTCAGGCCTCGACTTCGGGTTCGGCCATCTCGAGGTCGCGCAGGTTCGAGGGTGTATCGAGCGCCTTCGCCAGCGTCCAGCTCACGCTGCCGGTGTAGTCGATCACCCGCGCCGAAAGCACGATCGCCTGGGTCGGCCGCGGCTTGAGCCGCCCCCGCTCGAGATAGACGGAGGGCTCGAGCGAGAGGTCGCCCGTTCCGTCGTGCCGGAAGATCCACATCTCGCCCGAGCGCAGCGCGATCGAGACGGCGGTCCCGCCCAGGTCCAGCTCGGGGTCCGCATCGGGGTGCAGATGGAAGCGCACCTGGTAGGGGATGCCGCCCAGCTTCACCTCGTCCATCGCGTAGTCGAACATCCGCCGCTCCTCGGGCGAGACCGCGGTGAGCGAATCCTCGCCGTTGAGCGCGCGGCCGTCCTCGGTCAGCGCGAGTTCGCGGAAGCAGGTCAGGCCGTGGGTGGCGACCCAGGCATCGTGGCTCAGCGACAGGCGGATCTCGCCGCCGCCCTCGGAACGGTCCACCCAGACATCGCCCGGCCCCTCGACCAGCGGCTCGCCCTCGGGGCCGCGCGGGCCGAGCCGGCCCGAGGAATAGCCCTCGATGCAGAGCGCGGAGTGCGACGGCGTGGCGCGCCCGGCGCGGCGCCATTCCTCGCCGAAGGTCACGCCCGAGCCGCAGTTCACGATCAGCGGCCGGCGGCCGGAGGTGAGTTCGAAGGCCAGCGCCGAGGCATGGGCGTTCATCGAGGCGGCGCGGATCGGCGGCGGGGCGGCATCGACGATCACCGTGGTGCGCGCCGCGGCAAGCCGGGCGTAGCCCATCGCCAGCCCGTGGCGCGGCGGCGTGCGCACCCCCGAGGCGGCGAGCGCGGCCTCGAGCCGGCCGTCCGCGCCGCGGCCGCCGCCGTGGAACCGGGCGAGCCCGCCGTCGGCGTGGCGCAGCGCCCGCAGGGTGGGCACGACGCGCTCGAGCGCCTCGGTCAACGCCCGGGGGGTGGGCCGGCCCGATCCGGTGATCGCCGCATTGGCCCAGGTCAGCAGCGTCAGGACCTCGAGCAGTTCCTCGGGGTTGCGCGTGGGAATGCCGCCGTCGTGGTCGATCGAGCGGTCGCATTCCTGCGCCAGCGCGTCGATCGCCGGGGCGGCCCGCGCCTCGAGCCCCTCCAGCGCCAGGCCGGCGCAGATCAGTCCGGCCAGCGCCTCGAACCGGGGCAGTCCGTGCCGCGCCTCGGCCCAGGTCCGCGAGAGGTAGACGGTCTGGTGGGTCAGGGTGCGGAACAGCGCCTGCCGTCCTGCCGCGTCGCGGCCGGCAAGCAGGAAGGGCGCGTGGTTGATCCAGCGGATCAGGCGCCTTGCGGCCAGCTCGGGTGTCCAGCCGGGCCCGACGCCGCGGCCGAAGCGGTCGATCCAGCCGAAGACCCAGGCCTGCGCGAGCCTGCGCGCGGCCGGGTGCGCGGCGGCGGCGAGGTCGTCGAGCCAGGCCCCGCCCTGACGCTCGGCCTCGAAGGCCGCGGAGGGCGCAGGCACGTCCCACAGCAGCGCGCCCGGCGCCTCGACCAGATGGCCGGCGAAGAGCAGGTTGCCTGCCAGAAGCTGGCGGCCGCGGGCGTGGCTGCCGATGCTCTTGGGTTCGGGCTGTGCGACGAAGCCCGTGGCCGGCCGCGCCCAGGCCGAGGTCCGGGCGTGGAACGCGTTGCGCCAGCGCGCGCGGCGCGAGGGCCAGCGGTCGGGGGAGATCGCCTCAGTCATGTCGCCGGGTGCCGCTCGGACGTCCGTTCTCTTGCCAACCAGTAAGCCCCCGGCGGCATCCTAGCCAAGCCCCGGCGCCGGTGCCACCGGAAGTTGCCGCCCCGGCGGGGCGGCTCATCCCGATCGCTCCAGACGCGCCATGTAGAAGCCGTCGAGCCCGCCCGCCTCCGGCCAGACATCGGGCCGCAGCCGCAGCCCGCCCTCGGCCGAGCGCCAGGCGGGATCGGCCCCCGGCGGCAGCCGCGGCACGCAGGCGAGGCCGGGGTGGCGCGCGAGCGCCGCCGCAACCTGGCGTTCGCCCTCCTCGGGCAGCAGCGAGCAGGTGCAGAAGACCAGCCGCCCGCCGGGCCGCAGAAGCGCGAGCGCCCGGTCGATCAGCGCGGCCTGGAGTTCGGCGAGCGGCTTGACCTCCGTGCCCGACCGGATGAAGGGCAGGTCGGGGTGGCGGCGGATGGTGCCCGTGGCCGTGCAGGGCGCATCGAGCAGGATCGCCTCGAAGAGTTCCCCCGGCGCCCAGTGCAGCGCGTCGGCCACCGCCGTCTCGGCGGCCAGACGGCAGCGCGCGAGGTTCGCACGCAGGCGCTCCATGCGCTCGGCCGAGGCATCGAGGGCGATGACGCGGGCACCCGCGGCGGCGAGCTGGAGCGTCTTGCCGCCCGGCGCGGCGCAGAGATCGGCGATGCGCTCGCCGGGGCGGGGGCCGAGCAGCCGGACCGGCAGGGCCGCCGCGGCATCCTGCACCCACCAGTCGCCCTCGGCATAGCCCGGAAGTGCCGTCACCTGGGCCCCCGGCGGCAGGCGCACGCTGCCGGTCGGCAGGACGGTGCCGCCGACCCGCGCCGCGAGGGCCGCGGCATCGCCATCCTTAGGCGTCAGGTCGAGCGGGGCGGGCGCGGCATGCGCGCGCTCGATCGCGGCCACCGCCTTCGCCCCCCAGGCCGAGAGGAGCCGCCCCCGCAGCCAGCCCGGAAGCTGCTGCGGCGGCAGGGCCGCCCACGACGCAGCTTCCTCTGCCGCGCGGCGCAGGACGGCGTTGACCAGCCCGGCCGCATGGGCGGTGCGCCGATCCGACCGGGCGAGCGCCACCGCCGCATCGACGACCGCATGTGCCGGCGCGCCGCGCTCCAGCATCTCCACGGCCGCCAGCCGCAGGATGTTGCGCACCGGCAGGGCCGGCGGCCGCCGCAGGAAGGCGGCGAGAAGGCGGTCGGCGCGGCCGAGGTGGCGCAGCGTGTCGGCGGCGAGCCCCTGGGCGCGGGCGCGGTCGGCAGGATCGGTCAGCCGGGCAAGCGGCCCGCGCTCACCGGCAAGCTCGGACAGCGCCCTGCGTTCGCCCAGAACCCGGTCGAGAAGCGCCAGCGCCGCCCGCCGTGCCGCGATGCCGCCCTCTGCCATGCCCCGCTCCTTGCCGCCCGGTTGCCGGGGCGTATATCAGGGCCGTTGCCGCCACAAGTTGCCGCCACGAGGAGAGGCCCCATGCCAGACGACGGCCCGGCGCCGCAGGACCGCCCCGACCTTCCGCCCGCCGCCCGGCGCGCGCTGGCCGAGGCCGAGGAACGCCGCCGCCGGGCGGTTGCCCCGGTGCTGCCGGTCGAGCTCGGCGGGCGCGACGGCCCCGAACCCGTCCGCTACGGCGACTGGGAGCTCAAGGGCCTCGCGATCGACTTCTGACCGGCCGGCTAGCGCAGGGCGAAGGCGGCCGAGCGGCCGGCGCCACGGTCCACCGTGAAGCGCACCCGCTCGCCGCTGGTCTCGACGAGCTGGCAGTTCGGGGGGATCGGCGTGCCGCTCCAGTCCATCTCGCGGCAGAAGTAGCCGTCGCGCCATTCCCAGGTTCCGGTCACGCCCCAGCCCATCGCCTCGCCGGCGATGCGGCCGTCGGGCAGGACGCGCAGCGCGATCCCGAACATGCCGTAGCGCAGCTCGCGGTTGGCCACGGTGTCGAGGAAGGTCTCGCGATCGGCGATCCTGACGTAGCCCTCGGCATCGGCGGCCCCGGCCAGGACGACCGTCGAGACGAGGGCGGGCAGGACGCGGTTGAGCAGCATGGCCGTGACATCCCCCGGCTGAGATCCCCTGCGGCAGTCGGCGATACCTACGCGCGGGGGCGCGGGGCGGATCACCGCGCCGGGGTCAGAGCCCGAGAACGTCCGTCATGTCGTATTCGCCGGGCTTGCGGTCCAGCCCCCAGAGCGCTGCGCGCAGGGCGCCGCGGGCGAAGATCGCGCGGTCGGTCGCCACGTGGCGCAGGATGATCCGTTCGCCCGGACCGGCGAAGATCACGTCGTGCTCGCCCACGATGTCGCCGCCCCGGATCGCGCAGAAGCCGATCCTGCCGGGCCCGCGGGGGCCGGTCATGCCGTCGCGGCCGCGGTCGGCGACCTCGGCAAGCCTCTGGCCCCGCCCCTCGGCCGCCGCCTCGCCCAGCATCAGCGCAGTGCCCGAGGGCGCATCGACCTTCATGCGGTGATGCGCCTCGACGATCTCGATGTCGAACTCGGCATCGAGCGCGGCCGCCACCTTCCGGGTGAGCTGCACGAGCAGGTTCACCCCGAGGCTCATGTTGCCGGCCCGCACGATCACCGCATGGCGCGCCGCGGCCGAGATCCGGGCAAGGTCGGCCTGCGACAGGCCGGTGGTGCCGATCACGTGCACCGCGCGGGCCTGGGCGGCGAGGGCGGCGAATTCCACCGTGGCCGCCGGAGCCGTGAAGTCCAGCACGGCCTGCGCATCGGCGATCGCCGCGACCGCATCGTCGGTGACGCGCACCCCGAGCTCGGCCGCACCCATCGCCCTGCCCACGTCCTGGCCGACCCAGGGGTGACCGGGCCGCTCGACGCAGCCGACCAGCCGCGCCCGGCCGCTCTCGGCGACGGTGCGCACGAGCATCCGGCCCATCCGGCCCGACGCGCCCGTGACCACGATCCCCGGCAATTCACCCATGTCCGCCCCCGGTCCCGACCGCGCACCCCCGCCCGCTTTAGCCGAACCGGCCGGCGCAGGCAAAGGGCGGCTTGCAGCCGCCGACCGGCTGCCTAGATTGGTGCCATGTCGTCATCCACCCATCCCGCCGGCCCCGGCCCGTCGCAACGCCAGCTCCGGGTCGGCGAACTGATCCGCCGGACCCTGGCCGAGGTTCTGGCGCGCGGCCATGTCCACGACCCCGACCTCGGCCGGCTGTCGATCACCGTGGGCGAGGTCACCGTCTCGCCCGACCTGAAGCTCGCCACGGTCTACATCCTGCCGCTCGGCGGTCGGGGCAAGGTCGAGGCGCTGGCCGCGCTGCGGCGCAACAAGGGCGAGATCAAGCGGCTGATCGGCCGCACGCTGGCGCTGAAGTTCATGCCCGACCTGCGCTTCGCGCTCGACGAGACATTCGACCGGATGGACGAGAGCCGCCGGATGTTCGCCGACGAACGGGTCCGGCGCGACCTCGGGGCGCCAGATGACGCCGGCGGCTAGGCACCTGGCCGCGGCACTTGCCGCGCTGCTGCCGGCCCAGGCCGCGGCGGACTGCACCCACCGGGTCCACGAGGGGCGCGGCTACGTGGTCTGCGAGGCGAGGGCCGGCGACGACCTGCGGCTGTTCCTGACGGCCCCCGACGGCCGGCCCTTCGGCAGTTTCGAGCGGATCGATGCGGCGCTCGCCGCCGAGGGGCTGCGGCTCGACTTCGCCATGAACGCGGGCATGTATCACCCCGACCGCCGTCCGGTCGGGCTCTACCGCGAACCCGCGGGCGATTCCGGCGCGCTGGTGACCTCGGCCGGGCCGGGCAACTTCGGGATGCTGCCGAACGGCGTCTTCTGCATCAGTGCGGGCCGCTTCGCGGTGATCGAGTCGCGCCGATTCGCCGCGGCCGCCCCGGAGTGCCGCTATGCCACCCAGTCCGGGCCGATGCTGGTGATCGACGGCGCGCTCCATCCCCGGTTCCTGCCCGACAGCACGTCCCGCCACGTGCGCAACGGCGTGGGCGTCGCCGCGGGCGGCCAGACGGCGTTCTTCGCGATCTCGGACCGCCCGGTCACCTTCCACCAGTTCGCGCGCTTCTTCCGCGACGTCCTCGGCACCCCCGACGCGCTCTATCTCGACGGCCGGATCTCGCGCCTGCATGCCCCAGCACTCGGCCGGTCGGATCCGGGCCTGCCGATGGGCCCGGTCGTCGGGCGCGTCGTTGCGGCGGCCGACGCGCCGCCCGGTTGACCGGCCGCCAGCGGCGCGCTAGCAGGCGGGTCTTTCCTTCGGAGGGGCGGCATGGCGCGCGGGCGCAAGGGGCGCGACATCTCGGGCTGGGTGCTGGTCGACAAGCCGGCCGGCCCGACCTCCACCGCGGTGGTCTCCACGGTGCGCTGGGCCTTCGAGGCCCGCAAGGCCGGGCATGCCGGCACGCTCGATCCGGCGGCGACCGGGCTTCTGGCGGTCGCGCTCGGCGAGGCGACCAAGACAATCCCCTGGGTGATGGATGCCACGAAGGCCTACCGCTTCACCGTGCGCTTCGGCGCCGAGACCGACACCGACGACGCCGAGGGCCGCGTGACGCAGACCTCGGCGGCCCGGCCCGACCGCGCGGCGATCGAGGCAGCGCTGGCGCGGTTCCGCGGCGAGATCCTCCAGGTTCCGCCGCGCTACTCGGCCGTGAAGGTCGCCGGCGAGCGCGCCTACGACCTTGCCCGCGAGGGCGAGGAGGTCGCGCTGGCCCCCCGCGCGCTCTTCGTCGAGCGGCTGGTGCTGACCGCGCGGCCCGACCCCGACCATGCCGAGTTCGAGATGGTCTGCGGCAAGGGCGGCTACGTGCGCGCCATCGCCCGCGACCTCGGCCGGGCGCTGGGCTGCCTCGGCCATGTCGAGACGCTCCGGCGGCTCCGGGCGGGCCCGTTCGACGTGGACCGTGCGGTTGCGCTCGACACGATCGAGCGTCATGCGCGCACGCCTGCGCTCGATGCCTTCCTGCTGCCGCTCGAGGCCGGCCTCGCCGGGCTGCCGGAGCTGCCCGCCACGGCCGAGGGCGCCGCACGGCTGCGCCACGGCAACCCCGGCGCCGTGTCCGCCGCGACGGCCGGCTACGGCGACACGGCCTGGGCCTCGTTCCAGGGCCGGGCCGTCGCCGTGGGGCGCTACCTCGCGGGCGAGCTGCACCCCGACCGGGTCTTCAATGCCTGATCCCGTGCCGGCGGGAGAGGCCGGCGCCGCACGGCGCGGGCCGCTGACGATCCGCCGGCAGGGCAGCGCCGCGGGCATGCGCGGCGAGGCGCTCTTCTCCCGCTGCGGGCGCTACCGCTACCGGCTGAGCCGGGTCTGGAACGCCTCGGGGCTGCATCTGCTTGCCGTGATGCTCAATCCCTCGACCGCGACCGAGTCGCGCAGCGACCCCACGCTGCGGCGGTGCCTCGGCCTGGCACGGTCGCTGGGCTTCGGCCGGCTGACGGTGGTGAACCTCTTCGCGCTCGCGGCCACCGATCCGCGTGCCCTGCGGGCGGCGGAGGATCCGGTCGGCCCCGGGAACGACGCGGTGATCCGCCGCGCCGCGGCCCGCGCCGACGCCGTGCTCTGCGCCTGGGGCGCCCATGGCGCGCTGGCCGGGCGCGGTGCGGCCGTGGCGCGGATGCTGCGCGATTCGGGCCGGCCGCTCCTGCACCTCGGCCTCACGCTGGGCGGCGAGCCGCGGCATCCGCTCTACCTCGGCCGCGACCTTCGCCCCGTGCCCTGGTCCGCTCCCTCCGCCGCTGCGGCTTGCCCCGCCGGCCCGGCCGCGCAACTCTGGGCGGGCGCGACCGAGGGGGGCCTGCCATGTCCGCGATCGAGGGCTTTGCCGAACGGCGCATCGACATCGGCCAGATCACGCTGAACCTGCACGAGGGGGGCGAGGGGCCGGCGCTGATCCTGCTGCACGGCTTTCCGCAGAACGCGCTCTGCTGGAGCCGGGTCGCCCCCGCCTTCGCCGAGCGGTTCCGCACCCTCGCGCCCGACCTGCGCGGCTACGGCCGGAGCGACGCGCCGCCCGACGACCCGGCGCACCGCACCTATTCCAAGCGCACGATGGCCGAGGACATCCTGCGCCTGATGGATGCGCTCGGGATCGAGCGCGCGGCCATCCTCGGCCACGACCGGGGCGGTCGCGTCGCCTACCGCTTCGCGCTCGACCATCCCGACCGGCTGGAGCGGCTCGGCATCATCGAGATCGTGCCGACCGCCGACTTCTGGGCCGCCTGGAACGCCGCGCTTGCGCTCAAGGCCTATCACTGGACCTTCCTCGCCCAGCCCGCACCGCTCCCCGAGCGGCTGATCGGCGCCGATCCGGTGGGCTTCCTCGACTGGACGCTCGCGTCCTGGACGCGGGCACGGACGCTCGACGCCTTCCCGCCGGCGGCGCTGGCGAGCTACCGCGCGCAGATCGCCGAGCCCGCGCGGCTTGCCGCGATGTGCGCCGACTACCGCGCCGGGGCCACCTTCGACCGCGCCGCCGACGAGGCCGACCGCGCCGCGGGGCGGAGGATCCGCGCGCCGCTCAGGTTCCTCTGGGCCGAGGGCGGCTTTCCGGCGAGCACGGGCGATCCGGCGGCGGCCTGGCGGCGCTGGGCCGCCGAGGTCTCCGACGCCTCCTGCGTCTCGGGCCACTTCGTCATGGAGGAGAACCCCGGCGCGGTGCTCGACTGCTTCCTGCCCTTCTTCCGGCAGGCCGGCCACGAGACCGACCTGCCGCGTTAACCAATGCCCGCGATTCTGCCGCGCCGTTAACCGGTGCTGTGCCGGGGCCCCGTATCCTGGGCGGGCTTCCACCGGGTGGTGCCGCGCGGGAGCCTTGGTTCCGCAACTGGGGGTGAACATGCTTGCGTTCTTCGCGGGCCTCCTCGGCCTTGCCGTCGTGGCCACGGTCGCCGATGCCACCGGTCTCCTGTCCGACCCCGACGACATCGACGGCGAGGACGGGGACGAGGACGGCGGCGACGGGGCGATCGATGAGTCCGCACCGCCGGCCGACACCGACCTTCTCGATGCCGCGGCCGAGGCCATGGCCGGCCCCGCCCCGGCCGGGCCGGGCAGCGACGGCGCCGACACCATCGCCGGCGGCGCGGAGGCCGACCGCATCGGCGCCTGCGACGGCGACGACTACGTCCACGGCGGCGCCGGAGCCGACACGATCCATGGCGGCCCCGGCGACGACCGCCTCTGGGGCGGCGAGGATGATGACATCCTGCTCGGCGGCGCGGGCGACGACGTGCTTTCGGGCGATGCCGGGGCAGACACGCTGATCGGCGGCGCGGGGGCCGACCTGCTGCAGGGCGGGCTCGACGACGATGCGATCTTCGGCGGCGACGGGGTGGACACGCTGCTCGGCGGCATGGGCGAGGACAGCCTCGCCGGCGGCCGGGGAGACGACCAGCTCGCCGGCGGCTGGGGCAACGACACGCTGCGCGGCGGGCCGGGATCGGACGTGCTGAACGGCGACGCCGGCGACGACGTGCTCCACGGCGACGACGACGACGCGGCCTGGTGCGCGACCCTGCGCGACTACCTGAACGGCGGCGCCGGCGACGACCTCCTCTTCCTGGGCGCCGACGACTGGGGCATGGGCGGCGACGGGGCGGATACCTTCACCTTCGCCGCGAACTCCGCAGGGCCGGCCCCGACCGTGGGCGACTTCGATCCGGCCGCCGACCGGCTGGTGCTGAGCTACGACCCGGCGGCGGGGCCGGCGCCCTCGATCGCGGTCGCGCCGGATCCCTCGGATGCCGCCAACGCCATCGTCTTTGCCGACGGACAGGCGGTGGCCGTGGTGCTGAACGGGGCGGGGCTCACCCCCGACATGATCCAGCTCGAACCGGTTCCGCGGGCGGCCTGACGCCGCCCTCAGGCCGGGGCTTCCCACGCGCCGGGTTTTCCCCTATACGCGCTCATCCGCCGGACCGACCGGCGGTCTGCTCCACGGGCCCTGCTGGACGACATCCCGGCTTGCGCCATGAATTCCGGAAAGGAGACCCCGATGTCGATCACCGCCGAAGAGAAGGCGAAACTGATCAAGGACTACGCGACGAAGCCCGGCGACACCGGCTCGCCCGAGGTCCAGGTTGCCGTGCTTTCCGCGCGCATCGCCACGCTGACCGAGCACTTCAAGACCCACGCGAAGGACAACCACTCGCGCCGTGGCCTGCTGAAGCTCGTCGCCCAGCGCCGCAAGCTGCTCGACTACCTCAAGCGGAAGGACGAGGGGCGCTACCAGACCCTGATCGAGAAGCTCGGCCTGCGCCGCTGAACCCGGCTCCGTCGCCGGAGGCCACGAACGCCCGGCCGGAAGGTCCGGGCGTTTCGCTTCTGCGGCGCGCCCCCGGCGGGTCGGAGGGCCCCCGGGGCGGGCGCCGGCGCAGGCCGGAAGCGCCGGCGCGCTGCCGCGTCTTGCCGCCCCGCCCCGGCGTGCCACTTCCCAACACATCCCTTTTCCTGTATGGCCCCGCTCCATCTGAGACGTGAGGCCCGCCCCCGGGGCGCATGCACAGGATCGGGGGAAGCGGCGGCAATGGGGCCGCCACATGTTCGGGACCGGACCAGGGGGTCCGTCCCTGAGGAAACGCTAGATGTTCAACGAAGTGAAGAAATCGATCCAGTGGGGCCGCGAGACGCTGACACTGGAAACGGGCAAGATCGCCCGCCAGGCCGACGGCTCGGTCATCGCCACGCTGGGCGAGACCTCGGTCATGGCCAACGTGACCTTCGCCAAGGAGGCGAAGCCGGGGCAGGACTTCTTCCCGCTCACCGTCCACTATCAGGAGAAGTACTATGCCGCGGGCAAGGTGCCCGGCGGCTTCTTCAAGCGCGAGGGCCGTCCGACCGAGAAGGAGGTGCTGACCTCGCGGCTGATCGACCGGCCGATCCGGCCGCTGTTCGTCGAGGGCTTCAAGAACGAGGTGCTGGTCATCTGCACGGTCCTGAGCCACGACCTCGTGAACGATCCCGACATCGTCGCCATGATCGCCGCCTCGGCGGCGCTGACCATCTCGGGCGTGCCCTTCATGGGCCCGATCGGCGCCGCGCGCGTCGGCTTCGTGAACGGGCAGTACGTGCTCAACCCCGACGTGGCCGACATGGACCAGCTCCGCAGCAACCCCGAGCAGCGGCTCGACCTGGTCGTCGCGGGCACGAGGGACGCCGTCATGATGGTCGAATCGGAGGCCTACGAGCTCTCGGAGGACGAGATGCTTGGCGCCGTCGAGTTCGGCCACGCGCAGATGCAGCCGGTGATCGACCTGATCATCGAGCTCGCCGAGGAGGCCGCGAAGGACCCGTTCGAGTTCCAGCCGGCGGACTACTCGGCGCTCTACGAGAAGGTGAAGTCGCTCGGCGAGGCGCAGATGCGCGCCGCCTTCGCGATCCGCGACAAGCAGGAGCGGGTGAACGCCATCGCCGCGGCGCGCGAGGCGATCCGCGCGGGCCTGAGCGAGGCGGAGCTGGCCGACGAGAACCTCGGCAGCTGCTTCAAGAAGCTCGAATCGTCGATCCTGCGCGGCGACGTGGTGAAGAACGGCACGCGGATCGACGGGCGCGACACCAGGACGGTCCGGCCGATCGTGTCCGAGGTCGGCATCCTGCCGCGCACGCACGGCTCGGCGCTCTTCACCCGCGGCGAGACCCAGGCGCTGGTCGTCACAACGCTCGGCACAGGCGAGGACGAGCAGATCATCGACGCGCTGCACGGCAACTTCCGCTCGAACTTCCTGCTGCACTACAACTTCCCGCCCTATTCGGTGGGCGAGGTCGGGCGCTTCGGCCCGCCCGGCCGGCGCGAGATCGGCCACGGCAAGCTGGCCTGGCGGGCGCTGCAGGCGGTGCTGCCGGCACCGACCGAGTTCCCCTACACGATCCGCGTCGTCTCGGAGATCACCGAGTCGAACGGATCCTCGTCGATGGCCACCGTCTGCGGCGCCTCGCTGTCGATGATGGACGCGGGCGTGCCGCTCAAGGCGCCGGTGGCCGGCGTGGCCATGGGCCTGATCCTCGAGGAGGACGGCTCCTGGGCGGTGCTGACCGACATCCTCGGCGACGAGGACCACCTCGGCGACATGGACTTCAAGGTCGCGGGCACCGCGAACGGCATCACCTCGCTCCAGATGGACATCAAGGTGGCCGGCATCACGCCGGCGATCATGAAGCAGGCGCTGGCGCAGGCCAAGGAAGGGCGGCTGCACATCCTGGCCGAGATGTCCAAGGCGCTCTCGGGCGCCCGCGCCGAGTTCTCGGCCCATGCGCCGCGGATCGAGACCATGACGATCCCCACCGACAAGATCCGCGAGGTGATCGGCTCGGGCGGCAAGGTGATCCGCGAGATCGTCGAGGTCTCGGGCGCCAAGGTCGACATCAATGACGACGGCGTGATCAAGATCGCCTCGGCCAATGCCGATTCGATCCGCAAGGCCTACGACATGATCTACTCGATCGTGGCCGAGCCGGAGGAAGGCAAGATCTACCGCGGCAAGGTGGTCAAGCTCGTGGACTTCGGCGCCTTCGTGAACTTCTTCGGCAAGCGCGACGGGCTCGTGCACGTCAGCCAGATCACCAACAAGCGGCTGAACCATCCCTCCGACGCGCTTCAGGAAGGGCAGGAGGTCTGGGTGAAGCTCCTCGGCTTCGACGAACGCGGCAAGGTCCGCCTGTCGATGCGCGCGGTCGATCAGGAGACCGGGAAGGAGATCGTGAAGGAGAAGGAGGAGCAGCAGGCCGAGGCCTGAGGCTTCCCCGTTCCGCAGGCCGAGGGGCCCCGGCGGCGACGCCGGGGCCTCTCGCGTCGGGGGCCGGCACTCCGCCGCACCCGCCGCCCTGCCGTGCCGCCCGTGCCCGAGGGCAGCGCAGCGGCGACCGCAGGCGCGCCGGCCGGGAACCGGATCCGGCCGGCCGCGCCTTCCCGGAGCCTCGCGCCCGTCTTCCGTGCCGGCCACATCCGGCGCCGGCCCGGCAGGCCTTCGGGCCGCGCCCCGCCGCCGACCCGTCCCCGGCGGTGATGTAGCGGCGCAACGCGCGCCGGGCGGCGTCCGGCAGGCTCGGACGCAAACACCTGAAGGTGAGCGATAATCCGCCCGCTGGAGCGATTCGGCCGGCGCCGGGCTGCCACCGGCCGGCCGCGAGACGGAGATCTGGGGGGTTCACGATGGCTTTCGGACGTCGCGATTTCATCGCAGCGGCAGGTGCCGCACTCGGCTGCGCGGCCGCGCCGGCCCTGGCGCAGGCGCCCGAGGGCTGGACCATCCCCGAGGAATGGACGCCCGTGGTGGTGCGGATCGGCTCGGATCACGCGGCCGGAGAGATCCACGTGATCCCCTCGACCTTCAGCCTCTACTTCACGCTCGGCGAGAGGCGGCGCGCGATCCGCTACAAGGTCGGCATCGGCCGGGGCGATCTCTACCAGCCGGGAAGCTTCTACCTCGGGGCCAAGAAGGAGTGGCCGACCTGGAAGCCCACGAAGGAGATGATCGCCCGCAACCCCGGCGCCTATGCGCGCTGGGCCAACGGGATGCCCGGCGGGCCGGGCAACCCGCTGGGCTCGCGCGCGCTCTACCTGTTCACCCCGCAGCAGGGCGACACCTTCCTGCGCATCCACGGCACGACCGAACCCTGGACGGTCGGGACGGCGGTCTCGAACGGCTGCGTGCGGCTGGTCAACGCCCATGTCGAGGACCTCTACGCCCGCGCGACGCTGGGCACGCCGATCTACCTCTATCCGAAGGATGCCGCCTGAAGCCCGGCGCGGGACGCGCCCGGCGTGACCGGGCGCGTCCAGGGGGCGGGGCGGCCGGGCGCGACCCGGCTCAGGCCGGCTGCCGGGTGAAGCGCAGGTAGGGCAGCCTGATGTCGAGGTCGGGGAAGCGCTGCCGCGCCTCCTCGGTCGGCACGCTCAGCGCGACGATCACGTCCTGCCCCGGAACCCAGTTCGCCGGCGTGGCGAAGGGCACGCCGTCGGTCGCCCGCACGGCATCGAGCGCGCGCAGGATCTCGGCGAAGTTGCGCCCGATCGACATAGGGTAGGTCATCGTCAGGCGGATCTTCCTGTCCGGGCCGATGATGTAGACGGTGCGCACCGTGGCGGAATGCTGCGGCGTGCGCCCCTCCTGCGGCAGGTAGTAGTCGGCCGGCAGCATGTCGTAGGCCTTCGAGACGGCAAGCGAGGTGTCGTCGATGATCGGGAAATTGGCCGGGGCGCCGCCGAAGGCCTCGATGTCGGCCTTCCACTTGCGGTGATCCTCCACGCTGTCCACCGAGACGCCGATCACCTTGGTGTTGCGGGCCTCGAACTCCCTGGCGAGCTGCGCCACCGCGGCGAACTCGGTGGTGCAGACGGGCGTGAAGTCGCGCGGGTGCGAGAACAGGATGGCGTAGCCGTCGCCGATCCACTCGTGGAAGCGGATCGTGCCCTCGGTCGACTCGGCGGTGAAATCGGGGGCGATGTCGTTGATGCGAAGTCCCATGGCAGGTCTCCTTTCAGGACGTCCGCCCCCCAGATAGTCCCTGCGGCGCGGGCTTGCACGGGGGTGTCCGGCGAAAAGGCCCGTCTCGCGCAGCCATCGCCCGACATGGAACGTCGTCCCTGATGGATCCCCAGGTCCCGGAACGCCGTTCCGGTCCGGCGCCTTGCGACTCCGCTTCCCCGGTGACACTGTGCCGCCGCAGGACGGGAGGAGGCGACAGCGATGATCGAAAGGCGCGAGTTCTACATCGACGGGGCCTGGGTGACGCCGGCCGCCCCCAGGGACCTCGAGGTCATCGACCCCTCGACCGAGGAGCCCTGCGCGGTGATCTCGCTGGGCGGTCAGGCCGATACCGATGCCGCCGTGGCCGCCGCCCGCCGCGCCTTCGACGGCTGGGCCTTCGACACCCCGCCCGCCGAGCGCCGCGCGCTGGTCGAGAAGCTCTTCGCGATCTACCAGCGCCGGTCCGAGGAGATGGCGCGGGCGATCAGCCTCGAGATGGGGGCGCCGATCGACATGGCGCGCGAGCAGCAGGCGCCCTGCTTCGACTGGCACGCCGCGAACTTCCTCAAGGCCTTCGAGACCTTCGCCTTCGAACGCCCGCTCGGGCCGCACGCCCCGACCGACCGGATCATCTACGAGCCGGTCGGCGTCGTCGGCATGATCACGCCGTGGAACTGGCCGATGAACCAGGTCACGCTGAAGGTGATCCCGGCGATGCTCGTGGGCTGCACCATGGTGCTCAAGCCCTCGGAGATCGCGCCGCTCTCCTCGCTGCTCTTCGCCGAGTTCGTGGACGAGGCGGGCTTCCCGAAGGGGGTCTTCAACCTCGTCAACGGCGATGGCGCGGGCGTGGGCACGCAGCTCTCCCGCCACCCGGACGTGGACATGATCAGCTTCACCGGCTCCACCCGCGCGGGCATCGCGATCCAGAAGAACGCGGCCGACACGCTCAAGCGCGTGCATCTGGAACTGGGCGGCAAGGGGGCGAACCTGATCTTTGCCGATGCCGACGACAAGGCCGTGGTCCGCGGCACGCGGCACTGCTTCAACAACTCGGGCCAGAGCTGCAACGCGCCGACCCGGATGCTGGTGGAACGGTCGATCTACGACCGCGCGGTGGAGATCGCGGCCGAGACCGCGGCGAAGACCGAGGTCGGCTCGGCCCACGAGAGCGGCCGCCACATCGGCCCGGTGGTCAGCCAGGCGCAGTTCGACAAGATCCAGGGGCTGATCCAGAAGGGGATCGACGAGGGCGCGCGGCTGGTCGCCGGCGGCCTCGGCCGGCCCGAGGGCTTCAACCGCGGCTATTTCGTGCGCCCCACCGTGTTCGCCGACGTGTCGAACGACATGACCATCGCCCGCGAGGAGATCTTCGGCCCGGTGCTCTCGATCATTCCCTTCGACACCGAGGAGGAGGCGCTGCGGATCGCCAACGACACGCCCTATGGCCTCACGAACTACGTGCAGAGCCAGGACGACGCGCGCCGGGTGCGGCTGGCGCGCCGCCTGCGGTCGGGCATGGTCGAGATGAACGGCAGGTCGCGCGGCGCGGGCTCGCCCTTCGGCGGCATGAAGGCCTCGGGCATCGGCCGCGAGGGCGGCATCTGGGGGCTCGAGGACTTCTGCGAGGTCAAGGCCATCTCCGGCTGGCCGGCAGAATAGCCGGCCCGGCGTCGACGCTCGGCCGGCCCGCCGCGGCGAGCCGGTTGTCCCGCGCGCCCCAGACGGGGATCTCGAGCGGGCGCACCCAAGTGTCCGGCCCGAAGTGGTTGAAGGGCACGGCCGTCAGGTCGGCCGCCGGATCGACGAAGAGCTGCGCGGGCCGTCCGTTCAGCGATTTCCGGATCTCGGCCCGCACGATCACTTCGCCATGCCCTGCCGCGCGCCAGAGGTGCTCCAGATGCCCGGCGAACTGGTGGATCATGTCGGGGCGCACGAGCATCTTGCCCACCTGCCGGGGCGTCAGGAAATCCTCGGGGTCGATCACCCAGGTCTCGCCGCCCGGCACCGAGAGGATGAAGCGGCCCTCGGCCACCCGGTCGTAGATCCGCATCCGCCAGGAAAGCTCATGGCCGTCGCCGCTCCAGCGCACCTCGGTCGGGAACAGCCCCGCGCGCAGCGGCAGGAAGAGCTGGACGGCGATCCAGACCGCCATCGCGGCCAGGGCCATGCGGGGCAGATGCGCCGCCGGGCCGGCGGGCGGCGCGACGGCGGCCGGGCCGGCGGGGAGACCGAGCCGCGCGAGCAGGCGGCCGGGCCAGTCGGGCGCGAAGAAGATCGTGGTCGCGGCGATGGTCAGCCAGGGGAAGATGCCGATGTTGAAGAACATCGCGTTCAGCGAGTGGAACAGGCAGTAGACGAGGAACACCGCAAGCCGGGTGCGCCGCCACAGCAGAAGCGGCGCGCCGAGCAGGTGAAGCGCGATCGTGCCCCAGGTTCCGGCGAGGATCACCGCGTCGTGATGGAAGAGCCAGCCGAAGACGAAGTCGTCGGCCTGCGCCCTGAGCCAGAGCCCCAGCGGTTCGCCCGCCAGCCAGTCGGGCGTGATCTTCACCAGCCCGGCGAAGACCAGCATGATCTCCATCTGGGCGCGCAGGATGAACACCGCGGCATGGGGCACCGTCCTGACCCCCTGCCGCGGGCGCAGCCAGGCATCGAGCGACCAGACGCGCTGCGCCGGAAGGAAGCACATCAGGATCAGGAACAGGATGACCAGGTAGAAGTGGTTGAGGTATTCCGCCCGGTCGAGCAGGAAGAAGTAGCCGAAGCTGACCGTGAGCGCGACGATCGCGACGCGGTAGAAGAGGCCGAGCATCACCAGCGCCGCGAAGGCGCCCATCGCGAGCCAGGCGAGGTGGATCCAGGGCTCGGGCAGCGGCGCGACCCAGCCGAAGCCGGGATAGGTGAAATGGAAGTCGGGCTGCACCCAGTAGCGGAACACCCGGTCGTGCCGGATGAAGCGCCAGCAGTCGATGACCAGCAGCGCGCCGAGGGCCATGCGGAACACCGCCAGCGACTGCGCCGGCACCGGACGCGCCAGGGCCTGCCGCATGGCGCGGAATCGAACGGCTTTGACATCGGTGGCGGTCATGGTCTCCTCCCGTCGGCTGCCTGCGATCGCGGGAATAACGGGCGACGGGAGCCGTTATTCCACCGCGGGCGACGTGGAGGAACAGCGATGCCGCCTGACCGGACGGGCGTGGAGATCATCTACGACGGCGAATGCCCGCTCTGCGCCTCCTACGTGGCGATGCTGCGCCTGCGGGAGGCCGTGGGCACCGTGCGCCTGATCGATGCGCGCTCCGGCGCGCCCGAGGTCGCCGAGATGCTCGCGCTCGGCCATGATCTCGATGCGGGCATGATCCTGCGGCAGGGCGGCGTGGTGTTCCATGGCGATGCCGCGATGCACCGTCTCGCGGTGCTGACCGCACCGCGCGGCATCTTCAACGGACTCGTGCGGCTGATGTTTGCCGATCCCCGGCGGGCGCGGCGGCTCTACCCCTGGCTCGTCCGGGGGCGCGGGCTGCTCCTGCGGGTCCTCGGCCGGCAGAGGATCGCCGATGACAGGCGGATCTTCGCGAGGCAGCGGGAATAGGCGCCGAGGCCCGACCGTTCCCCTTGCACCAGGGCCGGAAGACCCGACCCGCCAGCAAGAGAGGACACGGACCCATGAAGACGACTTCCCTCGCTCTCGCGGCCGCCATCGGCCTGACGGCCGGCACCGCCGCACCCGCCTTCGCGCAATCGGACGACTCGCTGATCCGGTCTCTGCTGCTGCTGCTGAACGACCCCGCGCGCGCCGGCCAGGTCGCCCGCGGCTGGGATGACGACGATGACGACGGCTGGCGCCCGCGCCGGGGGACGGTCGCCCACGACGACGACGACGACGGATACCGCGGCGGCCGGCGCGGCAGCGACGACGACGACGACTGACCGCGTCAGGCCTGCGGCCACAGCCTGGCGCGGCGGCGGCCTCAGCCCTCCTGCTGGCGCAGGAAGGCCGCGTGCAGCTGGGGCGGCGCGACCAGAAGCCCCGGCACCAGCGGCGGATCGGCGTTGAAGGCCAGCGGCTCGCCGCGTGCCCCGGTCGCGACCGCGCCCGCCTCCTCGGCGATCAGCGTGCCGGCGGCCACGTCCCACTCCCAGGCGGGCCGGAAGGTCAGGGTCGCGTCGAACCGCCCCTCGGCGACCAGGCAGAGCCGGCAGGCCAGCGAGGCGCGGAAGTGCCGCTCGACGGCGGGCGGCCCCTTGGGCCAGTTGGCCGCCGCCAGCGCGTGGCCGGCGGCAAGCACGCTCGCCCCCGCCAGCGCCGCGCGGCTGCCGGTGCGGATCGGCGCGCCGTTCAGCGTGGCGCCCCGGCCGCGCTCGGCGGCATAGAGCTTTCCGGCGGCCGGAAGGCAGACCACGCCCGCGACGGGCCGTCCCTCCTCGACCACCGCCAGCGCATGCGCGAAGCCGGTCTCGCCGGCGATGAAGGCCCGCGTCCCGTCGATCGGATCGACGATGAACACCCGGCCGGCCGCGAGGCGCGCCGGGTCGTCCTCGCTCTCCTCCGAAAGCCAGCCGTAATCGGGGCGCGCCGCCAGCAGCCGCTCGCGCAGCATCCGGTCGATGGCGAGGTCGGCCTCGGTCACGGGGCCGGCGCCGGCGGCCTTCTCCCACTGCCGCGGCGCGGCACGCCAGTGACGGCGCGCGATCCTGCCTGCGGCCTCGGCCGCCTCGATCAGCAGCGCGAGGTCAGGCCCCGGCAATCGTCATGCCCTCGACAAGCAGGCTCGGCACCACCCGCGATTCGTGCGCGCGCGCGTCGTTCGCCGGAACGATCCGGCCGAGCATCTCGCGCAGGTTGCCCGCCACGGTGCATTCGTTCACCGGATAGGCGATGGCGCCGTTCTCGACCCAGAACCCCGAGGCCCCGCGGGAATAGTCGCCCGTCGTGGGGTTGATGGTCGAACCGATCATCGCGGTGACGAGCAGCCCGGTGCCCATGGCGGCGATCAGCTCCTCGCGGCTGCGTCCGCCCTGGGTGAGAGCGACGTTTCCCGCCCCCGGCGAGGGCGGCGAGCCCGCGTTGCGGTAGGCGTTCGCGGTCGAGCTGAGGCCGAGCTTGCGCGCGGTGGACAGGTCGAGCAGCCAGCGCACCAGCACGCCGTCCTCGACGATCGGCCGGGGCACGGCGGGCAGCCCCTCGGCGTCGAACGGGCGCGAGCCGGAGATGCGCGGGCGCGTCGGATCCTCGATCAGCGACAGACCCGCCGGCAGCACCCGCTCGCCCATCGCGTCCTTGAGCCAGGAGGCGCCCCGCGCCACGGCGGTGCCCGAGATCGCGCCGAGCAGATGGCCGATCAGCTGGTCGGCCACGCGCTCGTCGTAGAGCACCGGGAAGGTCCCCGTGGGCGGCTTGCGTGCCCCGGCGCGGGCCAGCGCGCGCTCGGCGGCGAGGGCGCCGATTTCGGCCGCAGACGGCAGGTCGGCGCGGTAGGTGCGGCTTTCCCAGCACCAGTCGCGCTCCATGGCCGTTCCCTCGCCGGTGATGGCGGTGCAGCCGAGGGCATGGCTGGTGCGGGTGTAGCCGCCCCGGAAGCCGTTGGTCGCGGCCATCCGCAGCCGCCGGCGGCTGAAGGTGGCGGTTGCGCTATCCACCTGGCTGATCCCGGTGTGCGCCAGCGCGGCGGCCTCCGCGCTGCGCGCCGCCTCCTCCAGTTCGCCAGCCGTCGGATCGGCCGCGGGATCCTCGAGATCGAGCGCGGCAAGATCCCATTCCCGGGCCAGGTCGCCGGGCTCGGCAAGGCCCACGGTCGGATCCTCGGGCGCCTCGCGGGCCATGGCCACCGCCCGTTCGGCAAGCGCCGCGAGCGTCTCGGGACGCGTGTCCGAGGCCGCAACGCAGGCCTGCCGCCTGCCGACCAGCACGCGCAGACCGATGTCGGTGCCCTCGGCGCGCTCGGCCTGTTCCAGCCGGCCCCGGCGGACATCGATGGTGATCGCGGCGGCCTCGATGGCGAGCGCGTCGGCAGCCTCGGCGCCCGCCCGACGCGCCGCGTCCAGGGCCGCCTCGGTCAGCGTCTCAAGCCTGTCGGTCATCCGGCCACCTCCGCTCCCGCATCCACCGGGCGGAGGTAAGCCGGCCCCCGCGCCGCCGCAAGGGCGCGCGCGCAGCGGACAGGAGCGGGGCGGGGATCAGCGCAGGCGCTGCCCGTTGGCGAGCACCTGCCCCTCCTTGTTCACCTCGATCTTCGAGACCAGCGTGTCCTCGCCCTCGCCGGGGCGGGCGAAGAGGCCCAGCATCATGCGCGCGCCCGTCGCCTGGTCCTCGGGGACAAGCCCCATGGATACCAGCTTGTCGAGCAGCCCGTTGCCGCCGACCAGCTTGAGGTCGACCGAGCCCTCGGGCCTCGGCATGCCCTGGAAGGTCGTCGTGTCGGTATTGTCGAAGGTGAAGGCCCCCGACCCGGTCAGTTCGGCACCCGCCACCTTCAGTTCCAGCCCGCCGAGCTTCAGCTCGCTCACCTCGCCCGGCGCCTCGGTCGTGGCCGCCGCAGCCTCGGGGTCGAGGATGTCCACGAACCACCGCGCCTTGCCGCCGAGATCGACGGCGAGGGTCGCGGGGTCGCGCGGCAGCGCGCCCATCGGGTCGAACAGTGCCCAGATGCTGTCGCTGACCGTCAGGCCCCGCAGCGCGGTGCGCAGCGTGAAGTCCTGCGGTTCCTCCGAGGCGGTGATCGGCATCGCCAGGCGGAACTCCGATTCCTCGACCGACATCGCCATCTCCGGCAGCGGCACGTCGGAGCTGCGGAAGCTCATCTGCGACTGGCGCGACCGCCCGCCGTAGAGGATGCCTTCGGGCGCGAGGGAGAACTCGAAGGACCCGCCCTGGGAACTGCCCGAGCCGGCCGACTGCGAGCCCTCCATCGTGCCGTCGAACGTGGTCGTGCTGCCGGCGTGGCTGACCGTGCCGCTGGCCCGGAGCCCGGCGCGCAGCGCGGCGGGCATGTCCTCCACCGTGACATCTGCGGGAAGGAACCCGGTCGAGGTCGAGGTCACGTCCTTCAGCGCCATCGTCAGCTTGAAGGTATCGGCGCCCTGCACGGCCGCGGAAGACACGTCGATGTCGACCGAGGCGGCCTCGACGTTCGATTCGAACGCGCGCCCCGCCTCCTGCGTGCGCACCACGTACTTGCCGCGGTTCGGGCCGAGTCCCAGGCGCAGGTCGATCGGCGCCGCGTCTTCCTCCGTTCCGCCCGTGCCGGTCATCGTCAGCGTGACCGCATCGGCCGAGAAGTCATAGGTCTTCTCCGCCTCGTCGCCGCTCACCACGATGCCGAGCCCCGAGTGGGTCATCAGCATCTGCACTTCGAAGGGTTCCCCCACGCCGGGGTCGCTGCGGCTGACCACCCGGTATTCCGGCGCGAACACGATCTCCACCGTTCCATCGCCGCGGTCAACGAACTGGAGCTGTTCCAGCGTCGCCGACGAGGTGACATCGGGCATCGCGAAGTCGATGACGATGTCGCGCACGGTCAGGGTGCCGCCCGACTGCGCCTCGGACCCGACGGTGACGGTCTGCCCTGAGCCTTCCAGCAGCGCCCGCACCTCGTCCCACACCTGTTTCGGCGTGACATCGGCCCAGGCTCCGGGCGCGGCAGCCAGCACCAGAATCGCTGCGCCTGAAACGGTGGAGAAAATGCGCGGCATGATGAATCCTCTGCGTGTTCCGAAAAGGCGGCGGCCGCAGTCTTCAGCGCTTGCGGTCTTGCGGTCAAGAGGCGACAAGGGTCCGGCCCGGCCGGGCGGCAGCGGAGGATGGATGGCGGAACGCGAGGGCATGCGGGTGCTGATCACGGGCGCAAGCCGCGGGATCGGCGAGGCCACGGCCCGGCTCTTCGCCGAGCACGGCGCCCGCGTCGGCCTTCTGGCGCGCAACGCCGCCGCGGTCCGGGCCCTCGCGGCCGAGATCGGCCCGACGGCCTGCGCCCTTCCCGCCGATGTCGCCTCCTGGCCCGCCGTCGAGGGCGCGGTCGCGGCCATGGAGCGCGCGTTCGGCGGGATCGACGTGCTGATCAACAACGCCGGGGTCATCGAGCCGATCGCCGGGCTCGATGCCGTGGACCCGGAGGCCTGGGGGCGCCTCGTCGACATCAATCTCAAGGGCCCGCTGCACGGGATCCGGGCGGTCCTGCCGGGCATGATCCGGCAGGGCGGCGGCATCATCGTCACGGTGAGCTCCGGCGCGGCGCATACGCCCCTCGAGGGCTGGAGCGCCTACTGCAGCTCGAAGGCCGGGGCGGCGATGCTCACCGCCTGCCTGCATCACGAGATGCACCTCAAGGGCATCCGCGCGATCGGCCTGTCGCCCGGAACCGTCGCCACCGACATGCAGCGGACGATCCGCGCCTCGGGCATCAATCCGGTCTCCCGGCTCGATCCGGCCGCGCACATCCCGGCCGCCTGGGTCGCCGAGGCGCTGCTGTGGCTCTGCGGGCCGGCCGCCGCGGAGTTCGCCGGAACCGAGGTCTCGCTGCGCGACGCGGCGATCCGGCGACGGATCGGGCTGATCCCGTGATCCGCATCACGCGCTCGGGCGGCGTCCGCACGCTCACCATCGACCGGCCCGGAAAGGCCAATGCCCTGACCCGCGAGATGCTCGCGCAGCTCGCAGACGCGGCCGCCACCGCCTGGGACGAGGGCGACCGCGTGCTCGTGCTGACCGGCGCAGGCCGCGTGTTCTCGGCCGGGGCCGACCTCGAGGCGGCGCGCGCGGGGCTCGCCACCGACCCGGTCTGGGAACGGCTCTCCGCCGCCGTGGCCGCCTTCCCCGGGCTCGCCATCGCCGCGCTCAACGGCACGGTCGCCGGCGGCGCCTGCGGCATGGTGCTGGCCTGCGACATCCGGATCGCCGTGCCGGGCGCCCGGATCTTCTACCCGGTCATGCGGCTTGGCTACCTGCCCCAGCCCTCCGACCCCCGGCGCCTCGCCGCCCTGGTCGGCCCGGCGCGGGCGAAGCTCATCCTGATGGCCGGCGCGCGGATCACGACGGAAGAGGCCCTGGCCTGGGGCCTGGTGGACCGCATCGCTCCCGCCGAACGGCTGCCCGAGACGGCCGCTGACCTCGCCGCCGACGCGCTCGCCGCACCGCCCGACCACCTCGCGGCGATCAAGCGCGCCCTGCGCTGACCCGACCCTGCGCCGCCCCTTCCTCTTGTCGCAAATACGCCGGGGGAGTCCCCGCCCCCGGCGGGGACGGGGGCGGAGCCCCCCGCGCGCTCACCGCCTGCGACGCGGCCCCGGCACGCGCGAGGTGAAGCCGGGCGGCCGGCGCGCCACCCAGGCGACGAAGGCCGCGATCCGCGGATGCTGCCGGAGCGCCTCGATGCTGGCGTGGCTGCGGGCAAGTTCGGCCTCGGTGAGCGTGGCATGGATCTGCCTGTGGCAGATGTGATGCAGAAGCACCGTCTCGCCGCCCTTGCCGCCCTTCAGCCGCGGCACCAGGTGATGCCGGCTCGCCGGAACCCCGGCCGGGATGGGCCGGTCGCAGAGCGGGCAGATCGGGTCGGTTGCCATGCGCCTTGTGCCTCCGGGGCTTCGGTGCGAAAGCATGGCGCATGGAACCGGCGGGGCAAGGGGCGGTGG
>JANZZL010000049.1 GCA_026419405.1 Paracoccaceae bacterium | reverse complement strand
CTGCCTCGCCGCGCCGGCGCCCGCGCAGGGCCTGCTGCCCCTGCCCGAGATCGTCAGCCGCGTCGAGGCGCGCTATCTCGGGCGCATGATCGAGGCCGAGGTGGTGCGCGGCCGTGCGCACGAGAACGCCGACATCGTCTATCTGCTGCGCTGGCAGACGCCGCGCGGGGACATCCTGCGCATCCGCGTCTCGGCGGTGGATGGCGCGCTGCTCGACGTGGACGGCCAGGGCATGATCGAGGCGCGCCGGCCGTGAGGGTGCTGCTCGCCGAGGACGACGCGACGCTCGCCGCGCAACTCTCCCGCGCGCTCGCCGCCGCCGGCTTCGTGGTGGACCACGCACCGGACGGGGAGGAGGCGCTGCATCTCGGCCTGCATGAGCGCTACGCCGCCTGCGTGCTCGATCTCGGCCTGCCGGGGCGGGACGGGCTCGCGGTGCTCAAGGAGTGGCGTGCGGCAGGGGTGTCGCTGCCGGTGCTGATCCTGACCGCGCGCGAGGCCTTCGGCGACAAGGTGGCGGGCTTCCGCGCCGGGGCGGACGACTACATGACCAAGCCTTTCCGCGCCGAGGAGGTGGCGCTGCGCCTGCATGCGCTCGCGCGCCGCGCCGCGGGCCATGCGAACCCGGTGATCGTCTGCGGGCCGCTCGCGCACGACACGCTGGCCGGAAGCTTCACACTGGAGGGGCTGCCGCTGAAGCTCACCGCCTTCGAGGCGCGCATCCTCGCCTTCTTGATGCTGCACCAGGGCCGCGTCGTCTCCCGCACCGAACTCTCGGACCATCTCTATGGCAGCGATGCCGATCGCGACTTCAACGCGATGGAGGTGCTGGTCAGCCGGCTGCGCCGCAAGATCGCGCCCTGTGCCATCGAGACGCTGCGCGGCGAGGGTTGGCGCCTCGCGCCGCCCGCGTGATCCGCTCGCTGCGCGCGCGGCTGTTCCTCGCCTCGGTCGCGGCGATCGCGGCGGGGCTCTTGGCGGCTGGGCTCGCCATCGCCGGCATCCTCGGCGCGACGGTGGCGCGCGCCTTCGACGCGCGGCTGGAAGCCGCGCTCGCCACCATCGCCGCCGGGCTCTCGCGCGAGGAGGAGGGCGGGGCGCTGCGCCTCGAGGAGCTGCCGCTCGATCCGCGCTTCGAGCAGCCGCTCTCGGGCTGGTACTGGCAGGTGGACGAGCCGGGGGCGGCGGCGCGGCTCGTCTCCGGCTCGCTGTGGAACGCCACGCTGGCCGGGGAGCGAGGCCCGGCCGGGGAGGCGCTGCGCCTCCATCGCCGAGGCCTGACCGTGCCCGGCGGCGGCACGGCGGTGACGGTTCTGGTCGCGGCCCCTGCGGCGGCGCTGGACGAGGAACTGGGCGCCGTGCGCCGGCCGGTGATGCTGGTCATCCTGCTGCTCGGCCTCGTCCTCGGTCTGGTGGTGTGGGTGCAGATCGGGTTCGGGCTCGCGCCGCTGCGTGCGCTGCGCCGGGATGTCGTGCAGATGCGCGCGGGCCGCATCGCCCGCCTGCCCGAGGCGCGCTTCGCCGAGGTGGCGACGCTGACCGCGGAGCTGAACGCGCTGCTCGACAACCGCGCGGCGATGGCCGAGCGCGCGGTGCGCCAGGCGGGTGACCTCGCGCATCAGCTCAAGACGCCGCTCGCCGCCATCGTCAACGCCGCCGCGGAACCCGGGCGCGACCCGGAAGGCGTGATCGGGGCGGCAGCGGAGCGGATGTCGGCGCATCTCCGCTTCCACCTCCAGCGCGCGCGCATCCTGGGCGGCGCCGGGCTGCCCGGACTGCGCTGCCCGGTGGGGCCGGTGCTCGAGGACCTCGTGTTCCTGATGCAGCGCGCCCATGCCGCGCGGGGGATCGAAATCGCACTTGATGCGGACGGCGCGCCGGATTTCGCGGGCCATCGCGAGGATCTGGAGCTGATGGCGGGCAACCTGCTCGACAATGCCTGCAAATGGGCACGAAGCTGGGTGGCAGTGAGAGCACGCGAGACGGAAGGCCGGCTCGTGCTGGAGGTGGTCGATGATGGTCCCGGGTTGCCCGAGGCCCAGCGCGGCGCGGCCCTCGTGCACGGCCTGCGGCTCGACGAGCGCGTACCGGGCCAGGGCTTCGGGCTTGCCATTGTCAATGAAACCGCTGGGATCTACGGCGGAAGTCTGACACTGGCCGACAACGCGCCGGGGCTGTTGGCGGTGCTGTGCCTCCCCACTGTCGGCCGAATTTGACCGCTGATTCCGCAGGCCGAGACGCCTGCACTTCAATTGGCTTCGTCAACTTCAGGGCGAGTTTGAGAAGTGGAGTTGGAGTTGACCCGATTTCGTGGACACCCCGAGGCTTGAGACGGAGGTGTCCGAGATGCCGAGATTCAGGGTTCCCTACCCGCCGGAGTTCCGGCGGGCAGATGGTGGAGTTGGTCCGATCAGGGCGAACGCCCGAGGAGCTTTCGCGCGAGTTCGAGCCGACGGCGCAGTCGATCTGGAATTGGGTGCGCCAGGCCGAGCGCGACGGCAGTGCCCGTTAGAGTCTGTCTCGAATCTCATGCGGAACGTGCGACGCGTCGCAGGAGGATGATGACGGAGGCGGCGTAGAGGAACGCGTTGGCGGAGGCGATGGTGGCCTCGAAGTCTTTGGCGAGGCGGCGGTTTCGGCCGATCCAGGCGAAGAAGCGCTCGACCACCCAGCGGCGTGCGTGGACGGCGAAGCCGATCTGATCCTTTGGCTTGCGCACGATCTCGACGCGGATCGCGGTGGCGCTGGCGACGCGGTCCCCGGCGTAGCCGCTGTCCATGAAGGCGAGTTGCACGAAGGGCCAGCGGCCGCGCGAAGCGCGCATCAGCGGCGGGGCGCCGTCACGGTCCTGAATGTCGGCCGGGTGGTTATCGAGCGTCAGCCCGCGCCCGTCGGTGTCCACCATCGCGCAGCCGGACGAACCATCGATAGACCGTACGCCAGGGCGGGAAGCTGTCGGGCATCACGCGCCAGGTACAGCCCGCCCGCAGCACGTAGAAGATGGCGTTGGCGATCTCGCGCAGCGGCCATGCCCGACGTCGACCATATCTGCACTCGCCAGGCAGCAGCGGTTCCAGGATCCGCCATTCGTCGTCCGTCAGGTCACTCGCATAGCGCAGCCCCGTGCGGCTATGCTGCCGCCGGGTGGCCGGGGTCCACATCGCGTCGTTCGTCCAAGGTGTCGCAACCC
>JANZZL010000031.1 GCA_026419405.1 Paracoccaceae bacterium | reverse complement strand
GCCCCGGCCCCGGCCGCAAGCCCCCCGGCGGCGCCGCGCCGCTGCCTGACGGCCCGCCGAGCGGGGCGCCTGCCGGGCCGGATCCCGCGCCGTTCGCGGTCCGCCCGCCGGCCCGCCCGGCCCGGCCGCGGCGGCGCCATGCCGGGATGCTCCTCGCCTTCCTGCTCTGCGTGGTCGCCCCGCTCGGCGCGGCCGGACGCTACCTGTTCACCATCGCCCTCGACCAGTATGCCAGCCACGCCGGCTTCTCGGTCCGCCGCGAGGAGAGCGACCCCGCGGTCGAGATCCTCGGCGGCATCACCAGCCTTTCGGGATCGGGCACGTCGGATGCCGATGTGCTCTACGAGTTCATCCGCAGCCAGGAGATGGTGCGGCGCGTGGACGCCCGGATCGACCTGCGCCGCGCCTTCGGCCGGATCGAGGATCCGGTGTTCGCGCTCTGGCCCGGCGCGACGATCGAGGACCTCACCGCCTACTGGCCGCGCATGGTGAAGGTGTTCTACGACCGGTCGAGCGGGTTGATCGAGCTGCGCGTGCAGGCCTTCTCGCCGGACGATGCGCAGGCGATCGCGCAGGCGATCGTCGACGAGTCGACCGCGATGATCAACGCGATGTCCTCGATCGCGCGCGAGGACGCCACGCGCTATGCGCGGGCCGAACTCGAACGCGCGGTCGCCCGCCTCGTCGCGGCGCGCCAGGCCCTGACCGAGTTCCGCGCGCGCACCCAGATCGTCGATCCGGCGGCCGACATCCAGGGCCGGATGGGGCTTCTGGCCAGTCTCGAGGGCCAGCTCGTCGAGGCGCTCATCGACCTCGACCTGCTGCGCGAGACCACGCGGGAGACGGATCAGCGGGTGGTTCAGGCCGAGCGCAAGGTGGCCGTGATCGAGGCGCGGATCGCGGCCGAACGCAGCCGTTTCGGCATGGCCGGCGGCGGCGGCGCGGGCGATGCCGCCTATGCGTCCCTGGTGGCCGATTACGAGCGGCTCTCGGTCGATCTGGAGTTCGCCGAGCAGTCCTACCTCGCCGCGCTGGCCGCCCATGACGCGGCGCTCGCCCGGGCACAGCGCCAGTCGCGCTACCTTGCCGCCTATGTCGCGCCGACGCGGGCGGAGCGCGCCGAATACCCCCGGCGGCTGCTGCTCCTCGGCCTGACCGGCGCGACGCTGTTCCTCGGCTGGAGCCTCCTCGTCCTCGTCTTCTACGCGATCCGCGACCGGCGCTGAGGGCACATGATCGAGCTCGTGAACCTCTCCAAGAGCTTCCGCTCCGGCCAGGGGCGCAAGGTCGTCGCCGATGGGATCTGCGCCGTCTTCCCGCCGGGGGCCGCGGTGGCGCTGCTCGGACGCAACGGGGCCGGCAAGTCGAGCCTGCTGCGGCTCATCGCGGGAACCCTGGCGCCCGACTCGGGCGAGGTCCGCGTCGCGGGGTCGGTGTCCTGGCCGGTCGGCTTCGCGGGCAGCTTCCACGGCGACCTCTCCGGCCGCCAGAACGCCCGCTTCGTGGCGCGGGTCTACGGCGTCGATACCGACGAGTTCTGCGCCTTCGTGGAGGACTTCGCCGAGATCGGACCGCATTTCGACCTGCCGGTGCGGACCTATTCCGCCGGGATGCGGGCGCGGCTGGCCTTCGGCGTGTCGATGGGCATCGCCTTCGACACCTATCTGGTCGACGAGGTCACCTCGGTCGGCGACGCCGCCTTCCGCCGAAAGTGCGAGGCGGTGTTCCGCGCGCGCCTGGGAAGCAGCGGCGTGATCGTCGTCTCGCACTCGATGGGGCTGATCCGGCGCCTCTGCAGCGCCGGGGCGGTGCTCGAGGCCGGGCGGCTGACCTGGCACGACGACGTGGAAGAGGCCATCCGCCACCACGAGATGCTGATGCTGGCCGACCCCTGACCCCCGCCCCCGGCCTGCGCGCACACCCCGGCCCCGGGGCAAGGGGCCGTTAACCCCCGCCGCAGATCGTCCGGCGCCGCGGCCGTTCCTTAGCGGCCGGTTTACGTCCCCTGCCGCAAGCTTCCGCCCGGGTGTGAAATCGGGGTGGTGCAGTCATGTCATGGCTGTCGGCGGGGGTAACCCTGCCAGGGGCGTCATTGCCCGAGGACCAGGCATTCGTCGCCTTCGAGACGGTCGAGACCGCCGCCGGCCCGCGCCTGCTCGCGGTCACGGCGCCGAACGCCGGCGGCGGCGTCGTCAGCCTGACCCTGCGGCAGGGCCTCGCGCCGCTGGTCGCCCATCACGCCGACCTCACCGGGATCGGCGACCGCCTCTTTCGGCCGGGCGTGTCGCTTGCCGCGCCGCAGGGCCAGACGCTCCTCGTCGTCTCCGGCCAGGGCGGCGCCGGCATCGGCGGCTTCGCCATCACCGCCAGCGGGTCGATCGGCGCGCCGGTCTCCTTCGGCGCGGCCGGCGGCCTGCTCGGCGCGGCGCCGACCGCCCTGCGTGCCGCCACCTTCGGGGAACGCAGCTTCGTCTTCGCCGGCGAGGCCGGGGGCGGGGTGCGGGTCTACGAACTCCTCGCCGGCAACGACCTCGTGGCCGTGGATCACGAGGCCGATGCCGGCAACCGCTATCTCGCCCAGGTCTCCCGCTTCGCCATCGCCAGCCCGGCGGGACAGCCCGTGCTGCTCTCGGTCTCGGGAACCGAGCACGGGATCATGTCGCACCGGTTCGATCCCGCGAGCGGCCAGCTCACCGAGGCCGGCAGGGTGGGGCGGGAGGAGGGGCTCGGCGTCGACGGCCTGAGCTGCATCGACACCGCGATGATCGGTGGCCAGGCCTTCGCCGTGGTCGGCGGCGCCAACAGTTCCAGCCTGAGCGTGATCCGCGTCGGCCCCGACGGCAGCCTCGCCGTGACCGACCACGTGATCGACACGCTCGACACGCGCTTCGCCGGGGTGAGCGCGCTCGACATCGTGCAGGCCGGGGGCTGGACCTTCGTCGTCGCCGGCGGGCGCGACGGCGGCATCACGCTCTTCGCGCTTCTCGGCGACGGCACGCTCGTCCATCTCCAGAGCCTCGCCGACAGCGGGGCGCTCACGCTCGACAGCGTCTCGGCCATCGCCGGCGCCGTGGTCGGAACCGAGCTCCAGATCGTCGTCGCCTCCGAGACCGAACCGGGGCTCTCGGTCCTCGCGCTGCCGCTCTCCTCGCTCGGCGCGGTGCTCGCGGGCGGCGACGCGGCCGCCACGATCAGCGGCGATGCCGGGGGCAACGTGATCCTCGGCGGCGCCGGCAGCGAGGTGCTTCGCGGCCTGGGCGGGCGCGACATCCTGAAGGACGGCGCCGGCTCCGACACGCTCTGGGGCGGCACGGGGGCCGACATCTTCGTGATGTCCGCCGACGGCACCGCCGACACGATCCAGGATTTCGAACCGGGGGTGGACCGGCTCGACCTGTCGGCCTGGCCGATGCTCTACCATCCCTCGCAGCTTGGCTTCACCGCGACGGGCACGGGCGCGGTCCTCACCTACCGCGGCGAGACGCTGACGATCGTGACCGCCATGGGCAATCCGCTGACCCTGGCGCAGCTCTTCCCCGGCGGCATCGCCGGGCCCAACCGGCCGCCGCTCGTCCTCTTCGATGCGCCGTTCCTGCTGACCGGCACGGCGGCGGCCGATTCGCTCGCCGGCGGCAACGCCGCCGACACGATCCTGGGCCTTGCGGGCAACGACACCCTCGCCGGGCTCGGCGGCGACGACAGCCTCTCGGGGGGCGACGGGGCCGACATCATCGAGGGCGGCGAGGGGCACGACCGCATCGACGGCGGCGCCCAGGCCGACACGATCCTGGGCGGCGCCGGCGACGACACGGTGTCCGGCGGCTTCGGCCCCGACCGGATCTGGCTCGGCGATGGCAACGACCTGTTCGAGGACAGCGTCCAGAACGATACCTTCGGCGCCGACTGGATCGACGGGGGCGCGGGCGACGACACCTTGCGCGGCGACAGCGGCGCCGACACGATGTTCGGCGGCGACGGCAACGACCTGATCCTGGGCGGGCGCGGCGCCAACAGCCTCGACGGCGGCGCGGGCAACGACACGATCCACGCCGGCGACGGCGACGATGCCGTCTGGGGCGGCACCGGGGCCGACTGGATCACGCTCGGCGCCGGCAACGACATCTTCCGCGACGACGCCGAGACGGGACCCTCGGGCGCCGACTGGATCGACGCCGGCGACGGGCGCGACACGGTCCTCGGCGCGGGCGGCAACGACACCATCCTCGGCGGCGGCGGAGAGGATCTGCTCGAGGGCGGCGCGGGCGACGATTCGATCGACGGCGGCGCCCAGGCCGACACGATCTGGGGCGGGGCCGGCAACGACACGATCCGCGGCGGGCTCGGGCGCGATACGGTCTACCTGGGCGCTGGCGACGACGTGTTCCTCGACGAGGCGCAGAACGACAGCTTCGGCGCCGACTGGGTGGAGGGCGGCGCGGGCAACGACACGATCTGGGGCGGCGGCGGCAACGACACGCTCTTCGGTGGCGCGGGCAACGACTGGATCGAGGGCGGCGCGGGCTACGACACGATCCACGGCGGTCAGGGCAACGACACGGTGCGCGGCGGGGCGGGGCGCGACCTCGCCTTCCTCAACGACGGCAACGACCTGTTCCTCGACGACCCCCAGGGCGGGATCCACGGCCGCGACACGGTCTGGGGCGGGGCGGGCAACGACACGATCCACGCCGGGGGCGGCGACGACGAGTTCTGGGGCGAGGGCGGGGCCGATACCTTCGTGTTCTCGCGCGGCGACGGCCACGACCGCATCATGGACTTCGTGCCGGGCCTCGACCTGATCGCCTTCGAGGTGCCCGGCCTGCGCTTCTCCGACCTGATCATCACCCAGCAGGGGGCCGACACGCTCATCCGCTACGGCGACGACAGCATCCTTCTCGTCGGCGTGGATGCCGCCGGGATCTGGGCGGATCACTTTAGCTTCCTGTAAACCCTGCCGCGCCTAGGGTCGCCGCAACGGGGATGCGGCGGCCCCGGTCACCGTGGCCTCCGCAACCCACCGGCTCAGAACGGGCAGCGGGAGAGTGGCGATGGTCGCGGCGCGGATCAGGCTCGGCGTGGGGCGGTTCCTGGCCGAACGCAGCTTGCGCCGGGCGGCTCGCGGCGACGGCGGACCGGTCCCGAAGGATGCCAACAACATCTTCTCCCTGCACGACGCGGCCGTCGCGTCGGATGTCGATGCGGTCAGCTTCGACCTCTTCGACACGCTGGCGCAGCGCCGGCACCTCAGCCTCGAGCAGGTGCACCGCAAGACCGCCGAGCTTGCGGCCGACCTGGTGCCGGGCGACCGGGCGCGGGTGATGCGCCGCATCCTCGGCGCGCGCGGCTTCTGCGCCGAGGCGCTCAAGCGCGAGATGCAGGCCCGCGGCGCGGGCGACGAGCCCGCGCTCGAGACCGTGTTCGACCGCGCGCTCGCCCCGCTCATCCCCGAAGACCGGTCGCGGCTGGCGATCGCCCGCCGGCTCGTCGAACTCGAGACCGAGGTCGAGATCCGCAACCTCGCGGTGAACCCCGAGGCGGCTCCGGCGATGCGGGCGGTGCGGGCGTCGGGCCGCAGGGTCCTCGTCACCTCCGACATGTACCTGCCGCGCCGGTCCATCGACCGGATCCTCGCCGCCCTCGGCCTTGCGCCCCTGATCGACGAGGTCTTCGTCTCGGCCGAGGTGGGGCTCACGAAGGCCGGCGGCGGGCTCTTCGTCGCGGTGGCGGCCGCCACCGGGCTTGCGCCCGACCGCATCCTGCACCTCGGCGACAACTGGCACAGCGACGTCGTGATGGCGCGCAGGTCGGGCCTGCGCGCCCTGCACTACGTCAATGCGGAGTGGCAGGCGGACGCCCGCGCGCTTGCCCGCCGCGGCGCGCTTCGCATCGGCGACCGGCTGCGCCGCGACCAGATCGCCCGGCGCTACGGCATCCGGGCCGACGGGCCCTTCGGCTCGATCGAGGACATGATCGACGGCCTGATCGGGCCGGCGGCCGGCCTCTTCGTGGCCGACACCCTGGCCGCCGCCGAGCGGCGCGGCGCAAGCGACGTCTTCTTCCTGACCCGCGACGGCACGGTGTTCCGCGAGATCGCCGAGGCAGCGCGGGCGTGCGGCACGCCGACCGCGGCGCCGGCCGCGCGGCTCGCCGACCTCGCCACCAGCCGGGCGACCGGCGCCCTGCTCGCGGCGCCCGATCGCGGCACCGATGGCCTGATCTCCGACACCTGCTACCTGACCGAGGGCGGCTTCTCGACGGCGGCGCTGTTCGCGCTCTATGGCCTGTCGGAGGCCGATTTCCCGACCTGCGGCCGCTCGGTGCGCGCCGCGCTTGCCGCGGCGCTGGCCGCGCCCGGCGAGGCGCCGTTCCGCGCGCTGATGGAGCGGCCGACGTTCCGCCGGGCCCTCGCCCGCGCGCTCGAATCGCGCCGCGAGACGGTTGCGGGCTATCTTGAGCAGCAGGGGCTGTTCGCGGCCAGGGCCCCGGTGCTGGCCGACATCGGCTACTCCGGCACCTGGGCGAAGCAGCTCTCCGTCCTCCTCGAGGCGAGGTCGCGGCGCGGCCGGGAGATCCCCCCGATGGAATTCCGCTTCTTCGCCTCGAACCGGCATTTCGATGCCAACCTGCCGCGACTGCACCCCGCCATCGACCTCGTCCCCGGCGTGCTGCTCGACCATCGCGACGGCGCCTGCCTCAGCGCGTCGCTGAACTTCGCCTGGCTCGAGCCGTTCTTCGTCGACCCCGCGCGCGGCGTGCTGCAAGGTTTCGCACGCTCTGCCGAAGGCATCGCCCCGCTGTTCGCGGATCCGGGGCTTGCGGCGGGCCCGCTCGACGCGCTGCGCGCCCGGCGCGCGCGCCTCGTCGGGCGCGCCGCGGCATTCCTCGACGACTTCCTGCGCCACGAGGGCGACCTCGTGACGCTGCGCGACATCCTGCGGGGCGGCCTCATCCGCCTTGCGGAACGGCCGACGGCGGCGGAGGTCCGCGCGCTCAACGCCTGCCGCCACCAGCGCGGGATGCGCGCGATCGCGCATCAGCCGGTGGCCCGTCCGATCCGGCCGGACCGCCTGCGCGCCCGGCTCTCGCAGCTCAGGGCGAACGACTACTGGGTGCAGGGCTCGCTCCGGCTGAGCGGTCTGGGCTTTCTCAATCCGCTTCTGCGGCTCCACCCCGGCGTGGAGCGCATCCCCACACAGGAGGCCGCACGGTGACGACCCGGATACTGCATTATAACTGGGCGCAGTGCGACGATGCCCAGGGCCGCGGCGGCGGGGTCTCGGTCTATCTGCGCAACCTCCTCGACCATGCTGCAGGGCGCGACGGGAACAGCTACGTGCTGCTGAGCGCGGGCCAGCACTACACCCTGTTCGACCGGCGCCTGCGCTACGAGGAAACCCCGAATGCCTTCGCCGATCGCGGGGTGCGCAGCTTCCGCATCCTCAACTCTCCGGTGAAGGCGCCGGCGCACGACATGTTCGCCGCGATCCGGCTGTGGCGCACCGACCGCGCGATCGCGGGCCTGTTCGAGCGCTTCCTGCGCGCCGAGGGGCCCTTCGACACCGTGGTGTTCCATTCGATGGAGGGGATCTCGTCCGAGGTGCTGGCGCTGCGCGAGCGCTTCCCCGGAACCCGCTTCGTCTACATGTGGCACAACTACATGCCGCTGTGCCCGCAGATCGAGCTCCTGCACCAGAACACCACCGACTGCCGCGACCAAGCCGGCGGGGCGCGCTGCGTCGGCTGCCTCTCCGGCCTGCCGGACCGCCGGGCGCTGATCCGGGCGCAGCGCCTCGGCACGGCGCTCGAGCTCACGGGCCTCGCCGGCCGGCCGCAGGGCAACTTCCTGTTCGGCTTCGCGATGGCGGCCTTCCAGGCGGCCCGCGCGCTTCGCTTCCTCGCGCTCGACCTGCGGGCCGGGCTCCGGGACGGCTTCCGCAGCTGGCGGCGCCGCCCTGCGGCCGCGCCCGCCTTCCGGGCGATCGACCCGGACGCGGAGGGCCCGCCCCCGGCCGGCGAGGACGCCAGCGCGCTCGCCCGCGAGGCCGCCGACTACCGGCTCTGGCGCGAGGTCAACCGCGACCTGCTGAACCGCTTCGACGCCCACTGGGCGGTGTCGGAACTCGTCGCCGAGACGATCGCGGCCTTCGGCATCGACCGACGGCGGATCCGCGTCACGCCGCTCGCGCTCGACATCCACGCCGCGCCCGGGGTGATGCGCGCCCGCGCCATGGCCAAGCCTCGCCACGACCGGGTGCGGCTCAGCTTCATCGGCTACGGCATCCCCTCCAAGGGCCTGCCGTTCCTGACCGAGGCCCTCGCCGCGGCAGAGATGCCGCTGCTGCGGGAGCGGGCCGAGCTCACGGTCTACGCCCGGCTCACGCCGCACCAGAAGGCGCGGCTCGCGCCGCTCGCGCAGCGCTTCGCCGCCTTGCGCATCGTCGATGGCTACGACCGCGCGGCGCTGGCACGGATCGCGCGGGCGACCGATCTCAACATCGTGCCCTCGATCTGGCGCGAGACGTTCAACCAGGTCGCCTGCGAGCTGCTCTGCCTCGGCACGCCGTCGCTCGTCTCCTCGACCGTGGGCTTCGGGATGTTCCTGCGCGACCACCCCGACTTCGTGTTCGCCTCCGGCGACGCGGCCGACTTCCGCCGCAAGCTCGCCGCGCTGGTGGCCGAACCGGCGCGCCTGCGGCGCTTCTTCGACGCGCCTCCCGTCCTGCCCGACATGGCCCGGCACCTCGCCATGCTCGATCCCGCCGCGCCCCCCGGCAACCTCGTCCACCTCACGCCGCGGCCCGTGCCGTCGATTCCGCCCGCGCCGCCGCAACCCGTCCTCACCGAGATCGGAGCCTGACCCATGCAGAAACGCCAATCCGCCCTGATCGTGAAGGGCACGCCGGCCACCGAGGGGCCGAGGACCTATGCCGTCTTCGGCGTCATGCGCGGGGGCACCACGATGGTGGCCGGCGTCATGCGCGCGCTCGGCATCCCGATGGGCGCCGAGATCAACGAGGACAACCAGGAGAGCGCCGAGTTCGCCGACCGCCCCGTCGAGGAGATGGCAGCCGCCGTCGCGCGCAACAACGCCCGTCATGCGGTCTGGGGCTGGAAGAACCCGAACGCCGCCGACTACCTCGACCGGCTCTGGCCCGCCCTGCGCAACCCCCACCTGATCTGCGTGTTCCGCGACAGCGTGGCGAACGGACAGGGCCTGAACCGCTGGCATCCGATGGGGCGGATCCAGGCGGTGCAGGAGGGGCTGCTGCGCCAGCAGCGCAACATGAACCTCATCGCGCTCAGGAACTGTCCGGCGATCCTGATCTCCTACGAGAAGGCCGAGCGCGACAAGGCGCTGTTCCTCGAGGAGTTTTCCGCCGCGCTGGGGGTCACGCCCAACCGCGACGCCTTCGACTTCGACGGGTTCATGGCTGCGGGAAGCTACAAGCGGCTCGACGCCTTCTACCGCACGCCCGGCGCGGCATGAGGGCCGGAGCGCACCGCGCCTGCCCGCCGCACGCCCGGCGCCCCGCGGCCCGGCGCGGCGGTCCGCCCGGCCGGCGCGGGGTGCGCTGATGCGCGCCCGTGCCCTGGGCGGCAGGTTCCTCGCCGTCGCCCGTGCCGAGGGCGTCGGCGAGGCGCTCGCGCGGGCGCGGCGGCACCTCCTCGGCAGGGCGCCGGGCGAACTCAATCGGCCCGCCGCGCCGGGGGCCTCCGTCCCCGGCCACCCGCTCGGGGCGGCATGGCTGGAACTCGCGCGCCGGGGCGCGTTCCACGCCGCACGGCGGAACCCCGGGGGCAGGCCCGCCATCGTGGCCGTCACGCCCGACACCCGACTCGGCGCCTGGGGCGGGCGAGCCGAGACGCTGGCCGCGCTCTGGCCCGGCGCCACGCTCCGGATCGTCGGCCCGGAAGACCCCGCCGCGGCGGCGACGGCGCTGCAGGACGCCACGCACCTCGTCTTCGCAGGCTGCGGCCGCAGCGCCGCGACGGCCGCGCTCATCTGCGAGGCGCGCCGGCTGTCGCTTCCGGTCCTGTTCGACCTCGACGCGCCCCGGGTCAGCCTGACGGCCTGCGCCGACCAGCCCGGCCCCGGCGGCGCCAGGCTCGTCGGCGCGATGCCCGCCGCGCTCGAGCTCATGTCGGCCGCCGACGCGGTGTCGACGGCGACGCCCGACCTCGCCGCGCACGCCGCCCTGCTCTGCCCGCGGCCCGTCTGGCTGGCGCCGGACCGGCCTTGCGCCGCGGATCTCGCCCTCGGTGCCCGCCTCGCGGCGGCCCCGCGCCGCCCCGGACCGTTGCGCCTTGCGCTCGCACTCTGCCCGGAGACGGCCGAGGGCGACATCGCCCCCGCCGCGTCCGCGCTCGACGACCTTCTGGCGCGGCGGCCGGAGGCGCGGCTGCTCATCCCCGGGCCCGTTCCGGACGGGCTGCCACGCCGCCTCGCCGCCGCCGCCGTGCCGATCCCCTGCCGGACGCGCGAGGAGCGCCTGTCCGCCCTCGCCACCGCCGACGCGGTGCTCGTTCCCCTGGCCGACACGGCCTACAACCGCCTCCGGGGCGCGGCGCCCGCGCTCGCCGCCGCCGCGGTCGGGCGGGCGGTCATCGCAAGCCCGGTGGGCGCCCTTGCCGCCGCGGTGCGCGACGGCGAGACCGGCCTTCTCGCGCGCAACCCGGCCGAGTGGTCGGCCGCGCTCTCGGCCCTGGCGGCGCCGGGCCGGGCCGCGGCCCTCGGCGCCGCGGCCCGCACCAGGGCCGAAGCGGAAGCATCGGGCTGCGCGGGCGGTGCCGCCGACCCGGCGCTGATCGCCTGGGGGCTGTCGTGACCGGGCACGGCGATCCGCCGGCCGCGCCCGACTGCGCGCCGCAGGACAGCCCGCCGCCCGCGGGCCACGGCCCCGGCGGCCGGCCGGAACCGGGGCCGCTCCACGTGCTGGTCGCCAATGTGCACTTCAGCCCGTATTCCCAGGGGGGCGCGACCCTCGTCGCCGAACGCACCGCCGCCGCCCTGGCCCGGCGGGGCCACCGCGTGAGCGTGATCGCCGCGCGGCCGGGGAGCCGGTCCGACGCCTACACGCTGTCGCGCACGACCCCCTTTCCCGGAGTCGATGCCTATTTCGTCGCGCTCCCGCCCGGACGCACGGCGGCAACGGCCGAGGACGACCCCGCCGTGGCGGCGGTGGTGCTGCCGCTCGCCGCCCGCCTCGCGCCCGACATCGCCCACCTGCACTGCCTGCAGGATCTGGGCGCGGGCCTCCTGCCCGGGCTCAGGGGCCTCGGGATCCCCACGGTGCTCAGCTTCCACGACCACTGGTGGGTCTGCGCGCGCCAGTTCCTCCTGCGCCCCGATCACGGCCCCTGCCTTCTGCCCGCGGCCGGCGCCGATGCCTGCGCCCCCTGCGCCGGACGGGCGGCCTCGGCGCGGCGCGCGCAGCTCGCGCAGCTCGCCCGGCTGGCCGACCTGCGGACGGCACCCAGCCGCGCGACGGCCGCCTTCTGCGAGGCGAGCGGCACCGGCCCCGTCACGCTGTGGGAGAACGGGATCCTGCCCCCCGGCCCCGACTTCGCCGCGGCGCGCGCAGGCCGCGCGGGGCCGCCGGTCTTCGGCTACCTCGGCGGCCCCAGCGCGGCGAAGGGCTGGCCCCTCCTGCGCGCCGCCGTCCGCCAGCTCGGCCGGCGGGACCTGCGCTTCGACGTGGCCGATGGCGGCGTGCTCACACCCTGGTGGCGCCCGCAAGCCTTCGACCGCCTCCCGGGAACCTGGCGCATCGTGCCGCGCTTCGCGCCGGAAACCGCGGATGCCTTCTACGGCGGCATCGACGCGCTCATCTTTCCCAGCCGCTGCCGCGAGAGCTTCGGCCTCGCCGTCCGCGAGGCCCTGGCGCGCGGCCTGCGCGTGATCCGCACCGGCCCCGGCGGGCAGGCCGAGCACCCGCCCACGCCGGCCGTGCGCGAGATTCCCCTCGGCCTCCCCGAGGCGGAGGCGGCCAGGGTGCTCGCCGCCGCGATCGGCGCGACGGCCGACGAGATCGCCGGCGGCGCGCCCCGGACCCTCGCCGCCGTCGCGGTGCAGACGGCCGAGGCGCAGGCGGACTCCCTCCTCGCCCTGCTGCACCGCGTCCTGTCGCGCCGGGAGGGAACGCAACGTTCACGGTCCGGAAACAATCGGGCTCAATTCGTGAGTTGACGCCGCCCCCCCGCCTCGGCGACCGATGCGCGGGGGAGGGGGGTCCGGTTCCGTGAAGACAAGCGGCATCCGTTGCTCGGCGCCTGCGCGCTGCCGCCGGCGGGCTGCCGCCTCCGGCGCGCCCGGCGCCCGCCGCTGACCGGAGCGCCAGGCGATGGCCACGCCCGCCGATCCCCTGTTCCGCTCGCAGTGGCACTTCGGCCTGATGGGCGACATCCGCCGCATCTGGGACGAATATGCCGGGCGCTCGGTGACGGTCGCGGTCTACGACGACGGCGTCCAGTACACCCACCCCGACCTCGACGCCAACTATGACCGCACGCTCCACTTCCTGTCCGGCGGGGTTGAATACGACCCCTTCCCGCGGACCCTGACCGGGCCGGACCACGACGGGCACGGCACCGCGGTTGCCGGCCTCATCGCGGCCGAGGCGGGGAACCGGCTCGGCGGGGTCGGCGTCGCCTGGGGGGCGCGGATCACGGGCGTCAACTTCCTGTCCGACATCCAGTTCGCCGACCCCCAGCTGCAGGCCGCCGCGCTGCGCCACGCATCGGCCTTCCACGTCATGTCGAACAGCTGGGGCTACGAGCCGCTCTACGCGCCCTACCAGAACCTCGGTGCGCCGGGGTCCACCGCGGCGACGATCGCCGAGGCCTTCGCCGAGGCGGCCGCCACCGGCCGGGGCGGCCTCGGCACCGTGGTGGTCAAGTCGGTCGGGAACGAGGGCCTCAACGCGCAGGGCGACGGCCTCAACTCGGCCCGCACGGCGATCACCGTCGGCGCGATCGGCCGCGATGGCGGGGTCACCTTCTACAGCAACTGGGGCGCGAACGTCTTCATCTCGGCGCCGGAGGCCGGGGTCACCACCGACCTGACCGGCCCCGGCGGCTACAGCACGCGCGCCGGCACGGCGGGCGACTACACCAGCGCCTTCGGCGGCACCTCGGGCGCCGCGGCCCTGGTCTCGGGCACCGCCGCCCTGATGCTCGAGGCCGATCCGGGGCTCGGCTGGCGCGACGTGCGCGAGATCCTCGCGACCTCGGCGGCGCTCACCGGCTCGGCCGCCGGCCGGGGCGGGGCAAACGAACTCGGCAGCATGGTCTTCGGCCGCAACGAGGTCTGGGACCCGGCCTCGCAGGCATGGATCCAGTCGGCGGGAAGCTGGAACGGCGGCGGCCGGGGCCACGGCATCGACTACGGCTTCGGCCGGCTCGATGCCCATGCCGCGGTGCGCATGGCCGAGGTCTGGCGGCTGATGCACGGCGAAGCGCGGACCTCGGCCAACGAGCAGGCGTTCACCGTCTCCGACACCTCCGTCCGGACGCTGCCGGCGACGCCTCTCGACCGGACGCTGGTCGAGGTCGCGGTCGACGCGATGCTCGTGGTCGAGCACGTATCGGTCACGATCGAGGTCACCTGGTCCGCCACCTTCCCGGCGCAGACCTCGCTCATTGCGACGCTGCTCGCGCCGAACGGGGCCTACTTCCCGCTCACCACCTCCTACGAGGCGGTCGGCGATCTGCTGGAGAACGGGCTGCGCTGGACCTTCGGCGTCAGCGGCGCGATGGGCATCCTCGCCGCCGGGACCTGGGGCCTGGCGTTCGAGACCTCGATGCCCGCCGGAACCGCCTCGGGCACCGTGTCCGAGGTCACCCTCGACTTCCGGGGCCGCCCGCACGGACCCGACGACGTGCACCACGTCACCGCCGATTTCCGGCGCGTCACCGCACTCGACCCCGGCCGCGACGGCGTGATCCGCGACCGCAATGGCGGGACGGACTGGCTGAACCTCGCCGCGATCCAGGGGGCGGTCGCGCTTTCGCTGGCGCCGGGCGCGGCGATCGCGGTGAACCGCGCCCCGTGGGGCCGGATCGGCGCCGATACCGAGATCGAGAATGCCGTCACCGGCGACGGGGCCGACACGATCACCGGAACCGCCGCCGCGAACCGCCTCCACGGGATGCGCGGCAATGACAGCATCCTCGGCGGCGCCGGCGACGACACGCTCGACGGCGGCGCGGGGGCGGACCGGCTGTCCGGCGGTGCGGGCGACGACCTCGTGATCGGCGGCCCGGGCAGCGACACCGCCTTCCTCGGCGATGGCGCGGACACGTTCCTCGCCGAGGACCACGGCACCGCCGACGGCGCCGACAGGATCCACGGCGGCAGCGGTGGCGACACGATCCGCGCCGGCGGCGGCAACGACACGATCCTGGGCGAGGCCGGCGACGATGTCGTGGACGCCGGCGACGGCAACGACCTGATCGACGAACGCACCGGCTCGGGCAACGACACCGTTGCCGGCGGCCGGGGCAACGACATCGCCTACCTCGGCGCCGGAGACGACCTCTACCTTCCCACCGGCGAGAGCCTGTCCGACGGCGCCGACCGCATCCACGGCGGAGACGGTGACGACACGATCGGGGCCGGCGGCGGCAACGACACGGTCTGGGGCGAGGCCGGCAACGATGCGGTCGATGCCGGCACGGGGCGCGATCTCGTGTATCTCGGGGCGGGTGACGACAGCTTCACCTCGTTCGACTTCGGCCCCGGCGCGGGGGCCGACACCGTTTACGGCGGCGCGGGCGACGACCTGATCCTGGCCGGCGGCGGCAACGACCGCCTCTACGGCGATGCCGGCGACGACCGGATCGACGGCAGCGCGGGCGACGATCTGATCCTGGGGGGTGTCGGCAACGACACCCTTGCCGGCGGCCCCGGCCGCGACACGCTGACCGGCGGCGCGGGGGCGGACGTGTTCGTCTTCCGCCGCGGCTCGGGTGCCGACACGATCACCGACTTCGCCAATGACATCGACACGCTGATGCTCGACGCCGGGCTCTGGGGCGGGGCGGAGCTCGGCTTCGACGAGATCCTCGCGGCCTATGCCCGCAGCAGCCGGGCGGGCACCGTGCTCGACTTCGGCGAGGGGGACGTGCTGACCATCGCGCGGCTGACCATGGCGGCGGCCCTCGCCGACGACATCTCGATCGCCTGAGCTCAGAGCATCGAGGGCACCACGAGGTCGGGCGGCCGGTGGCCGTCGGCGAAGGTCTTGATGTTGAGGATGACCTTCTCGCCCATCTCCATCCGCCCCTCGACCGTGGCCGAGCCCATGTGCGGGAGCAGAACGACGTTGTCGAGCTCGCGCAGCCGCGGGTTGATGTCGTGCCCGCGCTCGAACACGTCGAGCCCGGCGCCGGCGATCTCGCCCGCCCGCAGCATCCGCGTCAGCGCATTCTCGTCGATCACCTCGCCGCGCGAGGTGTTCACGATCACCGCGGTCGGCTTCATCAGCTTGAGCCGGCGCGCGTTCATCAGATGGAAGGTCGAGGGCGTGTGCGGGCAGTTGATCGACAGGATGTCGATCCGGCTGACCATCTGGTCGAGGCTCGGCCAGTAGGTCGCCTCGAGAGCCTCCTCGATCTCGGGGCGCAGCCGCTTGCGGTTGTGGTAGTGCACCTGCATCCCGAAGGCGCGCGCCCGCTGCGCCACCGCCTGCCCGATGCGGCCCATGCCGAGGATGCCGAGCCGCCGCCCGCCGACCCGGCCGCCCAGGAAGGCCGTCGGCGCCCAGCCGGTCCAGGTGCCCTCCTGCATCACGCGCAGCCCCTCGGGGATCCGCCGGATCACCGCCAGCATCAGCGCGATCGCCATGTCGGCGGTATCCTCGGTGACCACGCCGGGCGTGTTCGAGACCAGGATGCCGCGCTGCCGCGCGGTCGCCACGTCGATGTGATCGAACCCGGCGCCGAAATTCGCGATCAGCTTCAGCTTGTCGCCGGCGCGCGCCAGCATCGCCGCGTCGATCTGGTCGGTGATCGTCGGCACCAGCACGTCGGCCCGCGCCATCGCCGCGACCAGCTCCTCGCGCGACATCGGCCGGTCGTCGGGGCGCAGCTCCACGTCGAAGAGCTCGGTCATCCGCGTCTCCACGGCCTCGGGCAACCGTCGCGTGACGACAACACTGAGCCGCTGTCCGGGCATGAAGCCGCCCCTCCCTCCTTGCGGGTCTCGTTCGGGATGGCAAAGTGGCGTATAGAGCAGCCGGGCACAAGAACCCGCGGCAAGGGACGAGCAACAAGATTGCGGAAACGGGCATCCTCCGGGACATGATATGATTCGCGCGCTGCTTGCCGCCTGCCTGCCCGCGTTCCTCGCCACGCTCGCGGCCGTGCCGGTCCGCGCCGGCGAGGAAGGCCGCGGCCCGGTCACCAACCTGCCCATGCCGCGCTTCGTCTCGCTCAAGGCCGACGAGGCGAACGCCCGCCGCGGGCCGGGCACCGACCACCGCATCGACTGGGTGTTCCGCCGCCGCGACATGCCGCTCCGCGTGATCGGCGAATACTCCCACTGGCGGCGGGTGGCCGACCGCGACGGGGCCGGCGGCTGGGTGCACTACACGTTGCTGTCGGGCGTGCGCACCGTGCTTGTCGAGGAGGACCTGACCCCGCTCCGGGCCCGCCCGGAGCCGGGGGCGCCGATCAACGCCTATGCCGAGGCCGGCGTGATCGCGCGGCTTGGCGAATGCGTGCCCGGCTGGTGCCGGATCTCGGTGGACGGCACGAAGGGCTGGGCCGAGGCCGCCGCGATCTGGGGCGAGGACGAGCCCGCGCAGGCCGACTGAGGGCCGGAGGCGCCTTCACCTCGCCGCCCCGAGCCCTTACCTTCCTGCCAATGCCCGACGGACGCCCATGGCCGCACGCAACACGACGCTCAACCTCTCGGCCGGCGCGGCCTCGGTGGCCGTGGCGCTCACGCTCGTCGGGCTGAAGCTCTGGGCGCTGGGCGAGACCGGGGCGCTTTCGGTGGCGGCCTCGCTCGCCGACAGCGCGATGGACCTCATGGTCTCGCTCGGCGGCCTCGCCGCGCTGGTCTACGCCGCCCGGCCCGCCGACGAGGACCACGCCTTCGGCCATACCTCGGCCGAGGATCTGGCCGCGCTCGGCCAGTCGCTGTTCATCCTCGTCTCGGCGGCGGCGATCGCCTGGGCGGCGGGGGCGCGCCTCGTCTCGCCCCAGCCCGACCCGCTTGCCGCCGAGGGCCGCGGCATCGCGGTCATGGCCGCGTCGGTCCTGCTGACGGTGGGCCTCGTCCTCTGGCAGCGCCGCGTCGCGGCACGCACCGGCAGCCGCGTGGTGCGGGCGGATTCGCTGCACTATCTCGGCGACCTGCTGCCCAACCTCGGCGCGATCCTCTCGCTCTGGGTCTCGGCGCGCTACGGGCTCTACCAGGTGGACAGCGTCGTGGCGCTCGGCGCGGCGCTGATGCTGGCGGTCGGGGCCGCGTCGATCTTCCGCGGCGCCTGGGACGCGCTGATGGACCGCCGCGCCGACCCCGAGATCGTCGAGGGCATCGCCCGCATCGTCCGGGGCTGGCCGGGCGTGCGCGGCTTCCACGACCTCAAGACCCGCACCGCCGGATCCACCGTCTTCGTCAACATCCACATCGAGCTCGACGGCGACCAGACCCTGCGCGAGGCCCATGCCATCGGCGCGGCGCTGCGGCGGGCGATCATCGAGGCCTATCCGCAGGCCGACGTGATCGTGCACAAGGACGTGGCCGGCGAGGACGCGCCTCAGCCGGCGAAGTAGAGCGCCAGCATCCGGCGGTAGATCGCGGCGAGCTGGCGGATGTGATCGACCTTCACCCGCTCGTCGGCCTTGTGCATGGTCGGCCCGACCAGGCCGAACTCCACGACCGGGCAATGCTCCCTGACGAAGCGGGCGTCCGACGTGCCCCCCGAGGTGGACAGCGCGGGCCGGACGCCGGTCTCGGCCTCCACCGCGCGCGCGACCAGGTCCGAGAGCGGCCCCGGCGGCGTCAGGAACGCCTCGCCCGAAACCTTCACCGCAACCTCGATCCCGACACCGGTCGCCGCTGCCACCGCCGCCGCCTCGGCCCTGAGCCACCCGGTCAGCGAGGCGCCGGTGTGGCGGTCGTTGAAGCGGATGTTGAGCAGGGCCCGCGCCGCGCCGGGGATCACGTTCGACGCCTCGTTGCCCACGTCGAAGCTCACCACCGCGAGCGTGGAGGGCTCGAAATGGTCGGTCCCCTCGTCGAGCCGCGCCTCGGCGAGCCGGTGCACCAGCGCGGCGAGCGCATGGACCGGATTGCGCGCCCGCTCGGGATAGGCCGCGTGCCCCTGCACGCCCGTCGCCGTCAGCCGGGCGGTGAGCGAGCCGCGCCGGCCGATCTTCATCATCTGCCCCATGACCTCGGGGCAGGTCGGCTCGCCGACAACGCAGACATCCATCCGCTCGCCCTCGGCCGCCATCCAGTCGAGCAGCGCGCGCGTGCCGTCCTCGGCGTCGCCCTCCTCGTCGCCGGTGATGGTCAGGATCACCGCGCCCTCGGGCGGGGTCTCGCGCACGAAGTCCACCGCCGCCGCGACGAAGGCGGCCACGCCCGACTTCATGTCGGCCGCGCCGCGCCCCCAGATCTCGCCGCCGGCGATCTCGCCGCCGAAGGGGTCGCGCGACCAGGCCTTCGCCTCGCCCACCGGCACCACGTCGGTATGGCCGTTGAAGCCGAAGCTGCGCGGATGCCCCTTCGCGCCCCAGCGGGCGAAGAGGTTGCTCACCCGGCCCCGGTCGACGCGGCGGCATTCGAAGCCGGCCTCCGACAGGAGCTGCTCCAGCAGCCGCAGCGCCCCGCCCTCGTGCGGGGTGACCGAGGGGCAGCGGATCAGCGCGGCGGTCAGGGCGACGGGGTCGGTCATCGGGGGCATCCTCCGGCGCCGCGGCTTACGACAGGCAGGGGCGGGCGTCCATCACCCGGGCTCGTCGAAGAAGGGCGTCATCTGGGCGACGATGACGGCGTTCTCGTCGAGCGCGCGGCGCATCAGGGCGCGCTCCTCCTCCGGCACCGTCTCGCCGGCGGCGAGGCGCTCCTCCAGCGTGCCATGCCCGGTCACGTCCAGCGGGGCGAGGTCGGCCTGGCGCAGGATCGCCACCGTCTCGTTCACCGCCTCGGCCTCGGTCACGCCCGCGGCATAGCACATCAGCGCCGCGCCGCTCGCCCCCTCGGGCAGGCCGTCACCGGCCTTGCGCCCGACCTCGACCAGCAGCGTGTAGACCTGCTGCTGCCGCTTTGCCCGTTCCGTCATCGCCCGGCCCTCCGCGTCCCGCCTCGCCCGGACGGCGGGGGCTTGTCAACGCCCCTCGGTTGCGGCTGGGCCCCGCGCGCAGCTCACGGACGCGGGCAGCACCGCGCCACCGCCGGCCAGGATCCGCCGCCGGCCGGGGTCCGGGCGCGGGACGCCGAGCATATGCCCCCTCAGCCGGGCGACCCGGCAGCGGGGATCGCGGGCCCGGCATGGGCAAGCCCGAGGCCGGCGCCACTGGTGTTGACCGCCCCGAAGGCGAGTTCGGGGAGATCGGGCGGCCCGCCGCCGGCAGGGGCGGGACGATCACCTTCCGGTTCCCGCCCGGAGGCCGGCGCGGGCCCTCCCGGTGGCCGTTCCCGGCGCGGCCCCCGGTTCCGCCCCGCCGGGCGCGCCCGCACCGGGCAACGCGGAAGAAAGGGCGACACCGGCATCCGCGCCAGCGCATCCGTCCCGGCAGGGTTCGGCAGCGCCCGGCCGCCGCGGCCTCGCCCGCTCCCCCGCTGCCAGCCGTCGGGCGCCGGGAGCCGCGCGGCGACCGCTGCCCGGAAGCCCGGCGCGGGCGGTCGCGGCCGGTGCCGGGGCCAGGGCCGGCCACGCGCGCGCAGGCGGCGCCAGGGCTAGGGTGTAGGAGGTGGACGTTAGTTCGGGCCGGCCGCGCGCGCGCCGGCGGCGCGGCGTCTCCGTCCTCGTGGACAAGGGCGGCGGCGGGCCGGCCGTGCGCGCGCCGGCGGCGCAGGCCCGCGCCCGGCGACGGCCCCGGCGCGGGACCGGCTGCCCCGCGCCCGTCAGTCCCTGAGGAGCTCGTTGATCGAGGTCTTGGCGCGCGTCTTCGCGTCCACCTTCTTGACGATCACCGCGCAGTAGAGGTTGACGCCGCCCTTCGACGGCATCGACCCGGCGACGACGACCGACCCCGCCGGCACCTCGCCATACATCACCTCGCCGGTCTCGCGGTCCACGATCTTCGTCGACTGGCCGATGAACACGCCCATGCCGAGGACCGACCCCTCGCGCACGATCACGCCCTCCACCACCTCCGACCGCGCGCCGATGAAGCAGTCGTCCTCGATGATCGTGGGGCTTGCCTGCATCGGCTCCAGCACCCCGCCGATGCCGACGCCGCCCGAGAGGTGCACGCGCTTGCCGATCTGCGCGCAGGAGCCGACCGTCGCCCAGGTATCGACCATCGTCCCCTCGTCCACGTAGGCGCCGAGGTTGACGAACGACGGCATCAGCACCACCCCCGGCGCGATGTAGGCCGACTTGCGCACGACGCAGTTGGGCACCGCCCGGAAGCCCGCGGCCTTCCACTCCCTGTCGCCCCAGCCGGCGAACTTGCTGTCCACCTTGTCCCACCAGCTGCCGCCCTGCGGCCCGCCCGACTGCTGCGCCATGTCGCGCAGGCGGAAGCCCAGGAGCACGGCCTTCTTCGCCCACTGGTTGACGTGCCAGCGGCCGTCGGCCTGCCGTTCGGCCACCCGCAGCGTGCCGGTGTCGAGCGCCTCGAGCGTGGCCGCGACCGCATCCCGCGCCGGGCCCTTCGTCGCGGGGGTGATCGTGTCGCGCACCTCCCACGCGGCCTCGATCGCGGCTTCCAGTTCGGCGATGTTCATCGGCGGGCCCCCTTGCCAGAGATCGGCACCGGCTATAGCCGGCAGAGGCCAGGGGCACAATGGATCGGCGCGCCCGATGCGTCGGGCGGTCCGCGACCGCAGCCGCCGGACAGGCCCGATGCCAGGAAACCGACAAGGAGCCGACGCATGAACGACGAGGCGAGCCACCCCTTCCGCAAGGCGCACGAGGACATCGAGAGCGCGCGCCACACCCCCGCCACGCCGCAGGCGCTCTCGCCCTCCTACCGGCTGGCCTTCGCCGACCCCGACTTCCTCTGCCGCGACGAACTGCGGCCCGTCCGCCTGCAGCTCGAGCTGCTCAAGCCCGAGATCCTGATGTCGGAATACGGGGTGAAATCGACGGTGGTGCTGTTCGGCGGCGCGCGCATCCCCGAGCCCTCGCTGCGCCACACCGCGCAGACCGCGACCCTGGCGGAGCTGTCGCGCTACTACGACGAGGCGCGCGAGTTCGCCCGCCTCGTGACCCTGCGCGCGCGGCAGAACGATCACCGCGAACACGTCATCGTCACCGGCGGCGGCCCCGGCGTGATGGAGGCGGGCAACCGCGGCGCGGCCGAGGCGGGCGGGGTGTCGATCGGGCTCAACATCGTGCTGCCGCACGAGCAGGCGCCGAACCGCTACATCACCCCCGAGCTCAGCTTCAACTTCCACTACTTCGGCATCCGCAAGATGCACTTCCTGCTGCGGGCGAAGGCGGTCGCGGTGTTTCCCGGCGGCTTCGGCACCTTCGACGAGCTGTTCGAGACCCTCACCCTGATCCAGACCGGCCGGATGGAGCGCATCCCGCTGCTGCTCTTCGGGCGGGCGTTCTGGGAGCGCATCGTGAACTGGCAGGCGCTGGCCGAGGCCGGCACCATCGCGCCCGAGGACCTCGAGCTGTTCCGCTACGTCGAGACCGCGGCCGAGGCGATCGAGGCGATCGACGGCTGGCCCGGCGCGGGGCAGCGGCGTGCCGGGATTCCGGGCCGCGAGCCGCAGCCCGCGGTTGACGGCGGGCGCCGCGACGGCTGAGGATGGCGCCATGACGCACGGACCGCGGGGGTCCGGCTCCCCGCTCCGGCGCCAGGGATGGCACCGAACAGGGAGGATACGCCGATGCGAACGGTCGCGGTTCTGGGCCCGGCGGGGGCGGGCAAGTCGGCGCTCGTCGCGCAGCTCGCGCATCTCGAGGGCCACGGCTCGGCCCGCGAGGAGGCCGACCACCTCACCCTGACCACCTTCCCCTTCATGGGCGAGAACTGGGCCGCGCTGGAACTCGCCGGCGGGCCCGACTGGGCCGGCATGGCCGGGCCGATCCTGATGGCGGCCGATGCCGCGGTGCTGGTCGTGCCGCCCGATCCCGGCGCCGCGGTCCTTGCCGCGCCCTACCTGCGGGCGCTCGAGGCCGCCGGCACGCCGACCCTCGTCTTCATCAACAAGATGGATGCCGCCGAAGGGCGGGTGCGCGACATCGTCGCCGCGCTGCAGGCCTACACCGGGCACGTGCTCGCGCTGCGCCAGGTTCCGATCCGCGAGGGCGGCCGGGTCGTCGGGGCGGTGGACCTGATCTCCGAACGCGCCTGGCGCTACCGCGAGGGGCAGAGCTCCACCCTCGTCGAGCTGCCGGCCGACCTCGTCGAGCGCGAGCACGAGGCCCGGGGCGAGCTGCTCGAGCACATGGCCGACTTCGACGAGACGCTGCTCGAGGAGCTGATCGAGGACCGCGTCCCCGCGAGCGAGGCGCTCTATGCCATCGCCGCGCGGGAATTCGCCCGCGGCGAGGTGATCCCGGTGCTGCTCGGGGCGGCATCGCACCGCAACGGCATCATGCGGCTGATGAAGGCGCTGCGCCACGAGGCGCCGCCGCCCGCGGCGCTGGCCGCGCGCCTTGCCTCCGCCGACCCCGCGCCGGCCGCCGTGGTGTTCCACGCCCAGAACCGCAGGCACCTCGGCAAGGTCTCGTTCCTGCGCGCGCTCGCGGGCGGGATCGCGCAGGGCACGCAGCTCGGCGGCGGCAACATCGGCGGCCTGCTTGCGCCCGGCGGCGGCGGCGCGGCCTCGCCGCTCGGCGAGGGCGACATCGCGCTTGCGGTCAAGTCCGACCATCTGGCCGCCGGCCAGGTGCTGACGCCGGGCGGCGCCCTGCCGGCGCCGGACTGGGCGCGCGGCCACCCGCCGGTGCTCGGGCGCATCATCGTCCCGCAGAACGACCGCGACGACGTGCGCCTCTCCGCAGCCCTCGCCCGCCTGCAGGAGACGGACCCCGCGCTCTCGGTCGAGACCGCCGAGGAGGGCGGCGAGGCCATCATCCGCGTCCAGGGGCCGATGCACCTGCGCCGCGTGCTGGCGCACCTCGCCGAGGACTTCGGCATCCCCGTGACCGAACGCCCCGTGGGCGGCAACTGGCGCGAGACGGTGACCGGCCGCGCCGAGGTCCGCCACCGCCACAAGAAGCAGACGGGCGGCGCCGGGCAGTTCGCCGAGGTGGCGATCACCCTCGCCCCCCGGCCGCGCGGCGAGGGCTTCGCCTTCGACGAGACGGTGAAGGGCGGCGCGGTGCCGCGCAACTACATCCCCGCGGTCGAGGCCGGGGCTGAGGACGCCCTCGTGCGCGGGCCGCTCGGCTTCCGGGTGATCGACGTGGCGGTCACGCTGACCGACGGCAAGCACCATGCGGTCGATTCCTCCGACCACGCCTTCCGCACCGCCGGCCGCGCCGCCGTGCGCGAGGCGCTGGAGGCGGCGCATCCCGTCCTGCTCCAGGGGATCGAACGGGTCGAGGTGCATGTCCCCTCGGTGTTCACCGGCCAGCTCATCCCGCTGTTCGGCACGCTCAAGGGCCAGGTGCTCGGCTTCGAGGCCGACCCCGCCCAGCGCGGCTGGGACGTGTTCCGCGCGCTGCTGCCGGCCGCCTCGCTCGACGATCTGGTGACGGCGCTCGCCGGCGCCACGCAGGGCACGGCCTGGTTCACCACCAGCTTCGACCACTACGAGGAGGTCTACGGCCGCGAGGCCGAGGCGGTGAGCAAGGCGCGGCTTGCGGCGGTGGGCTAGGCGGCAGACCGGCGGATGCCATCTGCTGCCACGGGGTCGCGATGCGGCCCCCGCGCGGAGGCCGCATCGCTGCGCAGATCCCGGCCGGCACCTAGGGCGCGACGAGGCAGCCCGCGCCGATGATCGCGGTCATCATCGCAACGAAGACGGCCCAGTGCATCAGGGTGGTCACGCCGCCCTGGCGTCCGGGCGCGGCCTCGCGCGCGCAGCGGGCGCAGGTCGTCTCGCCGGCGGGCGTCTCGGTGCCGCAGACACGGCAGGCGCCCGGCGGCCGGGGCGCCTGCACCCGCCGCGCACCCCGCCGGGGGTCAGGCCCGGCGGGCGGCTCGATGGGGAACGACATGGGCACGGCGGACCGCCGTTCGGTCCGCGGCCGCCGCGCGCGGTCGCGCAGGGCGGCGCCGACGAGCGCGATCGCGCCGGCCGCCGGAAGCAGCCCGCCCAGCAGCGACAGGCCGGACGGGGTCATGGCGTGTCGTCCTTCGCGGCGGGCGCCTCGGAAAGGGCCGGCGGCGGCGGGGGCTCCTCGCCCTCGCGCAGGCCCTTGCGGAAGGCGGTGATGCCGCTGCCGAGCTCGGCCATGACACCGCTGATCTTGCCGCGCCCGAACAGCAGCAGCGTGACGACGACGATGAGAAGAAGGCCCGGAAGGCCGATGTTGTTGAGCATGGTTGTGGTCCTGAACATGGGATCGCAGAGGCACGGGCCACCCCTGCGGAGCGGTCCCGCGCAGCCTCGAGCGGCCGCGGCCGGTCGGCCGCGATGCCGGTCGCCGGCGCCGCCCCCTGCAGGCGCGGCGTCGCGGTCAGACCTGCGCCGGGGGTGCCTGCGATCCGGGGCGGACCGGATGCCGCGCCGGCGGGATCCCGCCGGGGTCGGCCGCTGCGGCCACCCTCCCGGCGGCCGGAGCCGCGGGAACCGCCCCCGCCGCCGGCACGAGCGCGGGCGGAGCGGCCGGGCGGAGCGGCGTCTCGCCCGCCGGCGCCGCGCGCAGGACGGCGGCCGCCTCCGGCAGCACCGCCTCGTGCGACAGGCCCTGTGCCGACAGGCCGCCCGCGGCCGGGGCGGCGGCGGCCGGCCGCTGCCAGCCGGGGACCGCGAGCGCGACCACGAGCAGGATCGCCGCGAGCAGCCGCGCCACTGCGCCTGCCCGCCCGCCTGCCGTTCGGATCGCCGGGTGGATCATCGGGCGACTCTCGCACTTCCCCCCGCCGCCCGCAAGGGCCGGGCCACGGCGCGGCCGGCTCAGCCCAGCCCCGCCTCGGCGGCGATCTCGGCGCGGCTCTTCCGGGCCCGCTCGGTCGCGCTCCTGAGCTGGCCGCAGGCGGCCATGATGTCCTCGCCCCGCGGCGTGCGGATGGGCGAGGCATAGCCCGCCTTGTGCACGATGTCGGCGAAGGCCTCGATGCGCTCCCAGTCCGACCGCTCGTAGGGCGCGCCGGGCCAGGGGTTGAACGGGATCAGGTTGATCTTGGCCGGGATGCCGGCGATCAGCTGCACCAGTCGGCGGGCGTCCTCGTCGCTGTCGTTCACGCCCTTGAGCATCACGTATTCGAAGGTGATCCGCTCGGAATTCGACAGCCGCGGATAGTCGCGCAGCGCATTGAGCAGCGTCGCGATGTTCCAGCGCCGGTTGATCGGCACCAGCCGGTCGCGCACCGCGTCGGTCGTGGCGTGGAAGCTTACCGCCAGCAGGCAGCCGATCTCGGTCGCGCAGCGGGCGATCTCGGGCACCACGCCCGAGGTGGAGAGCGTGATCCGCCGCCGCGACAGCGCGATCCCCTCGCCGTCCATCACGATGCGCATGGCGTCGCGCACCGCCTCGAAGTTGTAGAGCGGCTCGCCCATGCCCATCAGCACGATGTTCGACAGAAGCCGCGTCTCGTCCTTCGGCACGCCGGGCTTCGGCCATTCGCCAAGGTCGTCGCGCGCCAGCATCACCTGGCCCACGATCTCGCCCGCGGTCAGGTTCCTGACCAGCTTCTGCGTGCCGGTGTGGCAGAACGAGCAGGTGAGCGTGCAGCCGACCTGCGAGGAGACGCAGAGCGTGCCCCGATCCTCCTCGGGGATGTAGACCGTCTCCACCTCGTGGCCGCCGGCGATGCGCACCAGATACTTCCGCGTGCCGTCGGCCGAGACCTGCCGCGCGACGACCTCGGGCAGCGCGATGACGAAGTGCTCGGCCAGCCGCGCGCGGTAGTCCCTGGCAAGGTTCGTCATCGCCGCGAAGTCGCGCACGCCCCAGTGGTAGATCCACTGCCAGATCTGGCCGACGCGCATGCGCACCTGCGCCTCGGGCGTGCCGATCGCCAGCAGCGCCTGCCGCAGCCCCTCGCGGGTGAGCCCGACCAGGTTCACCGGGCCGCTCTCGGGCAGCCTGCGCGGAACGGTCGTCACGTCCGGTGTGATCGGGGCGGCGGTCATCGCGGGCGGTCCTCGCAGGCGGTTCCCGGTGCGGGCGGAAGGGCCGCCCAGATATAGGATCGCGCGCGGGATTGGAACAGCCCGCCCCGCTCAGGCGCCGAGCGCGCCCGCGACGAGGCCGACGGCGACGGCCGAGAGCCAGACCGAGGCGATGCGGTGGATCGCGCGCATCCGCCCGGCGAGGTTCCCGCCGATCCGCGCGAGCGAGCCGGCCGTGCCCCAGGCGAGCGCCACGCCCGCGACCATCAGGCAGAACAGCCCCAGCCGCGCCGCAAAGGCCGGATCGCCGGGCGGCGGCAGCAGCACCAGGCCGAAGACGAGCGCCTTGGGGTTGAGCAGCGTGGTCACGAAGACCGACCCGAACCCGACCGCACCGCCGCCCGCCGCGGCCGCGGGCGGCGTCCAGAGCCGGATGGCGAGCGTCATCACCCAGGCCGCCGCCACGACCTTGAGGACAGCGGCCGCCACCGGCGCCTGCGCCAGCAGGTGGGCGCCGACCCAGCCGATCGGGAGGATGGCCGAGAGATAGCCCAGCAGCTCCGCCGGCAGGAGCCGCAGGACGCGCCCCGGACCGCCCGCAGCGCCGGCAAGACACATCAGCGTGTTCGTCGGGCCCGGCGCGGCAAGCAGGGCCAGAACGGCGGTGACAAAGGCAAGCGTGCTCATCTCGGCGCGGACGGATGACGGAGGCTGACCATGCCGTATCCCGCGTCGGGCGCAAGCGACTTGATCTGGATCATCCGGGCGGCAGCCCGCGCCGGAGGCGTACGGTCAGACCTGCTCGAGGACCGAGCCGCCGTGGTTCACGCAGCGCCCGCCGACGATCGCCCAGAGCCGCACGATCGCCCCGGGCTCGACGATCAGGTCGCCGCCGACCAGGCCCCTGAGCGTGAGCTCGACGCCGCGCGCCACGGTGGCGGTGCCGCCGATCAGCCCGTCATACTCGCCGCTCGTCGTGAAGGTATGGTCGCCGAGGACCATGCTGCGCTGGGCACACATTCGGATTCTCCCCCCGGTTGCGCGCGGTCTGAGCCTACACGACTTTCCCCGGCCGAGAAACACAAAGCTCCGCCGCGGCGCAGCGCCGGGCGGCCCCCCGCCGAGGGTCGCGGCGGGCGGCGGTTGCCCGAGGCGGGGGCATCCGCTACGCAGGCGGCATGAGAGTGCTTGTCATCGGAACCGGCTCGATCGGGCGGCGCCACGCCGAGAACCTCGACCGCCTCGGCGTCGCGGCCGAGGCGCAGTCGATGCGCGCAGGCGGCATCGGCGGCGCGCTGGCCCGGCTGGCGGAAGGCTGGGATGCCGCGGTGATCGCCACCGAGACGCAGATCCGGCTGGAGCTGATCGCGGCGGCGGCCGACGCAGGCATCCCGCTCTACATCGAGAAGCCCCTCGCGGCCGAGCCCGACGAGGTCTCGGCGATCTACGCCGCCGCCGGCCCGATCCTCGAGCGCAGCATGGTCGGCTTCATGATGCGCTACAACCCGGCCTTCCGGCACCTGGCCGCGCAGGATCTCTCGGACGCCTTCCGCTACACCTTCGAGATCGGCCACGACGTGACGAAGTGGCGCGCGAACTGGACCTTCGCGGAAAGCTACGCCGCCCGGCCCGAGGGCGGCGGCGTGCTGCTCGACCTCTGCCACGAGCTCGACATGGCGCACTGCCTGTTCGGCGGCGTCATCTCCGACGTGGAAAGCCTCGGCCATGTCCGCTATCCCGGCGTGGACATGGCGACCCAGGTCGCGCGCGCCGGCCCGGTGCAGGGCACGGTCGCGATGGACTACCTTGCCCCCGTGCCGATCCGCCGGGTGGAGATCGCGGGCACGCAGCGCCGCCGGGTGCTCGACTTCCACACCGGGCGCTTTCTCGACGGCGACCGCGAACGGCTGTTCGAGCAGGACCGCAACGCGATGTTCCTGGCGATCATGGCCGATTTCCTCGCGCTCGTCCGCGGCAGGCCGGTGTCCGAGGTCGAGTTCCTGCCCCGCCTCGACCTCGCGCGCGCCTCCTGCGAGGAAATCGCGCGCGCCCATTCCCTGCGCCGCTTCACCGGTCATCTCGACGGGCCGGTGCCATGATTCTCGGCCACATCGGGGTGCGCGCCGGCTCGAAGGGGGTGCCGGGGAAGAACTTCCGGCCGATCTGCGGCCGGCCGCTGATCGACTGGAGCCTCGACCAGCTTCTGGCGCACCCCGAGGTCGATGCCGTCGTCGTCTCGACCGACAGCCCCGAGATCTATGCCCATGCGCTGGCGAAGGGCACGCTGCCGATCGGGCTGAGGCCGGCGCACCTGGCCACCGACACCGCCGGCAAGTGGGGGGTCTGGCAGCATGCGCTCGCCGCCGCCGAGCCGCTGCTGCCCCGGCCGGTCGAGGCCTTCCTCGACCTCGACGCCACCTCGCCGCTGCGCGAGCCCGCCGACATCACCGGCGCGCTCGCGCTGTTCCGCGCCGAGCGGCCCGACATGGTGATGAGCTGCTGCGAGGCGCGCAAGAACCCCTACTTCAACCTCGTCGAACCCGACGCGACCGGCGCGCTGCAGGTGTCGAAGCCGCTGCCGGGGGGCGTCGTCGCGCGCCAGCAGGCGCCCGTGGTCTACGAACACGCGGCCTCGACCTACGTCGTCTCGCCCGCCTACCTGCGCCGCGCGCAGGGCCTGTGGGAGGGGCGCGTGATCCCCTTCCTGATGCCGCCCGAACGCTGCCTCGACATCGACACCGAATTCGACTTCCGCCTTGTGGAATGGCTGCTCAGGGAGCGCGAGAATGCCCAGGGTCCTGCCCGGACAGCTTGAGGACAAGACGATCTTCATCACCGGCTCGGGCGGGGTGCTGGGCACGACCTACGTGCGCCGGATGCTGGCGGCCGGGGCGCGGGTGATCGCCTCCGACCTGCCGGGGCCGCGCGCCGAGCGGCTGGTGGCCGAGCACGGCGCCAATCCGTCGTTCACCTTCCTGCCGCTCGACGTCGCCGACGAGGCGCAGGTCACCGCGATCTTCGCGCGGATCCTCGACATGGGGCTGAAGCCCAACGTGGTGCTGAACAACGCCGCGATCACGGGCGAGCTGCTCATGGGCGCGGGCCGCCCCTTCCCCGACTTCGCCGAAACCACGGTCGCCGACTTCGAGCGCACGCTGCGCACCAATCTCACAGGCGCCTTCATGGTCGCCCGCCAGATGGACCGCGACATCGTCGGCCGCTGGCCGGTCAAGCTGATCAACGTCGCCTCGATGTATGCGCTGAACGCGCCGCATCACGACATCTACGAAGGCATGCCGTTCCGCTCGTTCAGCGCCTACACCGTGACCAAGGCGGGCATCCACGGACTGACGCTCTGGCTCGCGAGCTACTGGCGCAAGCGGCAGGCCACGGTGAACACCATCGCCCCCGGCGCGGTGTTCAACGGCCACTCCGAGGAGTTCCGGCGCCGCGTGTCGGAGCTGATCATGGCCGGCCGGATGGCCGAGCCCGACGAGATCGCCGATGCGATGCTGTTCCTCTGCTCGGCGCAGTCGGACTACATCACCGGCCAGATCCACCACGTGGACGGCGGCTTCAACGGCTGGTGAGGCGCGCGGCTACTGGGCGCAGCGCGCGGCCGCGTCCTCCACCGAGGCGGTGAAGCCCAGCAGCGAGAAGGTGTCGGTCGTCGTCGTGCCGCGGCTCGACCGGCCGACCACCACCGCCTGCGCGCCCTGCTTCATCGCGGCGATGATCTTCGCATCCTCCTCCGGCGAGGCGGGATAGGCCCATTCGCCGTCCACCGGCAGCTCGAACTTGGTGCCGCCCACGTCGAGCGTGACGGTCGAGCCCGGGGCGAAGGGATAGCCGCCGGTGAAGGCGACCTCGCCCTTCACGTTCGCGGCCGGCCGCCAGGTGACGAACATCAGGATGTCGCCCCGCCGCACGGCGACGACCCGGCCGTCGCGGGTGTTCACCGTCTCCTTCGGCTGCGAGACCGCCCAGCATTCCTTCGGGTCGCCCTCGACGAACACGCTCCAGTCGGTGTTGGCGCCGACGCGGTTCGTGCTCTCCTCCTGCGCCCATGCGCCCGCCCCCGCCGCGAGGACGAGTGCGCATGCCCCGATCCGGAAGATCCCTGTCGTCATGTTTCCACCGGCCTCCAACTGCCTCTGACGCCGCCGCCAGCCCCGCCGGTCGTTTAGCCGACCTTTTCTCGCTGGCGGAAGGCCCTTCGAAACGCTACGGCGACCCTATCGCCAATTTCGGGGCGATTCAAAGCCTTCGCGGCGGAAAGCCGCGCAGGCTCGCAGAGAGGTGAAGCGATGGGCGCGGCACAACCGATGGCGGAGCTCTGGCGCGGCGGGCGGCTCGAATCGGTGCACGCGGGCCACGCCGCGATCGTCGATGCCGCGGGCCGCACCGTCGAGGCCTGGGGAGACCCCGGAACGGTGATCTTCCCGCGCTCTTCCTGCAAGATGATCCAGGCCCTGCCACTGGTGGAATCCGGCGCCGCCGCCGCGCATGGTCTCACCGACCGGCAGCTCGCGCTGGCCTGCGCCTCGCATTCCGGCGCGGCGATCCACACCGGGGCGGTGGCCAAATGGCTCGCGGCGATCGGCTGCGGCGAGGCCGACCTGCGCTGCGGCGCCCACTGGCCGACCGACATCCCCGCGCGCGATGCGCTGATCCGCGCCGGGGCCGAACCCTGCCAGATCCACAACAACTGCTCGGGCAAGCACGCGGGCTTCCTGACCCTCGCGCGCCACCTCGGCACGGGCCCCGAATACGTCGAGTCCGACCATCCCGTGCAGCGCGCGGTGAAGGCCGCCTTCGAGGAGACGACCGGCGAGACCTCGCCCGGCTTCGGCATCGACGGCTGCTCGGCCCCGAACTTCGCCTGCACCCTCGAGGGCCTCGCCCGCGCGATGGCCCGCTTCGCCGCGGCCACCGGGAGCGACGCGCGCGGCCGCGCCATGCTGCGCCTGCGGCAGGCGATGACCGCCCATCCCGAGCTGGTCGCCGGCGAGGGGCGTGCCTGCACCGAGCTGATGCGCGCGATGGAGGGCGTGGCGGTCAAGACCGGCGCCGAGGCGGTCTATGTCGGCATCGTGCCGCAGCAGCGGCTCGGCATCGCGGTCAAGATCGCCGACGGCGGCACGCGGGCGGCCGAACTCGCCATCGCCGCGCTCCTCGTCCACCTCGGCGTGCTCGACCGCGACCACCCGGCCACCCGCCGGCGGCTCGACGCGGTGCAGACCAACTGGCGCGGGATCGAGACGGGGATCCTGCGCGCCGCCCCCGGCTTCCCGGCCTGAGGCTTGACGGCGCCCGCCGGGGGCTGTATCAGCCCGCCAACCTCGGGGCGCTGCGGCTTGCGGCGCCCGTTTGCGTTACCGACTCGACCGTATCGAAGGAATGAAGCGATGTCGCGCGTCTGCGAACTGACCGGCAAGGGCCCGATGACCGGCAACAACGTCAGCCATGCCAACAACAAGACCCGCCGCCGCTTCCTGCCCAACCTCAACGAGGTGACGCTGATCTCCGACACGCTCGGCCAGGCCTTCCGGCTGCGCGTCTCGGCGGCCGGGCTGCGCACGGTGGACCACCGCGGCGGGCTCGACGCCTTCCTCGCCAAGGCGAAGGACGAGGAGCTGTCGCCGAAGGCGCTGAAGATCAAGCGCCAGATCGAGAAGGCGCGCCCGGCCGCCTGACCGGCGCACACGATCCGACCGAAGGCCCCGCCCCGCCGGCGGGGCCTTTGCGTTCCGGCCCGCCCGGCCGGACTGCGCCGCGCTGTCCCGTTCCCTCCGCAGCCGGAATGCGCTAGCCAAACCGCCATGACCGAGTTGCGACCCCTGCTGGCCTGCCTCTGCGCGCTGATCCTCGCGGCGACCTCGGCCCACATGGCCGTCGCGCGCGCGCAGGCGCCCGCCGCGGGCATCGTCGAACTCTGCATCGGCGAGCAGAGCGTCACCTTCGCCGTCGATGCCGAGGGCCGGCCGCTGGGCCCCCGCCACCTCTGCCCCGACTGCGTGCCGGCGGTCACGGCGGCGGCCCTGCCGGCCGCGCAGGGGCCGGTCCGCCCGGCCACCTTCCCGCAAAGGCATGTGCTCGTGCCGGCGCCGGGTCCGGCCCGGCCCGCCGCCACCTCCGCGCCACCGCCCGCGCGCGCGCCTCCGCCCCCGGTCTGACCGCCCGCAACCGCAGACCGACAGCGAAGGACCAGACCATGAAACGCATCCTCTCCCTTGCCGCCGCCACCACGGTGGCCCTCGCCTTCCCGGCCCTCGCCGAGGGCATCTCCATCTCCGAGGCCTATGCCCGCAGCGCCTCGCCCTCGGCGATGACCGGCGCGGCCTTCATGACGATCTCGAACGCCGGCCCCGAGGACGACCGGCTCGTCGCCGTGCGCTCCGACGCGGCCGAGCGGGTCGAGCTGCACACCCACATGATCGACGCCAATGGCGTCGCCCGCATGGTCGAGGTCGAGGACGGCTTCGTGATTCCCGCCGGCGGCACGCATGTGCTGGAGCGCGGCGGCGACCACGTGATGTTCCTCGGCCTCACCGCCCCGTTCGAGCAGGGCGGCACCGTGCCGCTCACGCTCGTCTTCGAGAAGGCGGGCGAGATCGCGCTCGAGGTGCCGGTGGACATGTCGCGCGGACCCGCGCCGGGCATGGGCCAGGGCCACGGCCACGGCGCGATGCAGGGCCACGGCGGCTGACCGGGAGGCGGAGGCGGCGCGGCCGCCTCCGCACCCCCTGCCGCGCCGCCGCCTCCGTCCCCCTGCCGCGCGGCCCCTGCCGCCGCGCCGACCACCCGGACGACCTGCCCTTCCGATGCGCCCCCTCGCCCTGCCCGACGCCTTCACGCCTGAGGAATGCGACCGCATCGTCGCCCTGGCCGAGGCGGCCGGGCTCTCCCGTGCCGGCCTCGTCGGCGGGCTCGCCGACCCCCGCATCCGCCGGGCCGGGATCGCCTGGCTCGACGAGGCCGAGGGCGCCGCCTGGGTCTCGGACCGGCTGGCGCGGCTCGTCGCCGACGCCAACCGCGAGGGCTTCGGCTTCGCGCTCGACGAGCTTGCCGAAAGCCCGCAGGTCGCCCGGTACGACGCGGGCGAGGCGGGGCATTTCGACTGGCATTCGGACATCGGCGAGGGGCCCGTGGCACGCCGCCGCAAGCTCACCCTCGTCGTCCAGCTCTCCGACGCCGCCGCCTACGCGGGCGGCGCGCTCGAACTGATGCCCGGCACCGGCATCCTCGCGGCCGACCGCGCGCAGGGCGCGGCGATCGCCTTCCCGAGCTTCGTCCTGCACCGCGTCGCCCCGGTCACGCGCGGCGTGCGCCATTCGCTGACGATCTGGGCGCACGGCCCCGCCTTCCGCTGAGCCGCGCCGGCGCCGCTCAGAACCACTGGCCGGGCTCGATCAGGCCGAGGTCGAGCAGCTGCTGCGACTGCCAGCGGAACGGCTCGGAGTTGTGCCAGCGGAAGGTGGCGATCGCGGCCCGGCTGCCGGGGTTGGCGCGCAGCGCCTTGGCGGTGCGGAACGAGCAGATCGCCGCCGTCAGGTTGTTGTGCCAGGGGCAGGCGTAGGTGTTGTATTCCTCGTCCGAGAAGGTGTGGTCGGGCCGCAGGCGCAGCCCGCGCTTCGCCCGGAACAGCCCGATGCGGTCGATCCGGCGCCGGCCGGGCGGCACGTGTTCCTCGAACCGCCACCGCAGCCCGCCGAAGAAGTCGAGCTGCCGCTCCTTCGGGTGGCGGTCGGGCGGCGGGCCCGGCCGCGCCAGGGCGTAGTAGCCGGTGCGGTCGAGGAAGGCCTCCTCGCGCGAGACCGCGCCGGGAAAGCGGTCGAGATCGCCGGCATAGAGGTCGATCACGTAGGTCAGCATCGCGTCGCGCCGCTCCTCGGCGTGGAAGTCGAGCATGGCGGCGACGGGGCGCGTCTCGCAGAACGGGTAGAACAGGTATTCGGCGTTGTAGCAGTAGAAGAGCCAGGTGCCCGGAGGCGCGATGTCGATCGCCGCGTTCACCGCCGCGGCGGTCGCGCCGTCGGCCAGCGTGTCGTGCCGCACCAGGTGCGCGCCCGCGGCCTCGGGCAGCGCGAGCCCCTCGGGCGCGAACAGCACGATCTCGCGGAAGCCCGCCGCCCGGTGGTGGGAGAGCGTGCTGGCGATCTCCACGGCATCCTCGGCCAGGATCAGCGCGACCGGCCCCCGCGCCAGCAGCGCCGCGCCCCGCGCCCGGAACTCGCTGAGATCGCCGAACTCCATGCCCGCCCTCCTCCGGGCCCGAGCCATGGGCCATTCCCGCGCGCCTTGCAAGCGTTGCGGGCACGGCCGGCTTCGGTGTAGAGCGGCGCGCGGAGGTGTCGGTCCATGGCCGGGCGCAAGCTCTTCATCAAGACCTACGGCTGTCAGATGAACGTCTACGACAGCGAGCGCATGGCCGAGGCCCTGGCGCCCGAGGGCTACACGCCGGTCGAGACCCCGGACGAGGCCGACCTGATCCTGCTCAACACCTGCCACATCCGCGAGAAGGCGGCCGAGAAGGTCTATTCCGACATCGGCCGGCTGCGCCCGCTCAAGGCCGGCCGCCCCGGCCTGAGGATCGCCGTCACCGGCTGCGTCGCCCAGGCCGAGGGCGAGGAGATCCTGCGCCGCGCCCCGGCGGTGGACCTGGTGGTGGGGCCGCAGAGCTACCACCGCCTGCCGGCGCTGCTGCGCGAGGGCGGCCGCGCCGTGGCGACCGACTTTCCGGCCGAGGACAAGTTCGACCACCTGCCGCGGAGCCGCGCCAGGTCGGCGCCCGCCGCCTTCCTCACCGTGCAGGAGGGCTGCGACAAGTTCTGTGCCTTCTGCGTCGTCCCCTATACCCGCGGCGCCGAGACGAGCCGCCCGGCCGACCGCGTCCTGCGCGAGGCGCAGGACCTTGTGGCGCGCGGCGCGCGCGAGATCACGCTGCTCGGCCAGAACGTGAATGCCTATCACGGCGCGGGCTCCGACGGGGCGGACTGGTCGCTCGCCCGGCTGATCCGCGCGCTGGCGCGCATCGACGGGCTCGCCCGGATCCGCTACACGACCTCGCACCCGTGCGACATGGCCGACGACCTGATCGCCGCCCACGGCGAGGTGGACCGGCTCATGCCCTACCTGCACCTGCCGGTGCAGTCCGGCTCCGACCGGATCCTCAGGGCGATGAACCGCCGCCACACCGCCGCGGACTACCTGCGCCTGGTGGAGCGCCTGCGCGCCGCCCGGCCCGACCTGATGCTGTCGTCGGACTTCATCGTGGGCTTCCCCGGCGAGACCGAGGCGGATTTCGAGGCGACGCTGGCGCTGGTCGAGGCGGTCGGCTTCGGCATGGCCTTCAGCTTCCGCTACTCGCCCCGTCCCGGCACCCCTGCCTTCGAACGGCCCGAGGTGCCCCAGGAGGTCGCCGACGACCGGCTGCAGCGGCTCCAGGCGCTGCTCACCCGGCAGCAGCGCGCCGCCCAGGCGGCGATGGTGGGGCGCGAGCTCGAGGTGCTGTTCGAGAAGCCGGGCCGCCTGCCGGGCCAGATGGCCGGCAAGACGGGCTACCTCCACGCCGTCCATGCCCAGGCGCCGGGCCTCGCGCCGGGCGCGATCCGCCGGGTGCGGATCACCGCGGCGGGCCCCAACTCGCTGGCCGGCGAGCTCGTCGCGGCATGACGCCGGGGCGCGGGCAGGGGCGCTCCTCGCCGCGCTCGACGCCCCCGGCCCCCTTGCCCCCTTCACCGACGCCGACCCCGGCTTCGGCCTCCCCGAGGCCTACCACGCGGCGGCGGCGCTCGCGGCGCTCCGCCGCGCGCGGGGGCGAGCGCCCGGTCGGCCGCAAGCTCGGCTTCACCAACCGCGCGATCCGGGACGAACACGGCCTCCGCGCGCCGATCCGGAGCTTCGTCCACGACGGCACCGTGCGGCCGCCGGACGGACGGCCATCGGGCCTCGCGCCCTTCGCCGAGCCGCGCAGCGAGCCCGGGATCGTGCTGCGCCCCGCCGCGCCGCCCCGGCCGGGGATGACGCCTGGCGAGCTCCCCGGCGGCATCGGCGGGACCGCCGCGACCGGCACGCTCGCGCGGGCGCTTCCCGTGGCGCCAGGCGAGCACCGGCGCGCCGGGGCGGACCTTCCCGGCCTTGCGCCGGTCGCGATCCGCCTCGCGCCCCGAGCCCTCAGGTCACGGCCTCGAGCCGTTCGCGCGACAGCTCGCCCGGAACGATGGTGATCGGCACCGGCAGCGTGCCGGCGGTGCGCGAGAGCTGCGTGACCAGCGGCCCCGGCCCCGACTTGTCGGTCCCGGCGCCGAGCACGAGCACCCCGATCTCGGGGTCCTCGCGGATCTGCGCCAGGATCTCGGCCACCGGCTCCCCCTCGCGGATCACCAGCTCGGGGTTCACCCCCTGCCGGTCGCGCATCCACTTGGCGAAGACCTCGAAATGCGCCTCGATCCGCGCGCGCGCCTCCTCGCGCATGATGTCGCGCACGCCGATCCAGTGCTGGAGCTCCTCCGGCGGGATGACCGAGAGGATCGTCACCCCCCCGCCGGTCTTCGCCGCCCGCATCGCCGCAAAGCGCATCGCGTTCAGGCATTCCCGGCTGTCGTCGAGGACGACAAGGAACTTTCTCATCCGCCGCCTCCCATGGCGGCGCGATCATGGCGCGGCTTTCGCGGGCGCGCAACGGGGCGCGGCCGCACCGCCCGGCGCAGCAGGGCAACGAGCAGCGAGACCAGCGCCGAGCCGACCTGCGCGAGGAACAGCGCCACGAGCCCGATCGCGGCCAGCACGATGTCGGCGAGGCGAACCAGCATGCGGAACGCGCGCGCCTTGCCCAGCAGCTCCATCGTCACCCGCGTCTCGGCCCCGGCCACCGCCGACAGCCGCCGCAGCCGCGCGGCGTCCTCGGCACTGTCAACGTGGCGCAGCAGCGCCAGGGTCTCCACCGGCGAGGTGTGGCGCGCCACCGCGCCGAGGTCCTCGGCGATCGCTCCGACGCGCGCCAGGCGCGAGAGGTCGGCCACCTCCTCGAGCGGGGCGCGCCCGACGAGGTAGGGCAGCACGCGGTTCCAGGCCACCGGCACGTCGGTCGCCTCGCCGAGCACCCGCGTCAGGCCGGGGGTGAGCGTGCCCATGCGGCGGGCCAGCCGCGCCGCGCTCGCGCCCGTCTTGAGGATGTAGCTCGCCCCCCCGCTGACGGCGACGAGCGCGGTCGCGCCCAGGCCGGCGACCGCAAGCCCGGCCTCGATCCGGTCCACCTCCTCGCCCACAAGCCAGTTCGCTGCCTGCCGGCGCAGCGCGTTGAGGTCGCCCGCCGGGGTGAGCTCCACCGGCAGCGCGCAGGCCGCCATCTGCCGAAGCGAGTCGCAGGTCTCGGGATTCCAGGCGCAGGCGCCGCAGTCGAGCGCCTGCTCCAGCACACCGGGCGGCGCGAGCAGCGCATGCGCCGCGGCCGCCGTCGCGGGCGGGATCGGAACGCCCCGCCGCCGCGCGAAGGCCGCGAGCATCTCCGTCCGGTCGCGGTCGCCCGCCGCCACCGCCTCCTCCAGCCGCGGGATCAGCCGCTCGGGCGCCGCCTCGCGCAGCATCGCCCGCTCGAAGGCCAGGCGCAGCTCCGCCTCGCTCCGCGCGACGAGCGGGGCCGCGAAGGGGGTCCGCGACAGGGCCCAGAGCGCCGCCGCGCCGTTGCCGAGCGCCGCCAGCACCAGGCAGACATGCGCGAGCCGGCGCATCTCAGGCGGCCGAAAGCGCCCAGTCCCAGTAGAGCTCGCGCACCCGTCGCGTCACCGGCCCCACCTGGTAATGCGTGCCGTCGAACTCGGTCACCGGCGTCACCTTCGACATGTTGCCCGACATGAAGACCTCGTCGGCGGCGCGGAAGTCGTCGAAGGTCAGCACCGTCTCGTGCACCCGGAAGCCGTCGGCGCGCAGGTTCGCGATGTGGCGCGCGCGGGTGATCCCGGCAAGGAAGGTGCCGTTCGCGACCGGGGTGAACACCTCGCCGTCCTTCACCATGAAGATGTTGGCGGTGGCGGTCTCGGCCACGTTGCCCAGCGCGTCGGCGACCAGCGCGTTGCCGTAGCCCTTCGCCCGCGCCTCGGCCAGCATCCGGGCGTTGTTTGGGTAGAGGCAGCCCGCCTTGGCGTTGACGACCGCGCTCTCCAGCACCGGGCGGCGGAAGCGCGTTGTGGTGAGCGTGGTCGTCGCCTCGGGCGGCGCCATCGGGATCTCCTCGAGGCAGACGGCGAAGCCGGTGGCGCCGGGCTTCGGCACCACGCCGAGCTCGCCGCCCTCGAGCGCCCAGTACATCGGGCGGATGTAGACGGCCGCGCCCTTCGGGTAGCGGCCGAGCCCGTCGCGGATGATCGCCACCATCTCCTCGACGCCGACGGTCGGGGTGATCATCAGCGCCTCGGCCGAGCGGTTGACCCGGGCGCAGTGCCGGTCGAGGTCGGGGGCCACCCCCTCGAAGAAGCGCGCGCCGTCGAACACCGTGGTGCCGAGCCACGCGCCGTGATCGGCCGCCCGCATCACGGGCACGTCGCCGTCGTGCCAGGCCCCCCCGAAGAAGGTGCGGATGTTGGTTCCGGTCGCCATCGCCCTGCCTCCCCTGCCGCGGCCGCCACTCTAGGCACGGCGGACGGCACGGTCCACCCGGCGCGGGGCGCCAGGCGGTGGCCCCCGGCCGCGGGGGCGGCCGGGGGCGCGGCAGGCTGCGGAAGGCGCCGGGGAAGCGCCGCGGCTTGGGGCTTGGACAGGACCGCGCTGCCGGAAGCCGCCTGGGGAAGGGCGGCGAGACGGATCATGGGCGGCGATTGAATCGGCGTCGTGACAGCCCGCTCAGCGCGAGCGGATCATGCCCACGATGTCGTGCGTCCTCTCCAGGATCGGCCGCGCGATGGCCTCGGCGCGGTTCGCCCCGTCGCCGAGGATGCGGTCGATCTCCGCCGGATCGGCGGCGAGCCGCTTCATCTCCGCCGAGATCGGCGAGAGGACCGCCACCGCCAGCTCGGCCAGCCGCGGCTTGAAGACGCCGAAGCCCTGCCCGGCGAACTCGGCCAGCACCTCGGCCGGCGCGCGGTCGGCAAGCGCGGCGTAGATGTTCACGAGGTTGCGCGCCTCGGGCCGGTCCTTCAGCCCGTCGAGCGTCTCGGGCAGCGGCGCGGGGTCGGTCCTGGCCTTGCGGATCTTCTGGGCGATGGCGTCGGCATCGTCGGTCAGGTTGATCCGGCTCTGGTCCGAGGGATCGGACTTCGACATCTTCACCGTGCCGTCGCGCAGGCTCATCACCCGCGTCGCGGCGCCCTCGATCACCGGCTCGGTCAGCGGGAAGAACTCCACCCCGTAGTCGTGGTTGAACTTCGCAGCGATGTCGCGCGTCAGCTCCAGGTGCTGCTTCTGGTCCTCGCCCACGGGAACATGGGTCGCGTGGTAGACGAGGATGTCGGCCGCCATCAGCGAGGGGTAGGCGTAGAGCCCCAGCGAGGCGTTCTCGGCGTTCCTGCCGGCCTTGTCCTTGAACTGCGTCATCCGGTTCATCCAGCCGACGCGGGCGACGCAGTTGAAGATCCAGGCCAGCTCGGCATGCGCCGGAACCTGGGACTGGTTGAACAGGATCGACCGCTTCGGGTCGATCCCGGCGGCGATGAAGGCCGCCGCCGCCTCGCGGGTCTGCGCGCGCAGCTTCGCGGGCTCCTGCCAGACGGTGATCGCGTGCAGATCGACGATGCAGTAGATCGTCTCCATGCCCTCGTCCTGCATCCGCACGAAGCGCTTGAGCGCGCCGAGGTAGTTGCCGAGCGTGAGCCCGCCCGAGGGCTGGATCCCGGAGAACACGCGCGGGGTGAATTTCGGCGCCATGCGTCGGACCTGCACTGGATTTCGGTGGCACGCCCGCTTATCGCTCGGCGGGTGCCCCGTCAACCGAAGGCCCCCGCGCGATGAACCCCGATCACGCCGCCCCGCCGCTCAACCCGCTGCCGCCGGTGGTCTGGGCGCTCGCGCTGCCCATCGTCGCGGTCGAGGCGGTGCTCGGCCTCGGCCAGCGCGGGCTTGCCGGAGGGCGCGAGGCGATCGGCTGGCGCACCGGCGCGATCACCGACTGGGCCTTCTTCGACACCGTGTTCGAATGGATGGTCGCGAACCGCCACTTCCCGCTCTGGGACCTGGCGCGCCTCGTCACCTATCCCTTCGTGCACGGCAGCTTCACCCACGCGCTCTTCGCGCTGGTGTTCCTGCTCGCGCTCGGCAAGTTCGTGGGCGAGGTGTTCCGCCCCGCGGCGGTGCTGGCGGTGTTCTTCGGCTCGGCGGCGCTGGCGGCGCTGGCCTACGGGCTCGTCCTCGACACGCGCCAGCCGCTCTACGGGGCCTTCCCGGCGGTCTACGGCCTGATCGGCGCCTTCACCTACATCCTCTGGGCGCGGCTCGGGGCGGTCAACGCCGACCGGCGCCGCGCCTTCCTGCTGATCGGCTTCCTGATGGCCTTCCAGCTCGTCATCGGGCTGATCTACTTCGTCTTCAAGGGCTGGACCGACTGGAGCTGGCTTGCCGACCTCTCGGGCTTCGGCGCGGGCTTCGCGCTGTCGTTCCTGGTGCGGCCGGGCGGCCTTCAGGCGGCGCTGCGCCGGCTGCGCCAGCCCTGAGCCGGCCGCGGATCAGCCCTGCCCACGCGCCAGCGCCCGGCGGAAGTCCGAGATCGTGAAGGCCCCGATCGCGAGGCCCGCGCCGAAATAGGCGGCCATCCCGACCAGCACCAGAAGGACCAGCGCCACGACATCGGTGCCGCCGGGCACGAACAGCGGCGCCAGCGCCAGGTTCGCGGCCCAGAGCACCGCGCCCATGACCAGCGCCGCGGCCACGATCCGCGGCAGGCGCCGGCGCGCGCGCGCATCCAGCATCACCGCCTCGCCCATGCCGCGCGAGCCGGCCCAGAGCATCCAGACCATCGCCCAGCCGGCCAGCGTCGTGCCCAGCGCCGCGGCGATGAAGCCGAGCGGAAGCGAAAGCCCCACCGCCGCGGCGGCGTTGATCACCATCGCCCAGACCGCGTAGCGGAACGGGCGGCGGGTATCCTCGCGGGCGTAGAACGCGGGCTGGAGCACCTTCTGCAGCACGAAGGCCGGCAGCCCCGCGCCGTAGACGGCCAGCGCCAGCGCGGTCGCCGCCGTGTCGTCGGGGCCGAAGGCACCGCGTTCGAACAGCACCTGGATCAGCGGCACCGGAATCACCATCAGCGCCACCGCCGCCGGCACCGTCAGGAGCAGGCTGAACTCGGCCGCCCGGTTGAAGGCATGCCGGCCGCCCGCGGTGTCGCCCGCGCCCAGCCGGCGCGAGAGGTCGGGCAGGAGCACCACGCCCACGGCGACCCCCACCACCCCGAGCGGCAGCTGATACAGCCGGTCGGCGTAGGAAAGCCAGGCCACCGCGCCCTCGGTGAAGCTCGCCACCTGCCGGCCGACCAGCAGGTTGATCTGCACCACGCCGCCCGCCAGCACCGCGGGCGCCGCGATCGCGGCAAGCCGGCGCAGGTCGGGGGTGAGGCGCGGCCGCGTCAGCGGAAAGCGGTAGCCCGCCCGCCGCGCCCAGGCCCAGGTGAAGGCAAGCTGCGCGACCCCCGTAAGGGGCACGGTCCAGGCCAGCGTCAGCCCCATGTCCCAGCCCAGCCGGTCGGCGGCCAGCATCGCGGCGATGAACATCAGGTTCATCAGCACCGGCACGAAGGAGGCCTCGGTGAAGCGGCCCCGCGTCGTCAGCACGCCCGAGAGCAGCGCGACGAGCGAGATGAACAGGATGTAGGAGAACGAGATCCGCCCGAAGGTCACGGCCAGGTCGAAGCGCGCGTCGCCCCAGAAGCCGCTCGCCATGGCCAGCACCAGCCAGGGCATCAGCAGCGTGCCGGCCAGGGTGAAGGCCAGCAGCACCGCGCCGAGCCCGCTGAAGGCCTCGCGCGCGAAGCCCTCGGCGTCCTCGCCGCGCTCCAGCTTCTTGGCGAACATCGGCACGAAGGCCATGTTGAAGGCGCCCTCGGCGAAGAAGCGGCGGAACATGTTGGGCAGCGAGAAGGCGACCAGGAAGGCCTCGGCCACCGGCCCGGTGCCGAGGTAGGCGGCCATCATCACGTCGCGCACGAAGCCGACGCCGCGGCTGACCAGCGTCCAGCTTCCGACGGTGAGGAAGCCGCGCACGAGGCGGATCGGCGCCATCATGCCCGGGCCTGCTCGGCGCCCTGCTCGATCGCCGCGCGCAGCTTGCGCTCCAGCGCATCGCGCTTCTGCCGGCTGTGCAGCTTCAGCCCGAACATGTCCTTCACGTAGAACGTATCGACCACCTGCGCTCCGTAGGTCGCGATCACGGCCGAGGCAATGTAGATGTTGCTGTTGGCCAGCGTCCGCGTCAGGTCGTAGAGCAGCCCCGGCCGGTCGCGGGTGTCCACCTCGATGATCGTGTAGATGTCCGACCCCTCGTTGTCGAAGGTGATCGAGGTCGGGAACTGGAACTCCTTCTCGCGGCGCTTGATCTTGTCCTTCGACTTCAGCGCCTCGCGGGCCACGACCTCGCCCTTCAGCGTCCGCTCGATCATGTTGCGCAGCCGTGGCAGGCGGCTTTCCTCGTAGGGCGCGCCCTCGGCATCCTGGATCCAGAAGACCGCGGTCGCATAGCCGTCCTTCGAGGTGTAGGTGCGCGCATCGACGACGTTGGCGCCCGCCAGCGCCAGCGCGCCCGCCAGCCGCGAGAAGATGCCGGGGTGGTCGGCCAGGGCGAAGCAGGCGCGGGTGGCGTCGCGGTCGGGCTCGGGCTGGAGGTCGATGCGGATCTCGTCGGGGCCGAGGTCGCGCAGCAGCCGCGCGAAGACCGCCTGCGTCTCGGTGCTCAGCCCCTGCCAGTAGGGCCCGTAGTGGCGCGCCGTCTCGCGGCGCAGGTCCTTCGCGTCCCAGTCCTTCAGCGCCTCGCGCAGCGCGCGCTTGGCCTCGTCCTCGCGCTTCTCGCGGTTGACCTCCTCGAGCCCGGTCTCGAGCGCATCCGCCGTCTGGCGGTAGAGGCCGCGCAGCAGCATGGCCTTCCAGTTGTTCCAGGCCTGCGGGCCCACGCCGCGGATGTCGCAGACGGTCAGGACCGTCAGCAGGTCGAGCCGCTTGCGGTTGCGCACCGCCTTGGCGAAGTCGCGCACGGTGCGCGGGTCGGCGATGTCGCGCTTCTGCGCCATGTCCGACATCAGGAGGTGGTAGCGCACCAGCCACTCCACCGTCTCGCATTCCTCGGGGTTCAGCCCGAGCCGCGGCGCCACCTTCCGCGCGATCTGCGCCCCCAGCGCCGAATGGTCCTCGGGGCGGCCCTTGCCGATGTCGTGCAGCAGGAGCGCGACGTAGAGCACCCGGCGGTTCACGCCCTCCTTCAGGATGCGGCTGGCGATCGGCAGCTCCTCCACCAGCTCGCCGCGCTCGATCTGGGCGAGGGTGGAGATGCACTGGATGATGTGTTCGTCCACCGTGTAGCTGTGGTACATGTTGAACTGCATCATCGCCACGATCGGCTCGAACTCGGGGATGAAGGCGGCCAGCACGCCGAGCTCGTTCATCCGCCTGAGCGCCCGCTCGGGGTTGCCGTGCTTCAGCAGCAGGTCGAGGAACAGCCGCTGCGCCTCGGGGTCGGCGCGCACCTCGTCGTCGATCAGGTGCAGGTTGGCCGCGATCAGCCGCATCGTGTCGGGGTGGAGCAGGAGCCCGGTGCGCAGCGCCTCCTCGAAGACGCGGATCATGTTGAGCTTGTCGGCCAGGAAGGCCGTCTCGTCGGCCACGTCCAGCCGGTTCTGCCGGATCCGGTAGGGCGCGCGCGCCTTGCGCGGCCGGCGCAGCATCCGCAGCAGGCCCGGCTCCTGCTTGACGTGGCTCGCCTCGAGCGCGGTGAGGAAGATCCGCGTCAGCTCCCCCACCCGGGTGGCGTGGCGGAAGTAGTCCTGCATGAAGTGCTCGACCGCGCGCCGCCCGCCGCCGTCGCGGTAGCCCATGCGGCGGGCCACCTCCACCTGCATGTCGAAGGTGAGCTGGTCCACCGCACGGCCGGCGATCAGGTGCAGGTGGCAGCGCACCGCCCAGAGGAAGCCCTCGGCGCGCTCGAAGGCCTCCCATTCCTCGGGCCGGAAGAAGCCGAGCGAGAGAAGCGCCCGGCTCGAGTCGACCCGGTGGAGATACTTGGCGATCCAGAACAGCGACTGGAGGTCGCGCAGCCCGCCCTTGCCCTCCTTGACGTTGGGCTCGAGCACGTAGCGCTGCCCGCCCTGCTTCTTCAGCCGCTCCGCCCGCTCGGCCAGCTTGGCCTCGATGAAGTCGGGGCCGGTCGAGCGGAACAGCTCGCGCCAGAGCCGCTCGCCGAGCTCCTCCGAAAGCGCCCGGTCGCCGCAGATGTGGCGGTGCTCGAGCAGCGCGGTGCGGATCGTGTAGTCCTCGCGCCCGAGCCGCAGGCAGTCCTTCACCGTGCGCGTCGCATGGCCGACCTTCAGCCGCAGGTCCCACAGGATGTAGAGCATCGATTCGATGACGCTCTCGGCCCAGGGCGTCACCTTGTAGGGCGTGAGGAACAGCAGGTCGACGTCGGAATGCGGCGCCATCTCGGCCCTGCCGTAGCCGCCCACCGCGACCACGGCGAGCCGCTCGGCCTCGGTGGGCGTGTTGAGCGGGTGCAGGTGGGTGGTGACGAAGCGCAGCGTGGCGCGCACGAGCACGTCGGTCAGCCAGGCATAGGCGGCGATGGTCCCGTGCGCCTCGCGCGGGCTGCGGGCGAAGGCGGCGGCGATCGCCTCGGCGCCGGCGCGGCGCGTCTCGGCCAGGACGGCGACCGCGGCGGCCCGGCGCGCGATGGGATCGCGCGCGCCCTCGGCCGCCATGTCGAGTAGCGCCTCGATCGCGGAGGGATCGGCGATGGTCTCGGGCGGCGGCGCGATGGGCCGTTCGGGGGCGGGCGCCGGCTCAGAAGCCAGCGCCGCCGAAGCGTCTCGGGGCGGGGTCAATCACGACGACCTGGTTGTTGCGGACCTCGGCGACCGCAAGCGCGCGCTCGCTGGTTCCGTCGCTGCGGAAGCGGAAGATGCCGTTCACCCCCACGAAGCCCGAGGACTGGGTCAGCGCCGAGGACGACAGCGCGTCCGGCCGGCCGCTGCGCACCAGCGCGCCGATCGCCGCGATCCCGTCGTAGGCGAGCCCCGCGACCGGGTTCGGGTCCGCCGCGTAGGCGGCACGGTAGCGGGCGCGGAAGGCCTGGCTCGGCCCCGGGTCGGGCAGCGCGAACCAGCCCCCCTGGATACCGGGCAGCGCCAGCGTGGCCGGCGGGATGTCCCACCGGGTCAGACCCATCCACTGCACGCTGCCGGGGGCCAGCCCCGCGCCGGGCAGGAGCTGCGCCAGCAGCGGCAGCGAATCGACCGAACCCGCGGTCAGGAACAGCGTCTGCGCGCCCGAGCCGCGCACCCCGCTCACGATCGCCGGCACGGCCGCCGTGACGCCCGCCTGGCTGAAGGGATAGCTCTGCAGACCCGCCAGCGAGGCGTTCGACCGCGCGATCGCCTGCTCGATCGCGCGCCGACCGACCTCGCCGGCCGCCGTCTGCTCGTAGACGGCATAGATCCGGCCCTTGCCGCGGCTCGCCGCGTAGGAGACCAGCCGGTCGGCCACCGTCTGGAAGGTGGTGCCGAGCACGTAGACATTGCCGCCCGCGATGTCGGCATTGTTCGAGAAGCTCAGGACGTTGACGTTGCGGCTGGCGACCGCGAGGCCCGCCGCATTCGCGGCATCGGCCCTGAGCGGGCCGAGGATGATCCGCGCCCCGTCGTTCACCGCCGTCGTCGCCGCGGCGGCGGCCTGCTGCGGGCTGCCGCCGGAGTCGTAGACCCTGAGGTCGATGCGCACGCCCTGAAGGTCGGCGATGGCCAGCCGCGCGGCGTTCTCCAGATCGCGCGAGAGGATGTCGTCGCCGCCGATCCCCGAGGAGCGCGGCACCAGGAGCGCCACCTGGACCGGCGCGCCGGGCTCGATCGCCGGCCCCCCGCCGCCCACTGCCGCGGGATCGCAGGCCGCCAGCCACGACGCCGCGGCGAGCGCCGCCGCAGCCCTTGCGAGCCCGCCCAGGGCCGCCTTGCGGATCGAACCGAAAACCGAAAACATCCCTCATCCTCCATGGTCCGGGGCGGCGGCACGAGACCCCCGAGCGCGGGCCGGAGCCTAAGGGCTTCGCGGGGGCAAGTAAACGGCGGAGGCAGGCGATGGGCTGGCCGAGGACACGGCTCGATCCGGGGCTCCACCTGGTCTCCACCCCGATCGGGGCGGCGCGCGACATCACGCTGCGCGCGCTTGATGTGCTCGCCTCGGCGGACGTGCTCGCGGCCGAGGACACGCGCACGCTCCGCCACCTGATGGACATCCACGGCGTCGCGCTCGAGGGGCGACGCATCCTGGCCTACCACGACCACAACGGACCGAGGGTCCGCCCCCGCCTGCTGGCGGACCTCGCCGCCGGCCGGAGCGTGGCCTACGCCTCCGAGGCGGGCACGCCGCTCGTGTCCGACCCGGGCTTCGCGCTCGCCCGGGCCGCGATCGCGGCGGGCCACCCGGTGCGCGCGGTGCCGGGCGCCTCCGCCGTGCTCGCCGCGCTGGCGGTCGCGGGCCTGCCGACCGACCGCTTCCTGTTCGCGGGCTTCCCCCCTGCGCAGGAGGTCGCCCGCCGGCGCTGGCTGGCGGACCTCGCCGCGATCGACGCGACGCTCGTCGTCTACGAATCCCCCAGGCGCGTTGGCGGCCTGTTAACCGCGATGGCGCATACCCTGGGCGAGACGCGCGAGGCCGTGGTATGCCGGGAACTGACCAAGCGGTTCGAGGAGACGACGCGCGGCACCCTCGCCGGGCTCGCCACCCGCTTCGCGGGTGCGCCGCCGAAGGGCGAGATCGTGGTGGTCGTCGGGCCGCCCGCGGCAGCGCCCCCGGCAGCGCCGGCGACGGTCGAGGAGGCGCTGCGCGATGCGCTCGGCCGGATGTCGGTGAAGGACGCCGCCGAGACCGTGGCCACGGCCCTGGGCCTGCCGCGACGCGAGGTCTACCGGGCGGCGCTCAGGCTCGCCGAGCGGGAATGAGAGGACGGGGAAAGGGATGAGCGGACGGGTTTCCCATCTGGCGGGGCTGGCGGCCGAGGAGGCCGTCGCCGCGCACTACCGGCGCCGGGGCATGTCGGTCGGCGGCCGGCGCTGGCGCGGCACGCTGGGCGAGATCGACCTCGTCCTGCGTGACGGGGCGGCGCTGATCTTCGTCGAGGTCAAGCGGGCGCGCGATTTCGCCCGCGCCGCCGAACGCCTCTCGCGCCGCCAGTTCGAGCGGATCCTGGCCACCGCGGCCGAGTTCCTCGCCGGCGAGCCGCGCGGGCAGCTCACCGAGACGCGATTCGATCTGGCGCTCGTCGACGGTGCGGGCCGCGTGCGCGTGCTCGAGAACCTCTGCCCCGACTGACCTCGCCCGCCCGCGGCCGGACGCGGGCGTTGCAACCCCCGCGCAGCTCGGCCATGAAGGGCCTGCCAACGCGGGGGAGTGCCGGATGGGCCTGAAGGTCGCGTTCCAGATGGACCCGATCGGCGGGGTCAACATCGACGCCGATTCCACCTTCCGCCTCGCGCTCGAGGCGCAGGAGCGCGGCCATGCGCTCTTCTACTACCCGCCCGAGCGGCTGTCGTTCCGCTCGGGCCGGGTCATCGCCCACGGCTGGCCGATCGAGGTGCGCCGCGTCAGGGGCGACCACGTGAGCTACGGCCCCGAGACCGAGATCGACCTCTCCGAATGGGACGTGGTCTGGCTGCGCCAGGATCCGCCCTTCGACATGGGCTACATCACCACGACGCACCTGCTGGATCTGATCCATCCCCGCACCCTCGTCGTGAACGACCCCTTCTGGGTGCGCAACCTCCCCGAGAAGCTCCTTGTCCTGCGCTTCCCCGACCTGACGCCGCCCACCACCATCGCGCGCGATCTCGCGACCCTCCGCAAGTTCAAGGCCGAGCACGGCGACATCATCCTCAAGCCGCTCTACGGCAACGGCGGCGCGGGCGTGTTCCGGCTCGACCCGAACGACCGCAACCTCGCCTCGCTGCACGAGCTGTTCCTCGGCCTCACGCGCGAGCCGCTGATCGCGCAGAAATACGTCCCCGCCGTGGTCAACGGCGACAAGCGGGTGATCCTCGTCGACGGCGAGCCGGTGGGCGCGATCAACCGCGTCCCGGCCGAGGGCGAGACGCGCTCGAACCTGCATGTCGGCGGCCGGGCCGAGCCCGCCGTGCTGACCGACCGCGACCGCGAGATCTGCGCCCGCATCGGCCCGGTGCTGCGCGAAAAGGGGCAGGTCTTCGTCGGCATCGACGTGATCGGCGACTATCTGACCGAGATCAACGTGACCTCGCCCACCGGGATCCAGGAGCTCGAGCGGTTCGACGGCATCAACGCCGCCCGGCGGATCTGGGAGGTGATCGAGGCCCGGCGCGCGGCGTGAGCCGGCGGCTCGCCGTCGTCAACGCGCTCTGCCGGGCGCTGGCGCGGCGCCGGCTCGAGCGCGTGGCCACGCCGGCCCAGGTGCGGCGCGACTTCGCGCTCTTCGCGGCGCTGCTGTTCCGCAGCCCGCCCGGCACGCGGGTCGCGCCGCTCCGCGCCCCGCCACCCTGCCCGCCGCTGGTCCGGGTCGTCTGCGGGGCCGCCGATGCGCGCCGGACGGTCCTCTGGATCCACGGCGGCGGCTTCATCTCGGGCTCGCCGCGCACCCACCGGGGCCTCGCCGCCTGGCTCGCGCGCCTCTCGGGCCTCGCCGTCGTGCTGCCCGATTACCGGCTGGCGCCCGAACACCCGTTTCCGGCACCGCAGGAGGATTGCGCCGCCGCCTGGAACGCGCTGCGGGCGCAGGGGCTCGCGCCGGGGGAGATCGCGCTCGGCGGCGACAGCGCCGGCGGCTGCCTCGCGCTCGGCCTCATGGCGGCGCTCGGCCGGCGCGGCGAGACCCCGGCCGCCGCCGTCCTCTTCTCGCCGCTGACCGACTTCACCGGCAGCGGCGGCTCGATGCGCGAGAACGCCGCCCGCGACCGGCTGCTTCCCGCCGGGCGGCTTGGCGAGCTGCGGGATCTCGTCCTGGGCGGGCTTGCGCCCGATGACCCGCGCGCCTCGCCGCTGTTCGAGACCTTCCACAGCCCCCCGCCCGTGCTCTTCCAGGTCTCGCAGACCGAGATCCTGCGCGACGATTCGCTGCGCATGGCCGAGCGCCTGCGCGCATCCGGCGGCGCGGCGCAGGTCGAGCTCTGGCCCGACGCGCCGCATGTCTGGCAGGCGCTCGGCGGAGCGCTGCCCGAATCGCGCGCGGCGCTCGCCGCCGCGGCGGCCTTCCTGCGCCGGGCCTTCAGCCTGCCGGCCCGATCGACAGGCGGAAGCTGACCGCCTCGGCCACATGCGGCCGGCGCACCGTCTCCGACCCCGCCAGATCGGCGATCGTGCGCGCGACCCGCAGGATCCGGTGATAGCCCCGCGCCGACAGCCCGAAGCGCTCGGCCACCCGGGCGAGCAGCGCGCGGCCCTCGGCATCGGGCGCGGCGACCTCCTCGAGCAGCCTTCCCTCGGCATCGGCGTTGACGCGCGCCGGGCCGCCGGCATAGCGCGCCTCCTGCATCGCGCGTGCGGCGGCCACGCGCGCGGCCACCGCGGCCGAGGGCTCGCCCGTCTGGGGCAGGTCGAGGTCGGCATAACCCACGGGCGGCACCTCGACCCGCAGGTCGAACCGGTCCATCAGCGGCCCCGAGATTCGCCCCAGGTAGTCCTCGCCGCAGGCCGGCGCCCGGGCGCAGGCGCGCGCCGGGTCAGCGAGCTGCCCGCAGCGGCAGGGGTTCGCCGCCGCGACCAGCAGGAACCGGCAGGGATAGCGCACATGCGCATTGGCGCGGGCCACGACCACCTCGCCCGTCTCGATCGGCTGGCGCAGGGTCTCGAGCACCGCGCGGGGGAACTCGGGAAACTCGTCCATGAACAGCACCCCGTTGTGCGCCAGGCTGATCTCGCCCGGCCCCGCCCCCCGGCCGCCGCCGACGATCGCCGCCATCGAGGCGGTGTGATGCGGCTCGCGGAACGGGCGGACGCGCGAGATGCCACCCTCGTCGAGCAGCCCGGCGAGCGAATGGATCATCGAGGTCTCGAGCGCCTCGGCGGCGGTGAGCGGCGGCAGGATCCCCGGCATCCGGGCGGCCAGCATCGACTTGCCGGACCCCGGCGGACCCACCATCAGCAGGTGGTGCCTCCCCGCCGCGGCGATCTCGAGCGCGCGCTTCGCCCGCTCCTGCCCCTTGACGTCGGCGAGGTCCCGCACCGCGGGCCCCTCCGTCACCTCGCCGGGGTCGGCCGGGGCGAGCGGCGCCTGCCCCGAATAGTGCCGGATCGCGTCGAGCAGCGTCGCGGGCGCGATCACCTGCGTCGCCCCGACCCAGGCCGCCTCGGCCCCGCAGGCGCGCGGGCAGATCAGCCCCCGCTCCTCCTCGGCCGCGGCCATCGCCGCGGGCAGCGCGCCAACCACCGGCACCAGCGAGCCGTCGAGCGACAGCTCGCCCAGCGCCACCGTCTCGGCCACCGCATCGCGCGGGATCACGTCGATCGCCGCCAGCAGCGACAGCGCGATCGGCAGGTCGAAGTGCGAGCCCTCCTTCGGCAGGTCGGCGGGCGAGAGGTTCACCGTGATCTTCTTCGACGGCAGCGCCAGGTTCAGCGCCGAAAGCGCGGCGCGCACCCGCTCGCGCGCCTCGCTCACCGCCTTGTCGGGCAGGCCGACGATCGTGAACCCCGGCACCCCGGCGGTCAGCGCGCACTGCACCTCGACCAGACGCGCCTCGATTCCCTCGAACGCCACCGTGTAGGCGCGCGCCACCATCCGGCCGATCTCCCGGTAACCTCGGTTAACGCCTATCCCCCGGCGGTTTACGACTCGTTAACGGCAGCGGATGCCGCGCCCGACGCACAGCTCCCGTTGCGGCGCGGCTGCGCTGCGCACCGGCGCAGCCGCCGCGCGGGGAAAGGGGCGCCGGCCCGGCCACGGGATCTGCCGCGCGGCGCCGTCAGGCGCGGCGATCGAACCCCTCCGGCAGGTCGCCCTTCAGCGCGAGCGGCAGTCCGGCGATGGCGGCGACCACCAGTCCCGCCTCGGCCGCAAGCGCCTGGTTGAGCCGCCCCTGCGCGTCGCGGAAGGCGCGCGCCAGCGCGTTCTCCGGCACGATGCTCCAGCCCACCTCGTTCGAGACGGCGACCACGGGCCCCGGATGCGCGGCGAGCACGGCGAGCAGCGCCCCGGCCTCCGCCTCCGGGTCGGCCCCCGCCAGCATCCGGTTCGAGAGCCAGAGCGTCAGGCAGTCGATCAGCACGACGCCGCGAGCCGCGGCCAGCGCCCCGGCCAGGTCGTGCGGCGCCTCGAGCGTGACCCAGCCGCCGCCCGCGCGGTCGGCCCGGTGCCGGGCGATGCGCGCGGCCATCTCGGCATCGCCGGGCTCGGCCGTGGCGATGTAGCTGCGCGGGCCGGGGGCAAGGGCCGCCAGCGCCTCGGCCAGGCGCGACTTGCCCGATCGCGCGCCGCCCAGCACCAGCGAAAGCCGGGGCAGCGGGCCCGGCGCGGCCGGCTGCGGGATTCTTTTTGATCCGGTCACGGGCATGCCGCGTAAGGCGTCACGACAGGTAAAGGATGGGGGTGCAGATGTCCCTCGACGGCTTTAGCGCCGGAACCCTCTCCCGCCAAGCCATGCGGGCCGAGCTTCTGGACGCCGAGACCGAGCTGGAGCTCGCCTACGCCTGGCGCGACCGCCGCGACGAAGCCGCGCTGCACCGGCTCGTCACCGCCTACATGCGGCTCGCGATCTCGATGGCCGCGAGGTTCCGCCGCTACGGCGCGCCGATGAACGACCTGATCCAGGAGGCGGGCCTCGGCCTGATGAAGGCGGCCGACAAGTTCGACCCCGACCGCGGCGTGCGCTTCTCCACCTACGCCGTCTGGTGGATCAAGGCCTCGATCCAGGATTACGTGATGCGCAACTGGTCGATGGTGCGCACCGGCTCGACATCCTCGCAGAAATCGCTCTTCTTCAACATGCGGCGGGTCCAGGCCCGGATCGAGCGCGAGGCGCAGAAGCGCGGCGAGGTGCTTGACAGCCACCAGCTGCGCCAGCTCATCGCGACCGAGGTCGGCGTGCCGCTGGCCGACGTGGAGATGATGGAGGGCCGGCTCTCGGGCTCGGACTACTCGCTGAACGCGACGCAATCGACCGACGAGGACGGGCGGGAGTGGATCGACACGCTGGAGGACGAATCGCAGCAGGCGGAGGCCACGGTCGCCCTGCGCCACGACACCGAGACGCTGCGCGGGTGGCTGGCCAAGGCGCTGGCCGCGCTGAACGAGCGCGAGCGCTTCATCGTGCGCGAGCGCAAGCTGCGCGAGGAGCCGCGCACGCTGGAGAGCCTGGGCGAGGAGCTCGGCCTTTCCAAGGAACGGGTGCGCCAGCTCGAGGCGGCGGCCTTCCAGAAGATGCGCCGCGTGCTCGAGGCCGAAAGCCGCGAGGTGCATCAGCTGCTCACCTGATCCTCGGGCTCGCCCTCGCGGCGGCCCCGCCCCTCGCGGCGGCGGCCGGCGAGATCGGCCCCGAGGACCTGGCGCGCCTGCCGCCGGCAGAGGTCGTCGTGCTCGGCGAGGTGCACGACAACCCGGCCCATCACGCCAACCAGGCGGCGGCCGTCGCGGCGCTCGCACCCGCGGCGCTGGTCTTCGAGATGCTGACGCCCGCCCAGGCCGGGCGCGTCACGCCCGCGCTGCGCGGCGATGCTGCCGCGCTGGGCGCGGCGCTGGAATGGGAGGCCTCGGGCTGGCCCGACTTCGCCATGTATCACCCGATCTTCACCGCCGCGCCGGGGGCGGCGGTCTACGGCGCCGCCTTCGGGCGCGCGGAGGTCGCGCGCGCGGTGCGCGAGGGGGCGGCGTCGGTCTTCGGCGCGGAGGCCGCGCGTTTCGGGCTCGACCGGGCGCTGGCCCCCGAGGACCTCGCGGCGCGCCTCGCCGAACAGGCCGAGGCGCATTGCGACGCCCTTCCGGCCGAGATGCTGCCGGGCATGGTCGAGGCGCAGCGGCTGCGGGATGCCGGCCTGGCGCGCGCCGCGCTGCAGGCGCTGGCCGAGACCGGCGGACCGGTCGCGGTGATCGCCGGCAACGGCCATGCGCGGACTGACCGCGGCATGCCCTGGCACCTCGCGGTGGCCGCGCCCGAGGTCACGATCCTCGCGGTCGGCCAGTTCGAGGCGCCGCCCGAGGAGCCGGCGCCGCCCTACGACCTCTGGCTCGTCACCCCGCCGGCCGCGCGCGAGGATCCCTGCGCCGTCTTCCGCGGCGGCTGAGGGGCTGCCGCCCCCGCCCCTCGCGGGGCGCGCCGGCGGTGCACGGGTTGTGCACGGGTTGTGCACGGGTTGTGCCGGGCCATCCGGCCGCCCCGGAAGGCCCCCGCACCCGCCTGTTGTGCCCCGGCCCGCCGCGGCCTAGACAGGGCGGGTGACGTGCGGCCGGGGCGCGGGGATGCTGGCGGGCAGGCGGGTGCTTCTGATCATCGGCGGCGGGATCGCGGCCTACAAGGCGCTGGAGCTGATCCGCCGCCTGCGCGACCGCGGCGCCTCGGTCACGCCGGTGCTGACCCGCGCGGCGGAGGAGTTCGTCACCCCGCTCTCGGCCTCGGCGCTGGCCGCCGAGAAGGTCTACCGCCACCTCTTCGACCTGACCGACGAGGCCGAGATGGGGCATATCGAGCTGTCCCGCGCGGCAGATCTTGTGGTCGTCGCCCCCTGCACCGCCGATCTGATGGCGAAGATGGCGGGCGGGCATGCCGACGATCTGGCCTCGACGCTGCTCATGGCCACCGACAAGCGGGTGCTGATCGCGCCGGCGATGAACGTGCGGATGTGGCAGCACCCCGCGACGCGGCGCAACCTCGCCACGCTCCTCGCCGACGGGATCCTGACCGTCGGGCCCGAGGAGGGGGCCATGGCCTGCGGCGAGTTCGGCCCCGGCCGCATGGCCGAGCCCGAGGCGATCGTCGCGGCCATCGAGGCGGCGCTGGCCGGCGGGCCGCTGGCCGGGCGGCACGTCATCGTCACCTCGGGACCGACGCACGAGCCGATCGACCCGGTGCGCTACATCGCCAACCGCTCCTCGGGCGCGCAGGGCAGCGCGATCGCCCGGGCGCTGGCCGCGCTCGGGGCGCGGGTGACCTTCGTGACCGGCCCGGCCGCGGTTCCGCCGCCGCCCGGCGTGACGGTGGTGCGGGTCGAGACCGCGCGCGAGATGCTCGCCGCGGTCGAGGCCGCGCTGCCGGCCGACGCGGCGGTCTTCGCCGCCGCCGTTGCCGACTGGCGGGTGGCGAACGCCGCCGGTTCCAAGATGAAGAAGGACGGCTCGGGCCGGCCGCCGGCGCTGGAATTCGCCGAGAACCCCGACATCCTCGCCACCGTGGGCCGCCGCACCGAGGGCCGGCCGGCGCTGGTCGTGGGCTTTGCCGCCGAGACCGACGACGTGGTGGCGAACGCGACCGCCAAGCGCGCCCGCAAGGGCTGCGACTGGATCGTGGCCAACGATGTCTCGCCGGAGACCGGGATCATGGGCGGGGCGGAGAACGCGGTGACGCTGATCACCGGGGCAGGGGCGGAGACCTGGCCAAGGATGAGCAAGGAGGCGGTGGCCGCGCGCCTGGCCAGGCGGATCGCCGAGGCGCTGCAGTGAGGCCGTGGCGCGGGGCGGCCGGGTCCGGGCGAGGGGTTTCGCACCCCTCGCGCTCCCCGCGGCGTATTTGCGACAAGAGGAAGGGGGCGGCGTCTTGGCTCCGGTGATCCGCGTCCTGCGCGAGGACTGGGCCGACCCGGAGGTGGCCCTGCCGGCCTACGAGACCGCCGGGGCGGCAGGCGCCGACATCCGGGCGAACCTGCCGCGCGAGCTGCGCGCGGGGGGAATGGTTCTCGCCCCGATGGAGCGGCGCGTGGTGCCGACCGGGATCAGGGTCGAGATCCCCGAGGGGTTCGAGATCCAGCTGCGGCCGCGTTCGGGCCTGGCGCTCAGGCACGGCATCACCCTGCCGAACACGCCCGGCACGATCGACAGCGACTATCGCGGGCCGCTGGGCGTGCTGCTCGTGAACCTCGGGGCGGAGCCCTACACGATCCGCCACGGCGACCGGATCGCGCAGCTGGTGGTGGCGCCGGTCGTGCGGGCGGCATTCCGGAGCGTGGCGGCGCTGGGGGAGAGCGCGCGCGGGTCGGGCGGGTTCGGCTCGACGGGCCGGGCATGATCCCCGTCCTCGCCCTGGCCGGCGCGATCTGGGGGATCGGCGCGCTGATGGGGGTTCCGGCGCGGGCCCGCTGGCCGATGCTCGGGCTGCTCTACGTGGCGGTGCTGGGGCTGCAGGTGGCGCTGCCCGCCGGCCACCCGCTGCGCGAGGCGACGGGCGGTTCGGCCGCGCCCTGGCTCATCCTCGGTGGCGCGGCGGGGCTGGTGCTGGTCTATGCGCGGTGGATCCGGGCGCTCCGGGCGCGGGTGCCGCCGCCTGCCCCCGCCGCTGCCGCGGCCGGGTCGGGAGGCCGGCCGGCGCTCGGCGAGGCGGAGCTCGAGCGCTACGCCCGCCACATCATGCTGCGCGAGATCGGCGGCGCCGGGCAGCGGCGGCTTGCGGCGGCGCGGGTGCTGGTGATCGGCGCGGGCGGCCTCGGCAGCCCGGCGCTGATGTATCTGGCCGCGGCCGGGGTCGGCACCATCGGCGTGATCGACGACGACGTGGTGGAGGCCTCGAACCTCCAGCGGCAGGTGATCCATGCCGAGGCGCGCATCGGGATGCCCAAGGTGTTCTCGGCCGAGCTCGCGATGAAGGCGCTCAACCCGCATGTGGCGGTGCGCCCCTACCGGCGGCGCCTGACCGCGGAGATCGCGGGCGAGCTCTTCGCGGACTACGACCTGGTGATCGACGGCAGCGACAGTCTGGCGACGCGGCGGGTCGCCAATGCGGCCTGCGTGGCGCGCGGGCTGCCCCTGCTGTCGGCCGCGATCGCCCAGTGGGAGGGGCAGGTCAGCCTCTTCCACCCGGCCGCGGGCGGACCCTGCTATGCCTGCGTCTTTCCCGAGGATCCGGCGCCGGGCCTGGTGCCGACCTGCGCCGAGGCCGGCGTGGCGGGGCCGCTGCCTGGCGTGATCGGGGCGATGCTGGCGCTGGAGGCGGTGAAGTGGATCGCCGGGGCGGGCACGCCGCTTGCCGGCCGCATGCTGATCCATGACGCGCTGCACGGCGAGACGCGCACGATCGCGCTGAAGCGCCGGCCCGGCTGCCCCGTCTGCGGCGGCTGAGCGCGGCGCGCTCAGCCGTCCACGCGGATGCGGGCGTTGGTCGGGTCGTAGGGGCTGTCTTCGGTGACGACGGCGTCCCATTCCCGAAGCTGGATCTTCACCTTAAGCCTCTGGCCGGGGGTGGCGAGGTCGGGGCGGACATAGCCCATGCCGATCTGCTTGCCGAAGGCGACCGACCAGCCGCCCGAGGTCAGCCGGCCGACCTTCTCGCCCTCGTGGAAGATCGCCTCCTTGCCCCAGGGATCGGTGTCCTCCGGCCCGTCGATCAGCAGCGTCACGCATCTGAAGCGGATGCCGGTCTCGAGCATCTTCGCCTTGCCGCGGAAGTCCTTCGCGAGGTCCACGAAGCGGTCGAGCCCGCCTTCCAGCGGGGTGGCGTCGCGGCCGAGTTCGGCGCCGAAGGCGCGGTAGCTCTTCTCCTGCCTGAGCCAGTTCTGCGCCCGGGCGCCGACGCCCTTCAGGCCGTGCTTCTCGCCGACCGACCAGATCAGGTCCCAGAGGTAGCGGCCGAATTCGATCGGGTGGTGGAGCTCCCAGCCAAGCTCGCCGGTGTAGGCGACGCGGACGGCGCGGACCGGGCACATGCCGAGTTCAATGTCGCGGCAGGAAAGCCAGGGGAAGCGCTTGTTGCCCAGCACCGTGTCGGGGTCGGCGTCCTTGACGATCTCCTTCAACAGCGCGCGGGAATTGGGTCCGGCCAGGGCATAGACGCCCCACTGGGTCGTCACGTCGTGGATGTCGATGTGCCCGCCGCCCTGGGCCATCCAGTCCTCGGCCGATTTCAGCAGGAAATCCGCGTCATAGTCCGTCCAGGCCCCGGCGGAGATCAGATAGTATTCGTTCTCCTTCAGCCGGACGATGGTGTATTCGGTGCGCGTCGTGCCGTGGTCGTTCAGGGCATATGTCAGGTTGATCCGGCCCACGTTCGGCAGCTTGTTGCAGGTGAAGTGGTCGAGGAAGGCCGTGGCGCCGGGCCCGCGCACCAGGTGCTTGGTGAAGGCGGAGGCGTCGATGATGCCGACCGCGTTGCGGATCGCCTTCGCCTCTTCCACCGCATAGGGCCACCAGGTGCCGCGGCGGAAGCTGCGGCCGTCGTGGTCGAAGGTTTCGGGCGCGTCCTTGGGCCCGTAGTAGTTGGGCCGTTCCCAGCCGTTCACCTGGCCGAACTGCGCACCCATCGCCTTCTGCCGGTCATAGGCCGGGGCGGTGCGCAGCGGGCGGCAGGCTTCGCGTTCCTCGTCCGGGTGGTGCAGGATGAAGACGTGGGCGTAGCACTCCTCGTTCTTGCGCGAGGCGTATTCGGTCGTCATCCACGCGCCGTAGCGCTTGGGGTCGAGGCTGGCCATGTCGATCTCGGCCTCGCCCTCGGTCATCATCTGGGCGAGGTAGTAGCCGGTGCCGCCGGCCGCCGTGATGCCGAAGGAGAAGCCCTCGGCCAGCCACATGTTGCGCAGCCCCGGCGCGGGGCCGACCAGCGGGTTGCCGTCGGGCGTGTAGCAGATCGGGCCGTTGAAATCGTCCTTGAGGCCCACTGTCTCCGAGGACGGGATCCGGTGGATGAAGGACATGTATTCCGCCTCGATCCGCTCGAGGTCGAGCGGGAAGAGGTCGGCGCGGAAGCTGTCGGGCACGCCATACTGGAAGCGCGCGGGGGCGCCCTTCTCGTAGGGGCCGAGGATCCAGCCGCCGCGTTCCTCGCGCACATACCACCTGGCGTCGGCATCGCGCAGGACCGGGTGCTGGGGATTGGTCTTGCGCCATTCGACGAGCGCCGGGTCGGGCTCGGTCACGATATACTGGTGTTCGACCGGGATCGCCGGGATCCTGATGCCCAGAAGCCGCGCGGTGCGCTGGGCGTGGTTGCCGGTGGCGGTGACGACATGCTCGGCGCGGATCTCGAAGCGGTCGTCGGTGGGGATCAGCATGCCCCCCCTGTCCTCGAGCCGGGTGCAGGAGACGATCCATTCGCTGCCGGTCCAGCGGAAGCCATCGACCTGGATCTTGCGCTCGATCGTGGCGCCGAGCTGGCGGGCGCCCTTGGCCATGGCCTGGGTCACGTCGGCCGGGTTGATGTAGCCGTCCTGTGGGTGGTAGAGCGCGCCGACCAGATCCTCGGTGCGGACCAGCGGCCAGCGGTCCTTGATCTCCTTCGGCGTCAGGAACTCGTGATAGACCCCGGCGGTCTCGGCCACCGAGGAATAGAGCATGTATTCGTCCATCCGGTCCTGCGTCTGGGCCATGCGCAGGTTGCCGACGACGTAGAAGCCGGGGTTGAGGCCGGTTTCCGCCTCGAGCCCCTTGTAGAAATCCACCGAATACTTGTGGATGTGGGTCGTGGCGTAGGACATGTTGAACAGGGGCAGAAGGCCCGCGGCATGCCAGGTGGACCCCGCCGTCAGCTCGTCGCGTTCCACGAGCATCGTGTCCCAGCCGGCCCTGGCCAGGTGATAGGCGATCCCGGTGCCGACCGCGCCGCCACCGACGACCAGCGCCCTGACATGGCTCTTCATGGCCCGAACCTCCCGCGTGCCGTGCATTCGCGCCCATCAATGCCCGAAGCGCGCTCGCCGGGGAAGGTCAGCCCGACGCTTGGTCGGGCGAAAGCGACATCGGCCGGCGGGCCAGGCTCTGCGGCGGCGGCCTCGCGCGCAGGATGCGGCCGCGCCTCAGGGCCGGAGCGCCGCGAGCCGGCCGCCGAGGAAGGCGGCCACGGCGGGCGACTCGGCGGCCGTCTGGCCATGGGCGACGACCGGGCCGTCGAACCCCGCGCGGTGCAGCGTGCCGAGCACGTGGTCGAAGTCGATCACGCCCGTTCCGGCGGCGCAGGGGGTGCCGTCGGGCGCGCGGTCCTTCGCGTGAACCAGCAGGATGCGGTCGGCGAGCAGGTCAACCGCCTGCGACACGAGACGGCGCTGGGTGTCGCGCGTGGCGATGTCGAAGAGGTTGGCGGGGTCGAGGACGATCCCGAGCCGGTCGGAGCCGATCTCGTCGAGCAGCCGCCGCGCGGCCGCGGCCGAGTTGACGACATTGCCGAGTTCCGGCTCGATCCCGAGGAGGATGTCGTGGCGCGCGGCCGTCTCGACGGCGCGCGCCATCTCGGCGGCGAGGTCGGCCCAGGCCTCGGGCCGGGCGTTGTCCGGATGGTGCCGCCAGGGGTCGGCGGGATCGCGCGTGCCGGTGCAGAGGGTGACGAGGTCGGTGCCGATCAGCGCCGCGCGCGCCGCCAGCACCTCGAGCCGGCGCTGACCCTCGGCACGCACGGCGGGGTCGGGGTGGATCATGTTCCAGGTGCCCGAGACGGCGAAGACGCGCAGCCCGCGCGCGCGGGCTGCGGCGCCGACCGCCATCGCGACCCCCGCCTCGATCGCGTCGGGCATCGGCGGCAGACCCGAACAGGCCATGTTGTACTGCACCCCCGCGAAGCCGGCCGCCAGCACGGCGTCGAACACCGCGCCCGGATCCGATCCGGGGAAGGTTCGCGCGAAGACGCCGAGCCGCATCAGAGGCTGCCCCCGGCATCCGCGAGCCGCAGCCAGCGGCCCTCCTCGACCGAGCGGGCGATCGCCAGCATCGCGCGGACCGAGGCGAGGCCGTCCTCGATGCCGGCCCCGGTCATCGGCGCGCCGGTCAGCACGGTGTCGGCGAAGCCCTCGAGCTGGCGGCGCCAGAAGTGGCCGTCGGCGCCGAACGGGCGGCGCCAGGCGCCCTCGGCCTCGCTGAAGATCTCCACCTCGGAGCTGCGGCGGAACCAGGGGTTGAAGGTGCGCCCGATCACCGAGCCGCCGGTGCCGTGGATCGTGAAGCCCTCGTGCCAGTCCATGCGGACCGCGACGGTCAGGTCGAGATGGCCGAGCGCGCCGCCCGCGAAGGCGACCTCGACGAACCAGCAGTGCATGCCGAGGCGGTCGGAGAGCCGCGCGCTGACCGCCTCGATCTCGCCCGCGAGGAAGCGCGCGGTATCGACGAGGTGGCTGCCGTGCGCGAGCATGTAGTAGCGGCGGCGGTCGGCCTTCGGATCCTCGGGCGGGCGCTTCGCCCGGGCCGAGGTCACGATCTGCGGCTGGAGGGCATCGGTCATGGCGTAGCGCCGGGTGCTGTCGCAGTACCAGGCCTTGAACGAGACCATCTCCCCCAGACCTCCGGCGACGAAGCGGCGCGCCTCCTGCAGGCCGAGGTCGTAGCGCTTCATGTGCCCGACCTGGAAGACGAGCCCGGTCTCGCGCACCGCAGCGGCGAGCCTTTCGGCCTCGGCCAGACCGGTCGCCATCGGCTTCTCGCAGAGGACGTGCTTGCCGGCGCGCAGCGCGCGGATCGAGGCCTCGACGTGGAAGGCATCGGCGGTGGCGACGATCACCGCCTGCACGGCGGGGTCGGCGAGCATGTCGTCGTAGTCGGCATAGGCGCGTTCGGCGCCGTGCGCGGCGGCCATGCGCGCGCGCAGGTCGTCGGCCACGTCGCAGACGGCGTAGAGGCGGGCGTTGCGCGCCTTGGTGCAGCTTTCCAGATGTGCGGCCTGGGCGATGGGCCCGCAGCCCAGGACGCCGATGTTGAGCTTCTCCGCCATGCCGGACCCGCGGGGCACCGCGCCCCCGACGGCATCGAACAGGATTGCGCCGCGCCTGTCGATGCGGAAATCGCGGGTCCCCCGGCCGGCTCCGGCTCAGCCCGCGGCTTCACCGCCGATCAGCGCCGCGACCTCGGCCGCGCGGGCGGCGACATCGACGCCGGGGCCGCGCCCCTCGACGTTGAGCCTGAGCAGCGGCTCGGTGTTCGACCGGCGCAGGTTCAGCCGCCAGTCGGCGAAGGCGAGGCTGAGCCCGTCGGTCTCGTCGCGGGCCGGGCCGAGCGGGGCGAAGGCGGCCTCGATCCGGGCGATGGCGGCGGCGGGGTCGGCGACGCGGAAGTTGATCTCGCCCGAGGAGGGGAAGGCCGCCATCCGGGCGCCCACGAGCTCGGCGAGGCGGGCGCCCTTGCGGCCCATCAGCTCCAGCACCAGAAGCCAGGGGATCATGCCCGAGTCGCAGCACATGAAGTCGCGGAAGTAGTGATGCGCGCTCATCTCGCCGCCGTAGACAGCGCCGGTCTCGCGCAGGGCGGCCTTGAGGAAGGCATGCCCCGTCCGCGACACCACGGCGCGGCCGCCGGCGCGGGCGATCACGTCCTGCGTGTTCCAGACCACGCGCGGGTCGTGCACGATCACGGCCCCCGGCTCCCTGGCAAGGAAGACCTCGGCGAGCAGGCCCACGATGTATTCGCCGGGAACGAAGCGGCCCTCGTGGTCGAACAGGAAGCAGCGGTCGAAGTCGCCGTCCCAGGCGATGCCGAGATCGGCGCCGGCGGCACGGACCGCCTCGGCGGTGAGCGCCTGGTTGCCGGGCAGGAGCGGGTTGGGGATGCCCTGCGGGAAGCGCCCGTCGGGCGCGTGCAGGATGCGCTCGAAGGCGAGCCGCGCGCCGCGGGCGGTGAGCGCCCCGGCGATGGCATCGAAGGTGGGGCCTGCCGCGCCGTTGCCGGCATTGACCAGCACCTTCACCGGCGGCAGGAACGCGGGATCGACGAAGGAGAGCACCCGCTCGACATAGGCCGCGCGGGTCTCTGCCGCGGGGAGGATCCGCCCGCCCGGCCGGGGCGGCGGCGACTCGGCCTCGGCCGCGGCGCGGATCGCGGCGAGGCCCGCGGGGTCGATCGGCGCCGACCCGCGGCCGACGAACTTCATCCCGTTGTAGTCGGCCGGGTTGTGCGAGGCGGTGACCTCGATGCCGCCGTCGGCATCGAGATGGCTGGTGGCGAAGTAGACCTCCTCGGTGCCGCAGAGCCCGAGGTCGAGCACCTCGACGCCGCATTCGGCGAGCCCCTCGGCGAGCGCGGCGGCCAGAGCCGCGGAGGACAGCCGGCAGTCGCGCCCGATGACGACGCGGCGCGCGCCCGTCGCCTGGGCGAAGCCGCGGCCGACGCGGCGGGCCACGTCCTCGTCGAGTTCCTCGCCGAGCCGGCCGCGCAGGTCGTAGGCCTTGAAGCAGGTGATCGGGCGCATCCCTCGTCCTCCGCACCGGGCAGCCGGCTGCGGGGGAGACTGCACGGGCGGCGGCGCCGGTCAAGGCCGGCCGGGAGGCCGCGATGCCCCGGTGCTTCCCCGCTTCCTCCCTTGTCTTGCCCGGTGCCGCCCATAACACTGCCGGCGGATTCCCTTCGCCCAGCCGGAGCTGCGCCCGATGCCACGCCTTCACCCCATCCTGCTCTGCGGCGGCTCGGGCACGCGGCTCTGGCCGCTGTCGCGCAGGAGCTTTCCCAAGCAGTTCGTGCCGCTGACGGGGCAGCGCACGCTGTTCCAGGCCGCGGCGGCGCGGCTTGCGGGGCTTGCGGACCTGGCGCCGCCGGTCGTGGTGACCAACGCGGACTTCCGCTTCATCGTGACCGAGCAGCTCGCCGAGGCGGGGATCGAGCCCGGTGCGATCCTGATCGAGCCCGAGGCGCGCAACACCGCCCCGGCGATCCTGGCGGCCGCGCTGCATGTCGCCGCGGCGGAGCCGGATGCGCTTCTTCTCGTGATGCCGACCGACCACGAGATTCCCGATGCCGCGGCCTTCCGCGCGGCGGTGGCGGCGGGGCTTCCCCCGGCCGCGGCGGGGCGCATCGTCACCTTCGGGATCCGGCCCGACCGGGCCGAGACGGGCTACGGCTGGCTCGAGCTTTCGGCCCCGCCCGAGGGCGGCGTGCCGCAGCCGCTCGTCCGCTTCGTCGAGAAGCCCGACCGCGCCCGCGCCGAGGCGATGCTGGCCGAGGGGCGCTATCTGTGGAACGCCGGCATCTTCCTGATGTCGGCGGCGGCGCTGAGGCAGGCCTTCGATGCCCATGCGCCCGACCTCGCCGGGCCGGTGGCCGAGGCCGTCGCCGCGGCCCGGCCCGATCTCGGCTTCCTCCGGCTGGCCCCCGAGCCCTGGCGGCGCGCCCGCGAGGTCTCGGTGGACTATGCCGTGATGGAGCGCGCCGCGAACCTCGACGTGGTGCCCTTCTTCGGGGCCTGGTCCGACCTCGGCGACTGGAACGCCGTCTGGCGAGCGGGCGAGGCCGGCGGGCTTGCGACGCATGGCGAGGTGACGGCGATCGACTGCGCGGGCAGCCTGATCCGGTCGGAGGCCGAGGGGCTGCGCGTCGTCGGCATCGGGCTGAAGGACACGGTCGTCGTCGCCATGCCGGACGCGGTGCTGGTGGCCGACCGGTCGCGCGCGCAGGAGGTGAAGGAGGCGGTCGCGCGGCTCAGGGCCGAGGGCGCGCGGCAGGCCGAGATCTTCCCGCGCGACCACCGGCCCTGGGGCTGGTTCGAGACGCTGGTGCTGGGCGACCGCTTCCAGGTCAAGCGGATCGTGGTGCTGCCCGGCGCGGCGCTGAGCCTGCAGAGCCACGTGCACCGTGCCGAGCACTGGGTCGTGGTCTCGGGGACCGCGCGGGTGACGATCGGCGAGGAGGTGCGGCTCGTCACCGAGAACCAGTCGGTCTACGTGCCGCTCGGCACCGTCCACCGGATGGAGAACCCCGGCAAGGTGCCGATGGTGCTGATCGAGATCCAGACCGGCGCCTATCTCGGCGAGGACGACATCATCCGCTACGAGGATGTCTATGCCCGCGGGCAGGGCGCGAAGGGCTGAGGCGCTTCAGTCGAGCGCGCGCAGGGTTCCGTCGGCGAACTCCACCCGTTCCACCGCGAAGAGATAGGCCGACCCGGCCGGCCCGCTGACGCGGTGGCCCCGGCCCTCGCGGCCGATGCGGTAGTCGCCCGGCGGCCCGGCGAGCACGTAGGTATCGCGGCCCGCGCCGCCGTTCACCCCGTCGGCGCCGGGGCTCTCGATGATCCGGTCGTCGCCGTCGCCGCCGAGCAGGTAGTCCTCCTCGTCGGTGCCGGTCAGCACGTCGGCCCCCGGACCGCCGCGGGCGATCACGCCGTGCAGATACTGCGGCCCGCCGCCCTCGCCCCACCAGGAGCCGCCCTCGGCCATCCTCGCGCGGAGGAAGTCGGCGCGCGGCGAGCGGTCGCCGGGATGGCTGAGCAGGCCCCAGGAGCCGTAGCGGTTCGGCATCCCCATCTCGGTGAACTGCATGAAGGGCCCGTCGCCGAGACGGGCCCAGAGATCCCAGGCGCGGGCGTAGAGGTCGGCCATCTCCTCGCTGCGGACGAAGGCCGCGAGGGCCGCGTCGATGGCCGCGAACTCGGCGTCGGAGACGCCGCCGACCGCGAAGCTGTGATGCAGGTGCTGGCCGCCCTCGTAGGCGGTGTAGCGCAGGCCGAAACGGTCGGAGACCGCCTTCTGGGCAAGGATCCGGGCCTCGACGCCGGGAAGCGAATCCTCGACCGGCCCGGCCTGGGCGATCCGGTCGTGCAGCCAGGCGTTGACCCCCGCGGGATCCGACGCGACCCGCGCGATGAGCTCGGCACGGGTGGCCGGATCGGTCACCACGGCGCCGCCGAAGTAGGTCGTCGCGGCGAATTCCTCGAAGACCTCGTGCGGCGGCACGAAGCGGTCGGGCTCGCGCTGCGCCCAGTCCCGCGCCTCGAGCTGCTGTTCGGCCAGCCAGAAGTGGCCGATCTGGGTGGCCAGGACGTTGACGAGGCGGTCGGCGGCGGCCTCGCCGAACACCTCCTGCCAGATCAGCGCTACTTCGGTCGCCCGCTTGCTGTGGTAGCTGAAGATCGCGCCCCAGTTCTCGGCCACGTCCGCACCCCAGTCGGCGATGGCCGCCTCGCGCAGCCAGTGGAACTGGGGGAAGGCCGCGTTCCAGGTCTCGTTCGAGTATTCCACATGCGCCTTGAGCCGCGGATCGAGATGGTCGCGGACATAGGTGGCGAAGCGGCGCACGTAGTCCGGATCGGCGAGGTGGTGCATGGTGAACCACGGGTCCGCGCCGACCTCGTTCGCAAGCCGGACCATCAGCTCGACCGGCGCGCCGGTCTCGCTCCAGGTCGCGTCGCCGGGTTCGGGGCGGTCCGCCCAGGTTGCCGGCGCGGTCTCGATGTCGGTCAGCATCCAGTCCTTGAAGCGCAGCTCGCGCGCATCGGCGATGAGCTCGATCCATCCGGGCGCGAAGGCCGCGCCGGCGGCGAGGAGATCCTCGTGCTCGGCCCGGACGAGAGAGAGGTTGCGGATGTGATCGCCGGTGCCCTCGGGGTCGGTCGCGGTGATGTCGAGCCAGAAGCCGCCCCCGGTCTCGTTCTCGAACACGATCCGCCCCGGTTCCTGAGACACCACGACCACCGGGCCGCCCGGCGCCAGCGTGCCCGCGCCGTCGTAGGTGAGGACGTAGCGGCCGCGCCGACCCTCGGCGCCGACCGCGTCGTTCCAGGCCCAGATCGTGCGCAGCCCCGTCGCACCCTCCGGGATCCTGCGGGGATAGCCCGCGGGATCGAGAATGCCGGCGTCGGCAAGACCGGCCGCGGGGATCGTCTCCCAGGCGTCGCCCTCGTAGGCCCAGAACGGGCGCATCAGCCGGGCGAGGTCGAGGAGCGGCAGCGCCGTGTCCCAGTCGGAAAGCGCCGTGAGGCCGAAGGACACTGTGGGATCCTCGACCCCGGCCGCGCCCGCCGGCAGCGGACAGACAGCCGCCGCCGCGAGCCAGAGTGCGGCGAGGGGCGCCGCGATTCCGCGGGCCGCGCCTTCGGGTCTTCGCTGGGACATCGGGAGGGCCTCCGCGCCGGGAGTGGCACGCCGCCTTCCTTACGCAAGGTGCCCGCCCGGGTCGATGCGACTCTTCGGCGGCAGACCGGACCGCCCCGGCCGAGCGCTGCGCACCCGCCGGCCCGATCCGGCCCGATGTGGCGCGCGGGGCGTTGCGCCCGTCGCGAATCGTAGGACTGCCGGAATTCCACCTCGATTCGAAGAGGGGGTGGGTCTTGCAATCTGCGGTAGAACAACGCCGCGGCGCGAGGGCGTGACGTTAACGGTAAATGAACAGTTTCCGACCGTTGAACAATTGCCACACCACTACCGTTGCGACCGAAACGAATTTCGCGGCGGTCGCCAAGACGTCGCACGGATTAGGCAAAAACAAGGAATAACCGTGTTGAAATCCGGCGGGAATCTCGGATCGGGCGGCGGCCGCGCCGGCTTCCTCTGCGTCATTCCGCGCCGTGATATCCACAGCCGAACCGGCCCGCCGGACACAACCATAGGATGTAAGTCAATGAAATGACGTCCTTTTTGACTGCACGGTCAGAATACCCGCATTGTCGGCATCAGCCAGCGATGATAGCTTCCGCTGCACTGCCGAAGCAGGTCAGACCTGGTGGCCTTCGGAACATTTGAGGACGGACGTCACCCCGTTTTCGGGGCGGTGCGAGTGGGCAGTTGTGCGCCCATGCTGGAGGGTTGGGAAGTGACTATGCGCGTTGACGGGCGGGGCACCGATTTCAAGCGGGCCGTCGCAATCCCCGGGCCCGGCTGGGTTGTCCCGCGGCGCGAAAGGTTCTACCGGAACGGGCTGAAACGTGTGCTCGACGTGGCGTTCGTGCTGGTGGCACTGCCGATCGTCCTTCCCGTCGTCGCCGTGCTTGCGGTTCTGGTCTCGCTCGACGGGCATTCGCCGTTCTACCGACAGGCGCGTCTGGGTCGCGGCGGGCGCGTCTTCACCATGTGGAAGCTCCGGTCGATGGTGCCCGACGCGGACGCCTCTCTTCGCGCCTACCTGGCCGGCGACCCGGCCGCGCGTGCGGAGTGGGATGCCTATCAGAAGCTCGCGCGGGATCCGCGGATCACGGCGCTCGGGCAGGTTCTGCGCAAGACCTCGCTCGACGAGCTGCCGCAGCTGTGGAACGTGCTGAAGGGCGACATGAGCCTGGTGGGCCCGCGCCCGATGATGCCCGAGCAGCGCGCGCTCTATCCCGGAACGGCCTATTTCGAGCTGCGTCCGGGCGTGACGGGGCTGTGGCAGATCTCGGAGCGGAATGCCTCGACCTTCGCCGAGCGCGCGGAATTCGACGCCGCCTACGCGCGGAACCTGTCCCTCTGGACCGACCTGAGGGTGCTTGCCGCCACGGTCGGCGTCGTGTTGCGGGGAACCGGCAAGTGAGCCGGGACACGCGCATCCGGCCGTGAGCGCGGCACCGACCGCCACCAGCCGGCGGCGAGCGCGAGGAACAGGGTCACCATGCCGCTGAGCGGGTAGGCTGCGATCACCTGCCAGAAGGGCGCGTCCTTGACGTAGAGAAACGCCGATGCGGCGCCACCGATTGCCATGGCCACGATGACCGATCCAAGCATCATCCCGCAGTCCTCCCGGATGGCTGTTTGCCATCTTCTTGGATTCGAATCCGTTACGAAGGTTTTAACGCAGAAGGCCTCCCGGCAAGAAGTTGTTGTGCGACATGCCGGATTTTGCGCGGGACTTCGCCGAAAAGGCACAGTCCCGCCGGCGGGCGGCGGCGGCCGCGCGCCCTGCGCTGGGGGCTCAGTGGCCGGGACAGGTGGTGCCGGCCCCGGTCGGGACGATGGCGAGTTCGGGCTGCGGGCGGGAGGGCCGGCCGAGCGCGAGCCGGGCCAGGACGACCGAGAGCAGCAGCACGGAGCCGGTCGTCGGATAGGCGAGGAGCGCCAGCCAGAGCGGCGCGGAGGCGGCCATGGCGGCCCCCACCGAGACGGCCCCGGCGAACATTGCGGCGATGAGAAGCGCTGGCATCATGGTCACGATCCCCGAAGTGTCCCGGCGACGGTGCAGGCAGCTTCAGCGTCGCCCCGAGTCGTGGCAGAAGTTTGGCAGTCTTCGGGGCGCAATCGTGGCACCCGCCTGCGCAGATCGCGCTACAGTGTCGCCGGGGACCGGGGCGGGAATGAGTCGCGCTTCCCGACGCGATGGGATAGTGGTTTGGTGGATGTTGCCGGTCGCCGCGGACGTGCGACGCGGGACGGCGGGCCAGCCGACCGCGGGGTGTTCCGCGGCGCCGGCACGGAATGGGCCTTCGAAGGTGCGCCGGTTGTGATGACCATGGGAAGCAGGACATGGAGCGTGATCAGCGGACGGGTCCGGCGGGCCTTTCGCGAGAACCCTCCGGTGCCCCTGGCCGCACCGGAGGCCCCGCGGCGGGAGATCCCGCCCCTGCGCGCGCCGCAGGCCGAGGCCGGGACGCGCGGCGCGCCGTCGCTGCCGCCGCTCAACGGACAGAAGCGGTTCCGCGACCGCTCGACGCCCGAGGGGCCGCCCGCCGCGGCGCAGAACGGCAGGCAGGGGACCGTGCCGCCCGAGCGGACGTTCGCGACGTCGCTCGACATCTACACCGAGCACTTCGGCCTCACGTCGCGGCCCTTCGCGCTGGCGCCCGACCCCGACTACCTGTTCTGGTCGCCGGCGCACAAGCGCGCCTTCACGATGCTGGAATACGGCATCGTCACCCATGCGCCGATCACGCTGATCACCGGCGAGGTGGGCGCGGGCAAGACGACGCTGATCCACCAGCTCCTGCGCACGCTGGGGCCGGAGGTGCGGGTCGGGCTGATCTCGAACGCGCACGGCTCGCGCGGCGAGCTGCTGCGCTGGGTGCTGATGGCGCTGGGCCAGGGTGCGGGGCCCGACGAGACCTACGTGGACCTCTTCTCGCGCTTCCAGGATTTCCTGATCTCGGAGTATGCCGCCGGCCGGCGCGTGGTGCTGGTGTTCGACGAGGCGCAGAACCTCAGCCGCGAGGCGCTGGAAGAGATCCGCATGTTCACCAACATCAACGTCGGCAGGGACGAGCTGCTCCAGCTCGTCCTCGTCGGCCAGCCGGAGCTGCGCGACACGCTCCAGCGCCCCGACATGCGCCAGTTCGCCCAGCGGGTGGCGGCGAGCTTCCATCTGGCCGAGATGGACCGCGACACCGCAGCCGCCTACATCCGCCACCGCCTGAAGGTTGCCGGCAGCGAGCGCAACCCCTTCAGCGGACAGGCGCTGGACCTGATCTACGCGGCAACGGGCGGCGTTCCGCGGCTGATCAACCGGCTCTGCGATCTCTGTCTGGTCTATGCCTTCTCGAAAGGTGACAAGACGGTGACGCGCACCACCGTGCAGCAGGTGCTCGACGACGGCGCGTTCCTGCCGGCGGCGGCCCCGGTCTCCGAAGACGGTCCGGCACCATGAACTTCGACGCCCGCTTCTACCTTGCCCTTCTGCTGCGGCGCCTGCCCTGGATCGCCGCGATCATCCTGCTCTGCACGTCGCTCGGGGTGATCGTGGCATACAAGCTGCCGCCGCAATACCGCGCGCAGGCGCGGCTGCTGGTGGAAAGCCCGCAGATCCCCGACGACCTCGCGGCCTCCACCGTGCGCTCCACCGGCGAGGAGATCCTGCTTGCCGTGCAGCAGCGCCTGCTCACCCGGCAGAACCTGCTCGACATCTCGCGCAACTTCGGCCTGCACGACGACCGCCCCGAGATGTCGCCGGACCAGATCGTCGAGGACATGCACCGCCGCATCGTGTTCGACATGCCGCCGCTGCAGGGCGGCACGGGGGTGATCACCGTCTCGTTCCGCTCGCCCGACGCGGAGTCCTCGGCCGCCGTGACGAACGCGCTGGTGACCGAGATCCTGAAGCAGAACGTCGAGCTCAGGACCAGCGCCTCGGGAAGCACGCTGGACTTCTTCAAGCAGGAGGTGGACCGGCTGGCGCAGGAGATGGCGGCGCAGAACGCCCGCATCCTGGAGTTCAAGAGCGCGAACCGCGACGCCCTGCCCGAGAGCCTGGAATACCGCCGGTCGCGGCAGGCGGCCGAACAGGAGCGCCTGCTCCAGGTGGACCGCGAGCTGGCCGGGCTGCGCGACCGGCGCCAGCGGCTGACCGACCTCTACGACCGGACCGGCCGCCTGGCCGCCTCGATCGAGAACCTCACGCCCGAGCAGGCCCGGCTCGAGCAGCTCCGGCAGGAGCTGGCCTCGGCGCTGGTGCTCTACTCTCCCGAGAACCCGCGGGTGCGGGCGCTGCGCTCCCAGGTGCAGGCGCTGGAACGCGCGGTCGAGGAGCAGCTCGGCACCGGAGGAGGGAACGGCGCGCTGACCACCTTCGACCTCCAGATGGCCGACATCGACGGGCAGATCGAGTTCCTCGCCGACCAGAAGGCGATATTGCAGCGCGAGATCGAGAAGCTCGAGGAATCGATCGCGGCGACGCCGCGGAACGCCATCGCGCTTGGCCAGCTCGAGAGCGACTACGAGAACCTGCGCGTCCAGCACGACCAGGCGGTGGCGAGCCTCGCCGAGGCGCGGATGGGCGACCGCATCGAGGTGACCGCGCGCGGGCAGCGGATCTCGGTGATCGAGCCCGCCTCGGTGCCCGAACTGCCATCGTCCCCGAACCGGAAGCTGATCTCGGCGGCCGGGCTCGGCGCCGGGGTCGTGCTCGCAGCCGCGTTCATGTTCCTGCTCGAGGTGCTGAACACGGCCGTCCGGCGCCCGGCGGAACTGGTGAGCACGCTCGGGATCACGCCGTTCGGGACGATTCCCTTCGTCGAGACCCGGCAGGAGATCCGGCGCCGGCATCTCAGGGTCTCGGGCATCGCGGCCTTCCTGCTCATCGGCCTGCCCGCCGCGCTCTATGCGGTGCATGTCGCGGTGATGCCGCTCGACGCGCTGGCGGCCGACGTGGCGGCCCGCCTTGGGCTCGAGGCGGAGCTTGCGCGTTTCTTCCCGCCGAGGGCAGGCTGAGCCCAGATGGAACGCATCCAGTCCGCCATCGCCAAGGCCCGCGCGGCCCGGCAGCGGCAGGAGCCGCCACCGGGCGGCGCCGCGCCGGAAGTCGCGCGCGGCCCCGCCGCCGGCAATTCCCCCTGGCTCGCGCTGACGGAGGTGCGGCTCGATCCCGACCGTCTCGAGGCGAGCCGGATCGTGACCGACCGGCCCGGGCCGGATGCCGACGCCTATGACATGATCCGCACCAGGCTTGTCCATCAACTCCGCGAGCGGGGCTGGACGCGGGTCGCCATCACCTCTCCCGGCAGCCGCTGCGGCAAGACGACGACCTGCCTGAACCTGGCCCTCAGCCTCGCCCGGCAGAGCGATCTGAGGGTGGTCGTGCTGGAGCTGGACCTGAGGCGGCCGTCGATGGCGGCGCTGCTGGGGCTGAGCCCGCCGGGTGATCTGGCCGCAGTCCTGGCCGGAGAGCGTCAGGCGCATGCCCAGATGCTGCGGTATCGCACGAACCTCGCGCTGGCGATGAACGCGCGGCCCGTACCGAACGCGGCGGAGCTTCTCGCCTCGGCCCGCGCGGCGGCGGCGGTCGACGAGATCGAGGAGATGCTGAGGCCCGACGTGATGCTGTTCGACACCTCGCCCGCCCTCGTCGGGGACAACGCGCTGTCGTTCCTCGACCAGGTGGACTGTGCCCTGCTGATTGCGGCCGCCGAGGAAAGCACGGTCGCCGAGATCGACCGCGCGGGAGAGCTGCTCGCGGGGCATACGCAGGTCCTCGGCGTGGTGCTGAACAAGTGCCGGTTCCTGGACCGGAGCGAAGGTTACGGCGAGGACTGACCGGAGCGAACGGCGGATGACCGGCATGTCTGAGGGCAAGCGGCGAGGGTGGCCGCCCGCGGGGCCGGAGGCGGCCCGCGTCGCGGATTCCGACGGCGGCGGCGGGACCTTCGACCCGCGGCCCGCGACCCTCCTGCTCTCCCTCTCGGTGCACCTGCACGAACGGGAGGGCGCGTTCTACCTCGAGGACCAGGCCTGCAACGGCCTGCGGCTCTGGGCGCGGCACTTCGAACGGCTGATCGTGGTGATCCCGCTCGACCGCGCGCCGCCGCCGCCGGCCTGGGTTCCGGTGGCCGCGCACGTGGGCCCCGAGCTGGCGCGGATCGAGTTCCTCACCCTGCCCGTCGCCTACCGGCCCGACCGGTTCCTCAGGGCGCTTCCCGCAGGCGTGGCAGCCCTGACGCCCGCGATCCGCCGCGCCGACTACCTGGGCTTCGCGATCGGCGGGCTCATGGGCGACTGGGGAACGGTGGGCGCGGTGATCGCGCATCGCCTGGGCCTGCCCTTCTACGTCTGGACCGACCGCGTCGAATCCGAGGTCATGCGCGCCGCGATCCGCTCCGCGCCCAGCTGGCGCAAGCGGCTCCTTGCCCGGCTGATGCACCGGCCGATGGCCTGGATGGAGCGCTACGTCATCCGCCGGTCGGAGCTGGGCCTGTTTCACGGGCGCGAGACGTTCGACGCCTTCGCCCCCTGGTGCCGGAACCCGCAGGTCGTCCACGACATCCACATCCGCAAGGCCGACCACATCGACCCGGCCCGCCTCGCCGAGAAGATGGCGGGCGCGGGCAGCGGGCCGCTGCGGATCTGCTACGTCGGGCGCGCCGATCCGATGAAGGGGCCGGGCGACTGGCTCGACGTGCTCGAGGCGCTCGAGCGCGAGGGCATCGACTTCGAGGCCACCTGGCTCGGCGACGGCAGCGGACTTGCCGCGATGCGCAGGCGGGTGGAGGGCGGGCCGCTGGCCGCGCGGGTCCGCCTGCCGGGCTTCGTGCGCGACCGGGGTGCGATCCTCGAGGCGCTGCGCGGGGCGCATCTCCTCATGTTCTGCCACAAGACGCCCGAGTCGCCCCGCTGCCTGATCGAGGCGCTGGTTTCCGGAACGCCGATCGTGGGCTATGACAGCGCCTTCCCGCGCGAGCTGATCGAACGGCACGGCGGCGGCCGCCTGACCCCTCCGGGCGAGGTGCCGGCGCTGGCAGGGGCGGTGGCCGGGCTCGCCCGCGACCGGCAAGAGCTTGCGGATCTGATCGGGCGGGCGGCGCGCGACGGGGCGCGGTTCGACGACGAGACGGTGTTCCGCCACCGGGCCGAGCTGATCCGCACGCATCTGCGCCGCGCGCGGCCGTTCGACGCCGACACCGTGGCGGCGCCGGCCGGGGCATGACCGGCATGGCGCGTGCCGCCGACACGGCCGAGGCCCGGCCGCAGGGCGCCGCCGGCGGCGGGGCCGGTGCGGCCACGGCGGCGGGTCCATCGGATGCCGCCGCGCCCGAGTCCCGCGGCACCCGGCCGCTGCGGGTGGCCTATCTGGTCAACCAGTATCCCAAGGTCAGCCACACCTTCATCCGGCGCGAGATCCTCGCGCTGGAGCGCCGCGGCATCGAGGTGCAGCGCTTCGCCATCCGCGGCTGGGATGCCGAGGTCGTCGATCCGGTCGACATTGCCGAGCGCGGGCGGACGCGATACGTCCTCCAGGATGGGCTCGGGCCGCTTGCGCTGGCGGTCGCGCGCACCTTCGTCGAACGTCCGCGGCAGGCGCTGCGCGCCCTCGGGGCGGCGCTGGCGATGTCGCGCCGGTCGGTCCGGCCCTGGCCCTACCACCTCGTCTGGTTCGCCCATGCCTGCCGGCTGCGGCTGTGGCTCGAGGGCTCTGGCATCGGCCATCTGCACGCCCATTTCGGCACGAACTCGGCCGATGTCGCGCACCTGCTGCACCTGCTGGGCGGGCCGGGCTACAGTTTCACCGTGCACGGCGCCGACGAGTTCGACAATGCGCACTGCATGTCCCTGCAACGCAAGACGGCGGCCGCGCGCTTCGTGGTTGTGATCAGCAGCTACACCCGCAGCCAGATGATGCGCCAAGTGTCGCCGGAGCACTGGCCGAAGCTGAAGGTGGTGCATTGCGGGCTCGAGGAGGACTTCTTCGCGGCCGAGCCCGCGCCCCTGCCCGAGGCACCAGTCCTGATCTGCATCGGCCGACTCTGCGCCGAGAAGGGGCACCTGATTCTGCTCGACGCCCTCGCCGCGCTGGGCGATCCCGTGGCGCGGCTGGTCTTCGCCGGCGACGGCGAATTCCGGGGGCTGATCGAGGAGCGCATCCGCGCGCTCGGGCTCGAGGGCCGTGTCACCGTGACCGGCTGGATCAGCAGCGCCGAGGTGCGCCGGCTGATCGCCGAGGCGACGCTGGTCGTCCAGCCGAGCCTGATGGAGGGTCTGCCGGTCGTCATCATGGAGGCGATGGCGCAGGGCCGCCCGGTGATCTCGACCTACATCGCCGGGATCCCGGAACTGGTGCAGGACGGGCAGACCGGCTGGCTCGTGCCCGCGGGCAACGAGGCGGCCCTGACCGCGGCGCTGCGCGCGGCGCTGGCCGCCCCGCCCGAACGGCTCAGGCAGATGGGCCGCGCCGGGGCGCTGCGGGTGCGGGAGCGCCACCACATCGACACCGAGGCCGAGCGGCTCGCCGCGCTGCTCGCGGCGGCGCAGGGGCCATGATCGCCAGGGCGAAGCAGGCCGCCACGGCCCTGCTCGCCGCGCCGCCCGCGCTGGCCCTGCTGCGGGCCCGGGCGCAGCGCGGCGGCCCGGTGACGGTGCTCTGCTACCACACGCTCTCGGCCGACTCGGGCGGCCCGGATGCCTGGACGGCGCTGCGCGTCGCCGATTTCCGCGCCCAGGTCGCGATGCTGCGGCAGCATCACGACATCGTGCCGCTCGACACCGCCCTGGCCGAGGGGCCGGGGCGGCGGGGGCGGCCGCGCGCCGTCATCACCTTCGACGACGGCGAGGCGGGGCTGCACCGCCACCTGCTGCCGCTGCTGCCCGAGATCGACGTGCCGGTCACGGTCTACGTGGCCACCGGGCAGATCGAGACCGGCCGGCCCTACTGGTTCGACCGCGTCATGGGCGCCCTGGCGCAAGGGGCATGCGTCATCGACCTCTCGCGCGAGGGGCTCGGCCGCTGGAACCTGCCCGCCGCACCGGGCGCCGCCCGCTGGGCGGTGCTGGGCGGGCTGCTCGAGGCGCTCAAGCGCGTCGAGCCGGCCCGGCGCGAGGCGCTGGCCGACCGGATCGCGGGCATCCGCCCGCCGCCGCCGGGGCGTCCGCCGCTCGGCCCCATGACGCGCGCCGAGCTGGCCGAGCTGGCCGCCGATCCGCGGGTGACCATCGGCGCGCACAGCCATTGCCACAACCTGCTCGACCAGATCCCGCTGGCGCAGGCCGAGGCGAGCATGGAGCGCTCGCGCCGGCTGCTGCGGGAGTGGACCGGCCAGGAGGTCGCGCATTTCGCCTGGCCGAACGGCAACCACGGCGCCGCGCTGCGCGCGGCAGCCGCACGGCTCGGCTTCCGCTCGGCGGCGGCGCTCGACAACCGCCTCTGGCGGGCGGGCGCCGACCTCTTCGCGCTGCCGCGGCTGGCGATCGGCCGCTACGACTCGGCGCGGCGTTTCCGCCTCAGGCTGGCCGGGCTCTGACCCGATCAGGACGGGCTGCGCCGCCGCCTGCCCTCCCGGTAGGCCGCCCGCACAAGCCCCGGCAGGACGAGCGCGCAGTCCAGATAGCGGCGGGCAAGCCGGCGGGGATCGGAAAGCATCCGCCAGAGCCATTCCATCGCGATCCGCCGCACCCAGGGCGGCGCGCGTCTCTGGCGGCCGGCGATGAAGTCGAGCCCGGCCCCGATCGAGACGAAGCCGAGGCCTAGGTGACGGGCAAGGCCGCGCGCGGCGAGGATCTCCTGCTTGGGCGCGCCCAGCGCGAGGAGGCAGATCCTGGCGCCCGAGGCGGAGACTGCATCCAGCAGCGCGTCGGCCGCCGTCCCCGTGGGATCGAATCCCATCGGCGGGGCCAGGCAGGCCGCGACGGCAAGTCCGGGATGGTCGGCCTCCAGCTGTCGGGCCGCGGCCCGCAGCGCCGGTTCGGTCGAACCCAGAAGCGCCAGTGCCACGCCCTTGCGCGCGGCCAGCGCCGCAAGGGGCCGGATCAGCTCGGATCCGGGCACGAGCGCAACCTCGGGGCGACCCGCCAGGCGGCACAGCCAGACCACGGGATTGCCGTCGGCGACGACGTGGGTCTGCGCGGCGTAGGCGCTGCGGAAGACCGCGTCACGGCGCAGCTTCACGATGTGATCGAGGTTCAGCGTCGCCACGGCGAAGCCCTCGCCGCGGTCGAGCCTCTGCTCGATCGCGCGGAGCAAGACCGCCTCGGTCGGCACGCCGACCAGCCCGATGACCCCAGGCCCCGCAAGCTGATCCGGCCCGGGGCGGGTTTGCCTGGAATGCTCGTTCACGACCTGCTCCGGCCCTGGTGCGCAGCCACGATTGGCCGACCGCGCGGCCCTTGTCCAGCCTGTACGCATCCCTATGCTGCCCGCGTCGTCCAAGGCGAGCCTGCATGACCTCTTCCGACCCGGCCCTGAGCGTGATCATCGCGGCGCGCAACGAGGAGGCGCTGATCGGGCGCTGCCTCGGGGCGCTGGCGGCGCAGGAGGCGCCGGCCGGTGGCGGGGTCGAGGTGATCGTGGCCGCCAATGGCTGCACCGACTCGACGGTGGCGGCAGCCCGCCGGTCGGCGCCGGCCTTCGCCGCGCGCGGCTGGCGGCTCGCGGTGCTCGACCTGGCGCAGGGCGGCAAGCTCGGCGCGCTCCGCGCCGGCGAGGCCGAGGCACGGGGCCGGGCGCTCGTCTACCTCGATGCGGATGTCGTCTGCGAGCCGCCGCTGCTTGCGCGCCTTGCCGAGGCGCTCGACACCGGGGCGCCGCGCTACGCCACGGGGCGGCTCCGCGTCGCCCCGGCGCAGACCGCCGTCACGCGCGCCTACGCCCGGATCTGGACGCGGCTGCCCTTCGTGCAGGGCGGCGCGGTCGGGGCGGGGCTCTTCGCCGTGAACCGCGCCGGGCGGGCGCGCTGGGGCGCGTGGCCCGAGATCATCTCGGACGACACCTTCGCGCGGCTCCACTTCACCCCGCAGGAGCGCGTCGAGGTGCCGGCGGATTTCCAATGGCCGATGGTCGAGGGCTTCGGCAACCTCGTGCGCGTCCGGCGCCGGCAGGACGCCGGTGTGGCCGAGATCGCCCGGCTCTACCCCGACCTGATGCGCAACGAGGGCAAGGCGCCGGTGACACCGGGGCTGCTCGCGCGGCTGGGCGCGACCGACCCGGCGGGACTCGCCGTCTACCTGGCGGTGCACCTCGCCGTGCGCCTGAAGCGGAAGACCGGCGAGTGGACACGCGGGCGCTAGCCCCCGGGCTTGAACGCCCGGAAACAGGTCTCGGTCCCGATCCGGGGCGTCTCGGGCGCAGGCTGCAGCCCGGCCCGCGCGATCGTCCGCCGCATCCATGCCGGGCCGGGATAGACCGGGTAGGCGGTGGTCCACTTGCTGGGCCGGACGATGATCCGCCGCCCGAACATCATGTATCCGAGCGTGTTCACCAAGGTGACGATGTAGGCCTTCGCGCCGGGAATTCCCTGCCGCCCGATCAGGGCACCGGCGCAGCCGCGGGCATAGCTCTGCAGGGTGCCGCTGATGAGGAATGCCTGGCCGCCGGGACGCAGAACGCGCGCGATCTCGGCCATGGCGGGGAAAATCTCGAAATACTGGTGCGCCGAGAAGCAGAACACGGTGTCGAAACGGGCATTCTCGAACGGCAGGTTCTCGGCGGCCCCCGGCACCACCTGGAGAGGCCCGATTCCTTCGGCCTCGGCCATGATCGCACCGATCTGCCGGTAGATGGCCACCGGCTCCAGCCCCACCACCTCTGCCGCGCGGCCGGCAAGGGACAGAAGGTTCATCCCGCTTCCGCTGCCGATCTCCAGGACGGAGCGCCCGGCAAGGGCCTCGTCGAACAGCGAGGGCCCCTCGGCTTCATTGGGCAGGCGCCTGTCACGCTCCAGCCAGAAGACGTATTCGCGACAGGAATCCGCGACGAACCAGCCGGTCTCCGTCAGCTCGCGTGTGCCGGGCCGGACCAGACCAAGTTCCTCCGCCAGAGCCTGCGGCGCGTCCGTCCGAGGGTTGCGGTGGAACTGGAGGTCGCTCAGGTAGCGGGCAAAGGCCGGGAGATCTGTCTGAAGAAATGCATCCCTGAACCGCTCGAAGTCCGCAGGCTTGAGCTCCATCCGGCACCTCGCTGCAGCGTTCGGCACGGCCTGCGCATGCGACTTGTGGCCGGTCTTGAAAAGCTAGGCCATCTCCATAGGCTTGGGCAAGATCGGACGCAGGCGGACGAACCCGGCGCGCGTCGCTGGCAGCGTCGGGGGCAAGGCGCGCAGAACCGACAGCTCGGGCGACCGCAGAGACCGAAGGCCTGCGAATGGCGGCATGTATCTGATCCCGATCACCGTTCCGATCTTCATGGACGGCACCCGTCCGTTGCTGGCGACCGACTGGAAGCGGGCGCTGGAGCTGCTGCGGGATTCCCTCGGGGGGCGCTACGGCCCGCTGGTCGTCGCCGCGCCCTTCGCTCCGGCAGTGGAGAGCGACCAGCCGCTGGAGCCGGCCGAGCTTGCCTCCGACGGGATCGAGCCGCTGCCGCTGTTCCCCCGCGACGAACGCGTGCGCAGCTTTTGGCGGGGAACCGGACAGCGGGTCGACGGTCTGATCCGCGAGCAGCTCGCCAGGGCCCGGGTGCTTCACGGCACGGTCGAGGATCCGCTCCGCCCCTTCTGCTACCGCGCGCTGATGGCGGCGGTCATTGCCGGTATCCCGACGATCCTGGTGCAGGACCAGGATGTTGTTCGCTCGATGCGCGACATCGGCGACCGCAGCACGCTGCGCGCCCGACTTGCCACCGAGGTGCAGGCCTGGGCGCACGAGGCGCAGACCCGCCGTGCGGCCCGCGCCGCCGACCTGTGCCTGTTCAAGGGGCGCAGCACCATAGCCCGCTACGGACGGCTTGCCCGGGCGATGCTGCCGATCGAGGACACGTCGTACCTGTCCCACGAGGTCGTGCCCGAGGCCGAGGTTCGCGCGCGGCTGGCCTCGCTGACCGCCACCGCGCGGCCGCTGCGGTTCGGCTTCTGCGGCAGGCTGGTCCACCTCAAGGGCCTCGACCGCAGCCTGCGCATCCTGGCCGCTGCCCGGTCGATGGGGGCCAGGGTCCGCCTCGACATCATCGGAACCGGCCCGGAGGAGGCGAGCCTGCGTGCGCTGGCGCGCGAGCTCGGCATCCAGGAGCACGTCCGGTTCGTGGGCGGCATGCCCTACGGGCCGGAACTGATCCGGCGGTTGGGTCAATGCGACGCGCTGCTGTTCAATCCGCGGATGTCGGAAACCCCCCGGATGTTCTTCGATGCCTATGCCGCCGGGCTGCCGCTGGTGGCCGACGGGATCGACTACGTGCTCGAGCGCCGCGATGCCGAGGGTGCGGCCATAGTCCTTCCCCGGAACCGCGACGAGGAGGCGGCCCGGATCATCGCCCGGCTGGATGCCGATCGCTCCCAGCTCGTGCCGGTGACCGAACGCGCGCTTGCCGCGCGGCTCTACCACGCGGCCGACATGTGGTACCGCCGCCGTGCCGAGGCCATCCACCAGATGGTCGAGCGACACCTGCGGGAGCGGGCCGCGTGACCCGGCCGCCGGCAGCAGACGGCTGGGCGCGGCTTGCCGCATGGCTGGCGGAGGCGCAGGTGGCCGAGGTGCGGGTCATCTCGCCGCACCTCGACGACGCCGTGTTCTCGCTGGCCGGGTTCCTCGCGCGCGACGGGCTGCCGCCCCGGCGGGTGTTGACTGTCTTCACCCGCCCCGGGCCGGCGACCGACCCTGCGCATGCAAGGGCGATGGGATTTGCGGATGTCGAGGAGGAGTTCGCCGCGCGGCGCCGGGAGGACGAGGCGGCGATGGCCCGCCTGGGGACCGCCTTCGAGCATCTGGACCTGGAAAGCGGGCGGCTTGACGACGCGGCGGCCGGGGAACTGGTGCGATCGCTCAAGCCGCGACCCGACGGCGGCCGCACGCTGGTGCTGCTGCCGCTCGGGGCCGGGGCGGAACTGTCGCAGGTGATGCGCCTGGTGCGCCGCATCCTGCGGCAGCCGCCCGGGTGCGGGGCCCATGGTGACCACCTCTGGGTGAGGGACCGGCTCGGCGGCTGGCTGGCGCAGGCCGGGGTCGTTGCGGGCTACTATGCAGAGATCCCCTACCAGTGGGCCAACGCGCCGCGCGATCTCTCGCGACGCGCACGGGGCCTGATCGCAGGGCATGTGCACGAATTCGCGCTTGCGCCCGATGTCGATGCCAAGATCGCGGCCGCCTCCGACTATGCCAGCCAGATCGCAGCGGAATTCGGAACTCGCCCGTCCTTCCGGCGGCGCACGGCGGCGATCGCCGAACGCCTGTTCCTGCCCGCCCCCACCGGAAGGCCGCCCCAGGGGTCATGACCCTGCCGTGAACTTCCGGCATAAGGGGGAACGGGGGGCGACGAGGATGCGACGACGGGCAGGACGAACCGCGGCGGCGATCGCCGTCGCACTGATGGTGCTGACGGTGGCGGGCTCGGCGCAGGATCCCCTTCCCCCGCGCGAGCCGAGCCCGCTCACCGTCCGGCAGATCCACAGCGGGCACAGCCTGTCGGACGCCTATGGGGCGAACCCCTGGCCGGGGCGCCTGATCCTGGCGACCGCAACCCGGCCGGGGACGCGGCCCTACGAGACGATCCACCGTTCGTCGATCCCCGGCGCGCCGATGTTCTGGCGCTGGGACCATCCCACGGACTATCCCGACGCGCGGCGCAACATCGACGAGTTCGAGCTTCTGGTGATCACCGAGAGCGTGCCGCTCAAGTCGAACGAGGCGTGGTTCCGGAGCGACACGCTCGACTGGCTCGACCGGTGGGTGGCCCACGCCTGGCAGAACGGCAACCGCGGACGCGGCGCCGAGGTCATGCTCTATTCCACATGGACCTACTGGCGCCATTCCGGCGCGCCGCCGGACTACGACCACGAGGCCGACATCCCGTTCCGGCGGCGGCTGGACATCGACGGCGCCCGCTGGGAGCGGATGCAGGACAGCGCGAACGCCCACCGCCCCCGGGGCATGCCGCCCGTCTACATGATCCCCGGCCATCGCCTGATGATGCGGATCCACGACGACATCGCTGCCGGCCGCGCGCCGGGGCTCGACTCGATCGGCGACATCTTCGCCGACGACATCCACCTCAACAGCCTGGGTCAGTATGCGATCACCTGCCTCGTCTACGCGGTGATCTACCAGCGCAACCCGCGCGAACTGCCGGACCGGCTCGCCCCCGAGGACCGGCTGAGCCGCGCGCAGGCGCAGTATTTCAAGAGGATCGCGTGGGAGGTCGCCACCGGCTACCCGCGCAGCGGCGTGCCGCCGGGATGACCCCGGCGCCCCGGTCTGTTGCCGTTGCGGCAACAGCCGCGGCGACGATGCGATTGTATTCCCCGCGCCGAAGGCCGTATCCTCGCGCCCGACCGATTGCCGCCGAGCGACCCTTTACACCTGACCGGTGAACATGCGCATTCTGAGCCACCGCGGGTTCTGGCTGTCGCCTGCCGAGAAGAACGCCCCCGAGGCCTTCGCGCGGTCCTTCGCAGCCGGCTTCGGAACCGAGACCGACATCCGCGACCTCGACGGGAAGCTGGTGATCGCCCATGATCCGCCGCGGCAGGGGGCGCTCGGCGCCGAGGCGTTCCTTGCCGGCCATGCGGCGCAGGACCCGGCGCTGCCGCTTGCGCTCAACGTCAAGGCCGACGGGCTGCAGGGCCTGCTCGTGCCGCTGCTCGAGCGCTTCGCGCCGCGGGAGGCATTCGTGTTCGACATGTCGGTGCCCGACATGCTCCGGTGGCTGAGCACCGACGTGCCCGTCTTCACCCGGCTGAGCGACGTCGAGCCCGAGCCGCTTCTCGCGGACCGCTGCGCGGGAATCTGGCTCGATGCGTTCCACTCCGACTGGTGGGAGGCGGGAACCGTCGCGCGGCAGATCGACGCGGGCCGGCGGGTCTGCATCGTCTCGCCCGACCTGCACCGGCGCGACCACCGGCCGGTCTGGGAGCGGCTGGCGGCATCCTCCGACCTGATGGAATCGGATGCGGTGATGCTGTGCACCGACTTTCCACAGCAAGCGCGGGAGTTCTTCGGACGTGGCGATTGAAGCGGTCGTCTTCGACATGGACGGCGTCCTGATCGACGCCAAGGAGTGGCACTACGAGGCGCTGAACCGCGCGCTCGGCTACTTCGGCTACACGATCTCGCGGGCCGATCACCTGACGACCTACGACGGCCTGCCGACGCGCCGGAAGCTCGAGATGCTCTCGGAGGAGCGCGGCCTGCCGCGCGGGCTGCACGGGTTCCTGAGCGAGCTCAAGCAGCAGTACACGGTCGATCAGGTCTACCTGAAGTGCCGCCCGATGTTCGTGCACGAATACACGCTCTCGAACCTCAAGGCGCGCGGCTACAAGCTCGGGCTCGGGTCGAACTCGATCCGCTCCACGGTCGAGCTGATGATGCGGAAGAGCAACCTCATCGGCTACCTCGACACGATGGTGAGCAACGAGGACGTGAAGCGGCCGAAGCCCCACCCCGACATCTACCTCAAGGCCGCCGAGCAGCTCGGCGTGGCGCCGGAACGGTGCCTGGTGGTGGAGGACAACCAGAACGGCATCCGGGCGGCCGAGGCCGCGGGCTGCCATCTGCTCGTGGTCAACAGCGTGCTCGACGTGCAGCTCGACCGGGTGCTGCAGGCGATCCGGCTCGCCGAGGGGGCATCGGCATGAAGATCCTGATCCCGATGGGCGGCAGCGACGAGGCCTTCCGTCAGCACGGCCATGCCTACGCCAAGCCGCTGATCGAGATCGCGGGGCGGCCGCTGATCCAGCATGTGCTCGACCCGCTCAAGCGCATCGCGGAGGCGCAGGTGGTCTTCGTCATCCGCAAGGAGGATGACCAGCGCTTCCACCTGCGCGAGGTGCTGCAGCTGCTTGACCCCGGCGCCGTCGTCCTCCGCGCCGACGGGCCGACGGCAGGGGCCGCCTGCACCGCGCTTCTGGCCATAGAGCACATCGACAACGGCGAGGAGCTGCTGATCGCCAACGGCGACCAGGTCCTCGCCTTCGACATCGGGGCCATCCTGGAGCGCTTCCGCCAGCGCGGGCTCGACGCCGGCACGGTCGTGTTCGATTCGGTCCACCCTCGCTGGTCCTTCGTCAAGACCGACGCCGAAGGCATGGTGATCGAGGCCGCCGAGAAGCGGCCGATCAGCCGCAACGCGACCGCCGGGGTCTACTACTTCCGCGAGGGCCGGTTCTTCGTCGAGGCGGCCAAGAGCATGATCCGCAAGGACGCGAACGTGAACGGGGGCTTCTTCGTCTGCCCCAGCCTCAACGAACTGGTGCTGGCGCAGATGCGCGTCGGGGTGGAACGGATCGAGCGGGAGCAGTACATCTCGCTGGCCACGCCGCAGGCGGTGGAGGAATACGAACTGATCCTCAAGGCACGGGGCTAGGGCGGCGCGATGCGGTTCCACAGGCTTGCGGACATGACGAAGGGCTGGTTCGTGGGAGCCTTCGAGCCCGTCGTCCTGCGCAGCGAGGCCGCGGAGGTCGCGGTCAAGACCTACCCGGCGGGAACGGTCGAAGGCCGGCACCTGCACAAGGTGGCCTCGGAGGTGACGGTGATCGTCTCGGGCCGGGCGCGGATGAACGACGCCACGCTCGGGCCCGGAGACATCGTGCTGATCGAGCCCGGCGAGGCGACCGACTTCGAGGCGCTGACCGATGTGACCACGGTGGTCGTCAAGACCCCGAGCGTGGCGGGGGACAAGTACGGATGCTGAACATCGTGGTGCCGATGGCGGGGCGCGGCTCGCGCTTCGCCGACGCCGGCTATGCGCTGCCGAAGCCGCTGATCCCGGTGCACGGCGTGCCGATGATCGAGCTGGTCATCGCCAACCTGACGCCCGCCGTGCCGCACCGCTTCCACTTCCTGATCCAGCGCGCGCATGACCGCGCCCACGGTCTGGCCGAGAGGCTGGCGGCGTGGGCGCCGGGTTGCACCGTGACCATGCTCGACGGCGTGACCGAGGGCGCGGCATGCACCGTGCTGCTCGTGCGCGAGCTGATCGACAACGACGCGCCGCTGATGATTGCCAACTGCGACCAGTACATCGACGCCGACATCGACGCCTATGTCGCTGCGCTCGGCGAGGCGGACGGCCTGATCATGACGATGTGGGCCGACGACCCGAAGTGGTCCTTCGTGCGCCGCGACGCGGCCGGCCGCGTGGTGCAGGTGGTCGAGAAGGAGGTCGTCTCGAACGAGGCGACGGTCGGCATCTACACCTTCCGCCGCGGGCGCGACTTCGTGCGCGCCGCCGAGGCGATGATCGCCGCCGACAGGCGCGTGAACGGCGAGTTCTACGTGGCGCCCGCCTACGACGCGCTGATCGGGGAGGGGGCGCGGATCGAGTGCTTCCCGATCGGGCGGGTCGGCGCGGGAATGCACGGCATCGGGACGCCGCGCGACCTCGAGGACTTCCTCGCGACCGATGTCTCGCGCCGCGCCGTGGCGCGGATCGCGCGGGAGGCACGGGCATGACCCGGCGCCGGCTCGCCGACCGGCTGTTCGACCGCTTCTCGCGCATGGCGATCGACTGGCAGAACACCAGGGGCAGAAGCTTCATGACGGCCCATTTCCGGCCCCGTCGCGCCGCCGAGATCGGCACCTGGAGCAATCCGGCCATCGCCCGGCCGAGGGCGGCGGTGGTGATGCAGGGGCCGGTCCATGCCGAGCACGACTTCACGCTCGAGACGCTGCGCCTCTATGCCCGGCACATGCCGGGGGCGCAGCTCATCCTCTCGACCTGGTCCGACACCTCCCCCGCCGTCCTGCAGCCGATCCGCGACCTCGGCGTGACGGTCGTGCTGAGCGAAAAGCCGGCCTATCCCGGTCCGTTCAACGTGAACATGCAGATCACCTCGGCGGCGGCCGGCGTCCGCAGGGCGGTGGCGGACGGCGCAGAATGGGTGATGAAGACCCGCACCGACCAGCGGCTGCTGGCCCCGGACGTGCTGCCCTTCCTTGTGGCGCTGGCCGAGACCTTCCCGCCCGCCGCCGGCACCGGTCAGCGCCGGCGGATCATCGGCGCCGGCTTCGGGTCGCTCCGCTTCGCGCCCTACCATCTGACCGACCAGACGGTGTTCGGAACCGCCGAGGACATGCTTGCCTACTGGACTCCGCCGCTGCGCGAGCCGCCGGAGCGCGACGACCTCAGGGGCTCGGCCCAGGCGCTGTTCGACGGCCTCGCGATCGGCGAGCTCTGCCGGCACGCGGCGGCGGAAAGCTACCTCACCAGCCAGTTCCTGCTCCGCATGGGGCGGAGGCTGGACTGGACGCTGGTCGACACCTGGGCGGCCTGGCGCGACCACTTCTGCGTCGCCGACACCTGCGCCACCGACCTCTACTGGGTCAAGGGCCAGATGCATTCCCAGCGGGAGCATGCGGTGGCCTACCACGCCCTGACCAACCGCGCCGAGATGGGCTTCCGCGACTGGCTGCTCCTCCATTCCGGCGCGCTCAGGCCCGCCGACGCCGCCCGGCACGAGGCGGTCCTGCTCGACCGCTTCAACGATCCCGTGCCGATGGGCTGACACGACATGCGCGACGACAACCCGCCCGAGCCGCCGGCAGGAGCCGGACCCGATGCCGCGGTCGCCGGTCGGCTGCGGCGGCTCCTCAGCGGATCGAGCCTGACCGCGCGCGTCCTGCGCAGCTCGGCGCTGACGGTGACGAGCTTCGGCGTCTCGCAGGGCCTGAGGCTTCTGTCGAACCTGGTGCTGACACGCCTGCTGTTCCCCGAGGCCTTCGGGCTCATGGGCCTGGTGACGGTGTTCATGATCGGGCTGATGATGTTCTCAGACCTCGGCATCTCGCAGGCCATCGCGCAGAGCCGGCGGGGCGACGAGCCCGACTTCCTGAACACGGCCTGGACGCTTCAGATCCTGCGCGGGATCATGCTGTTCGCCGCCGGCTGCGCCATCGCCTGGCCGGTGTCGGCCTTCTACGGCGAACCCGTCCTGTTCGGGATGCTGCTGATCGCCTCGACCCAGTTCCTGGTCAGCAGCGTGATGCCGACGCGGCGCGAGACGGCGAACCGGCACCTGATGATCGGCCGCGTCACGATCCTCGAGATCGTCGCACAGGCGATCGGGCTCGTCATCATGGTGGCGCTGGCGTTCTGGCTCCGGTCGGTCTGGGCGCTGGTGATCGGCAGCGTCATCAACGTGATCGTGCAGGTCGTGGTGATCAGCCTGTTCCTGCCGGGGCCGCAGAACCGGCTCCGCTTGGAACGCGAGGCGGCCCTGGAGCTCGTGCATTTCGGCAAGTGGATCTTCTTCAGCACGATCTGCGGCTTCCTGCTGACCCAGGGCGACAAGCTGATCCTGGGCAAGTTCCTACCGCTCGACGCCTTCGGCATCTACAACATCGGCTATTTCCTCGGCAGCTTCCCCATGATGCTCGGGACTACCGCTATCGTCCGCCTGCTGATCCCGATCTATCGCGAGCGACCGCCCGCCGCCTCGCGGCAGAACTTCCTCGCGCTGCGCCGGATGCGGGTCGCGGTCACGGCAGGGCTGATGTTGATGATCGCGGTGGTCGCGCTGATCGGCGTCTGGCTGGTCGATCTCCTCTACGATGCCCGCTACCACGACGCGGGCGCCGTCGTCGTGCTGGTCGCCTGCACCCAGATTCCGGTGATCATCGGCCTGACCTACGATCACGCGGCGCTCGCGGCCGGCGATTCGAGGCGGTTCTTCTTCGTCACGGCGATCAGGGCCGCTCTGATGCTGACGGGCCTCTTCCTCGGGGTGCAGGCCGGCGGCCTGACCGGCGCCCTCCTCGGGCAGGGGCTTGCGGTCCTCGCCGCCTATCCCGCGCTGGTCTGGCTCTCCTCCCGCGTCGGAGCCTGGGACCCGGTGCACGACTTCGGCTTCGCGCTGGTCGGCATCCTCGTGACCGCGGGCGCGATCTGGTGGAACTGGGAGGCGATCGCGCGGCTCGCGGCCTGAGGGGCGGGCCGGGGGCTCACTTGTATTCGATCAGGCCCGCCGGCCGGCGCAGCGCGCGCCGCAGCCAGTATTCGGCGATGCCGATCGCCTCGGGCAGCTTGCCGAGCGTCAGGAACGCGGCGCGCGTCAGCCCCAGGCGCGGGGCGAGCCGCAGGATCTGGGCGGGCCAGGCGAGCAGGAGGAGCAGCATCCAGGGGCTGACCGCCACCGCGCCCAGCAGGGCCACGGCCGGCAGCGCCGCGCCCCAGAGGAGCGCGCTGCGCAGCTCGCGCACGAAGTGCCGCTCGGGCGGGGCGCCGTGCCGGGCCGCCCCCTCGGCGAAGGCGTGGCCGCCCCGCCGCATCCGCTTCCACCACTGCGAGAAGCGGTGCATGGCCGCGTCATGCAGCGTCATCTCGGCGTCGAGGCGCCAGATCTCCCAGCCGGCCGCGCGCAGGCGCACGCAGAGCTCGGGCTCCTCTCCCGCGATCAGCGAGGGGTCGAAGCCGCCGACCGCGGCGAAGGCCGAGGCGCGGACGAGCGCATCGCCGCCGCAGGAGCGGGCGCGCCCGACCGGCGTGTCCCACTCGGCGTCGCAGAGCCGATTGTAGACCGAGGCTTGCGGGAAGCGCTCGCGCCGCCGGCCGCAGGCGACGGCGGCCCGGGGCGTCGCCTCGAGGAAGGCGCGCGCGGTCTCGATCCAGCCCGGCGCGAGGCTGCAATCGCCGTCCATGAACTGCACGTAGTCGGGCAGGTCCGGGCCGAGCGCGGCGAAGCCCTCGTTGCGCGCCCGTGCCGCGGTGAAGGGGCGGGAGAGGTCGAGGCGCACCACCCGCGCCCCCGCCGCCTCGGCCGCGGCCACCGAACCGTCGGCCGAGCCGGAGTCGACATAGACGACAGGCGCGACCCAGGGCGGAACCGAGGCGAGGGCGGCGACGAGCCGCGCGCCCTCGTTGCGCCCGATCAGCACGGCCGCCACCCTGGGGGGAGCCTGCGCCATCGACGCCTAGGGACCGGCGCCCGCCGCCTTGCGGCCGAAGAGCGGGGCGAGGACGTGGCGGCGGAAGTCCGCGACGAAGTTCCGCGGGTTGCGCAGCGGCTTGCCCCGGAGCCGGCACTGCAGATCGCCCAGCGCCGTGCCTGCAAGCCGCGCCAGCGCGATCAGGCGCGCCCGCCCGCGGCCGTAGGCCTTCTCGAAGTAGAGCCGCCAGCTGTCGAACCAGTAGGACGGCAGCGGCGGTGGCTCCGGCCTGGTGCTGCTCACGCCCGTCGACGCCCCGCCCACGTGGGCGACGACCGCGGTCGGGACATGCCAGACCTCCCACCCCTGCCGCGAGAGGCGGCGCATCAGGTCCACCTCCTCGTAGTAGAGGAAGAAATCGGGGTCGAAGAGACCGACCTCGGTCAGCGCGTCGAGGCGGGCCATCATCGAGGCCCCCGAGACCCAGTCGACCCGATGCTCGGGCAGCTCGGGCGGCAGCGCCACCATCCACGGAGCGACGAGGCGGCTGACCGGCCCGAAGTGCAGCGCGCCGGCGAACTCGGACGCGAGGCCGGGGAACCGGAAGGCCGAGACCGCCGGCGCGCCCGCGGTGCCGTCGAGGATCCGGCTGCCCGCCACCGCCGCCCGGGGATGCGCGTCGAGGAAGGCCGAAAGCTCGGCGATGGCGTTGTTGACGAGGCGCGCGTCGGGATTGAGCAGATACACCTTGGGCGGCGGCTCGGCCCGCGCCGCCAGCGCCCGCAGGACGAGGTTGTTGCCGCGCCCGAAGCCGTGGTTGACCGTCTCGAGATACAGCGTCACCGCCGGCCCCCAGCGCTCGGCGGCCCGCCTGAGCGCCGCGGCATCGTCGCCGGGCGAGGCGTTGTCCACCACGTGGACCTCCACGGCAAGGCCGTCGTCGCCGCGGCCGAGCACGCTGTCGACCGCCGCGATGACCATGTCGGCGGTGCGATAGTTCACGATCACGACGGCGACGTCGCAGCGCATTCCGCAAGCTCCCGGCACATTCCCGCCGACGGTAGTCCGAATTACCCGGATTCGGTGTGACACGTTATGCCGCCGTTGACGCCGCGGATGCAAATGCCTTGCCGGCCCGGCATGGGCGACAGCGACAATGCGCCGGCGCCGAATGCGATCGTTTCGGGCTCCATGCCGCCCGCCCGGGCGCCTGCGGCACGCGCTGGACGCCGGAGGGGCATCGGTGCGAGACTGCGGGTAGCGAGGAGCGCCCGCCGGAACCGACCGCAGCCCTGATGCCGAACACCTTCGCCTTCCTCGTGCTCTACAGTTGGCCGCTGGTCGTGTTCCTGCTCTTCCGCGCCCTGCCGGCCGCCCCCGCGCTCGCATGGTCGGTGCTCGCAGGCTACCTGCTGCTGCCCACGCGCGCGGGCTTCGACCTGCCGCTCGTGCCGACGATCGACAAGGACGCCGTGCCGATCCTGAGCGCGGGCCTGATGATGCTGCTCGGGGTCGGCGCGCGGAACCGCGCCGCCTGGCAGCCGGCGGAGGCGCCGGGGCCTGCGGCCGTGCGGAAAAGCCGGCTGATCGGCCTGCTCCTCCTCGTCCTCTTCCTGTCGCCGGTCGTGACCGTGCTGACGAACGGCGAGCCGGTGCCCGCGGGCCCGGGCGTCCGCCCTGCGCTGCGGCCGCACGACATGGGCTCGATCGTCGCGGGCCTGGCGATCACGGTGCTTCCGTTCCTGCTGGCGCGCAGGCTCTTCGCCTCGCCGCAGAGCCACGCCGAGCTGCTCCGCATCATCGTCCTGGCGATGCTGGCCTACTCGGCCCCGATCCTGTTCGAGGTGCGGATGAGCCCGCAGCTCAACGTCATGATCTACGGCTTCTTCCCGCACGAGTTCCTGCAGCACATGCGCGCGGGAGGGTTCCGCCCGGTGGTGTTCCTGCACCACGGCCTGTGGCTTGCGATCCTGCTTGCCATGGCGGTGCTCGCGGCGGCGGCCCTGTGGCGGCACCGGCTGCGGGAAGGTCGCCGGGGCGGGCAGTGGCTCTTTGCCGCGATCTACCTCGCGGTGGTGCTGTTCCTGTCGAACAGCCTCGGCGCCTTCATCCTCGCCATGGCGATCCTGCCGGCAATGATCCTGTTCGGGGTGCGCGGACAGCTCCTGTTGGCCGGCATCGTGGCCGGGGTTGTCCTGCTCTATCCGACCCTGCGCGGCGCCGGGCTGATCCCGGTCGATCGGGCGGTGGAGATCGCGCGTTCGATCAGCGCCGAGCGCGCCCAGTCGCTCGAATTCCGGCTGGACAACGAGGATGCCCTGCTCGAGAAGGCGAACCTCAAGCCCCTCGCGGGCTGGGGAACCTGGGGCCGCAACCTGGTCTACGATCCCGAGACGGGCGCCGACATGACCATCACCGACGGGACCTGGATCATCGTGATCGGCGTCTTCGGCTGGCTCGGCTACATCGCCCAGTTCGGTCTGCTGGCCCTGCCGATCATCCTTCTGGCGGTGAAGCGGGCGACGGTGCCGCTCACGCCCGCCACGGCGGGGCTCGCGCTGCTTCTGTGCGCGAACCTGATCGACATGATCATGAACGACACGCTCACGCCGGTCACCTGGATGATCGGCGGGGCCCTGGCGGGCCTTCTGGCCTACCGGGTTCCGGCCGAAGGCGCCGTTCCCGCGGCCGCCGAGGTGGCCATGCCCCGCGCCCGTGCCTGGCAGGTGGCGACCGAGGTCCCGGCGGGCGGCGCGCCGGGGGGTGCCGACCTCCGCTCCGGCCGCCGCCGACGGGACCGCAGCGCCGGGCCGGTCAGGCCCTGAGCCCCTCCGCGAGGCCCTCCGCGCGGTCTGGTGCGCGCTCGCGGGTCAGGCGACCCGCGCCCTTTCCTTCAGGTCGGGGGGCAGCCGGCTGTGGCGGAGGAGATGCGCCGCGCGGGCCGCGAAGGTCGTCTCGAAGGCATGCCGGGCCGCGAAGTCGCGGGCGCGCCGGGCGGCCTCGACGATGGCGGCGCGGTCCCGGTCGAGCGCGGCGATCCTGCGGGCGAGCGCCGCGGCGTCGAAGACCGGGACGACCCAGCCCGCGCCCGAGGCCTCGACCACGCCCCGGAACGCCTCGTTGCCGTAACCCGCGATCGGGACGCCGCAGGACATGACCTCCGGGTAGGTGCTCGACGGGTCCCCCTGGGGATGGCAGCAGACGAAGAGGTCGGCGTTCCGCCTCAGATGGGGGATCCAGCCCGTCTCGAAGTCGAGGACGCCGCGCAGCGCCACGCGGTCGGACAGGCCGAGCGCGGCGATGCGCGAGGCGAGCGCGCCGGCAAGCGGGCCGGAGCCGAAGATGTCGAGAGTGAAGGGAACGCCCGCCCGCGCCAGCCGCTCGGCCACCGCCGGCAGGTCGAGGACACCCTTCATCGCGATCAGACGGCCGCCGAACACCAACCGCAGCGGGCGCCCTTCGCCGAGGACCCTCGCCCGTGCCGCGAGGCCGGAGTCGTCGATCACGTCGTCGCGGCGCACGCGGTTGTCGAAGAACAGCAGCGTGTCGCGGCAGAAACCCCGGTAGGCCTCGTATGCCGGCGTGCCGCTGCACTGCAACGCGGCGGCGCGCGCGAGCATCGACCGCCGGATGCGCTCGGTCCGCCAGAGCCAGACCAGACGCCGCAGCCGCAGCAGCGGATTTGCCACCTCGGCCGCGAGGATCTGCCGCTCGGTCCGCGGCGAATACTCGCTCACGAACACGACCGGCACCCCGATCCGGCCGCAGAGCTCCAGGGTTCGCGCCTCGCCGCGCTCGAGGAAGGCGAGCACGACCGCAGCCGCGGCGAGCCGGCCGGCCAGCGCCGCCTCGTCCTCGGGCCGGAGCTCCAGCGCGGTTTCCGCCTCGCCGGGAAGAAACTCCTCATGGTCCATGTCGGTCGTCGCCGTCCGGGATATCCGGACCAGGCTCGTCACCGGCCCCGGCCAGTGGCGGGCAAACTGCGCCACCCCGGCCATGTACTTCCGCGTGAGCACGAGCCCGCCCCGCGGGCCGCGCTGGGCGCGCAGCGGGGGCAGCAGGATGAGTTCGTCAGGCGCGGGCGGGGAGTTGCTCATGACAGCCGGTCCAGCATGCCCTCGATCTCGTCGAGGTTGACCCGGAAGCCCGCGCCCGCAGGCTCGGCGACGACGAAGCCGAAAGCCATCCCCAGGCAGTCGGCGAATTCCTTGTAGGGCAGGGCGAAACGGTCCGGCGGCTGGATCACGAGCCAGGCGCCGCTGCCGGCCAGGGTATAGACCGCGTGCGAGAGATGGCTGCCCTCGACCGAGACCACGACCCGGGCATCGAGCGACCGGCGCACGATCTCGGCGGGCTCGAGGCGCGACGGATCGAGGATGTCGAAGCCGCGCAGCGCAAGCCGCTCGGCCAGGTCCGCCTCGTTCACGAGATGGCGCGGCTCGCCGTCGGTGCCGCGGCGCAGGAAGATCCCCGGCGCGGCGGCGGGGGCGGCCCCGGTCCGGCGCAGCCGACTGCGGAGCTCGTCGTAGCGGCGCCGCTTGTAGCCGTTCTGCCCGTGGTCGCTGTAGACGACCAGCCTGCCGATCCGGGCGTGCCCCGGCATCCGCGGTCGCGGCAGGCCGAGGATCTGGCGGTAGCCGTCCTCGTGGCGGTAGGGCTTTCCGGGGGCGCCGATCGCGAGACTGCCCGGCGGCGGGATCATCTCGAGCGTCAGGCTGTCGCACAGGAAGTTGCCGAAGAAGTCGGCGCCCGTCCAGGTCGAGACGAGATGCGCCTCGTCGAGGCGGATGCGGCTTCCCAGCGCCGGGTCGAGGTAGCGCAGCGCCCCGTGCCCGACGCGCTCCTTGGCGACGCCGCAGTAGACGTAGGCGCCGGCAAGGACCGCATCCCGCACCAGATGCGCCCGCGTCGCCGCATGGCGCACCGGATCGCCGCGGATCAGGGCCTGCTCGGTCTCGGGGTTGCGCCAGGGCGAGAGGCCGCGGATGCGCTCGAGCGCGCCCTCTGGAAAGAGCGCGGGGCGGCCGGGCACCTCCTCGGACGGCCAGATCTCCCAGGTCTCGGCGGCGAGATCGCGCAGACCGGCCGGCCTGCCGCCGGCGAGCCGGCGCAGGTTCCGACCGATGAGCGCGAGGTTCAGCATTGCGGGTCGCGCACCGCCTCGATCACGCGCTGCTGGTCGGCCGGGGCCAGATCCGGATAGAGCGGCAGGCACAGGACCTGATCGGCCGCGCGCCGCGCCACCGCAAGACGCCCCGGCGCGGCCGAGGGCAGCGTCCGGTACATGGGCAGATCCGCGATCAGCGGGTAGAAGTAGCGGCGGGCATGGATCTCCTCGGCCTTCAGCCGCTGATAGAGCCCGTCGCGCGTCAGCGGGTAGTCATCCCCCACGAGGATCGGGAAGGCGTAGCCGTTGTGCCCGGCCTGAGCGGGTGGACAGAGGCAGCGCAGCCCCGGGATCTGCGACAGCGCCTCCCAGTAGCCGGCCGCCAGGCGGTTGCGCGCGGCGATCGCCGCATCGGCCTGCGGCAGGAGCGCGAGGCCCACCGCCGCGTGGAGCTCGCTCATCTTCGTGTTGAGCCCGGTGCCGGTAATGGTCACCTCGTCCACGATCCCGAAGTTGCTGAGCCGGTCGAGCGCCGCCTTCGTCTCGGCGTCGGGGGCGATGATCGCACCGCCCTCGAAGGTGTTGAAGACCTTGGTGGCATGCAGGCTGAGGACCGAAAGATCGCCCTCGGCCAGCAGCGGCCGCCCGGCGCGCCGGACTCCGAAGGCATGGGCCGCGTCGTAGATCAGCCTCAGTCCGTGCCGCCGCGCGATGTCGGCCAGCGCCGCCGTGTCGCAGGGGATTCCGTAGCAATGCACCGCAAGGATCGCCTGCGTCCGGTCGGTGATCGCCGCCTCGACGGCGGCCGGGTCGAGATTCAGCGTGCGTTCGTCGACATCGGCGAAGACGGGCTCGGCCCCGGCCCAGCGGATTGCGTGGCTGGTGGCGACGAAGGAGAAGGGCGTGGTGACGACCTCGCCCGTGATCCCGAAGTGCCGGAGCGCGAGGACGAGCCCGAGGGAGGCGTTGCTGACGATCGAGACGTGCGCGACCTCGAGATAGTCGGCAAGCGCCCTCTCGAAACGCCTCAGGAGCGGCCCCCCGTTCGTGAGGATCCTGCTCTGCCAGATCTCGCCGAGCAGCGGTTCGAGATCGGACAGCGGCGGCAGGATCGGCCGGTTCACGAAGATCGGGGTGCGCTTCATAAGTTCACGGCAATGCCTTCGGACCTCTCCTGAAACTAAGATCACTGATCAATGGGCAGGAATTAGCCCGATTCTCGGTTGCAATGGCGCCGCAATTGCGGCGACATCTTGCCTCACGCGGACCAGCCCGCCCCCAAAGTGTTGCGGCACGGCGACCTCTCGGGGTCGTGCAGCCCGAAGTATTCCAGCCGGCTCTCCTGCCGCTCGAGCACCTGGAGGACGTTGGTCGCCAGCACGAATTCCGTGGCCAGATGATCGGCGAGCTTCGTTTCCTGCGGAAGGATCCGGGGAAAGGCCATCGGGCGCAACCGGTAGAAGACGCGCTCCACGATCAGCTGCTCGGGGTGCTCCTGGTCGAGCCGCACCAGGATGTCGGCCGCGAATGCCCGTGCGACCTCCGACCGGCCGACCTCGGGGCCGAAGCTTTCGCCGATCATCCGCAGCACGTGATCCCGCAGGCCGGAGGACAGCGCCCAGCCGGCAAAGCCGCCGATCGCGGCAAGCGACAGCAGCGAACGGCGGGTCAGACCCCTCACAGCAACCTCCCCGCCCGCAGCGACACCGCCGAAAGGGTGAGCGTGGGGTTCGCCGGCGAGCAGGCAGGGAAGCAACCCGCGCCAAGGGCGAGCACGTTGGCAAGCCCGTGCACGCGCAGCGCCGGATCCACGACCGACGTGGCCGGATCGGTTCCCATCCGGTGGGTTCCCTGGATATGCGCCTCGGTCTCGATCAGTTCCTCGTTGACGATCGCCTCGATCGGGAAGGGAAGGATTTCCTGAAGGCGGTCCCGGGCGCGATGGAGGCCGCGGAACGCGTAGTCGTCGTGCCCGTGCCAGACGATCGCCGGCTCGCCCGTCTCGTCAAGGATGACGCGATTTTCGGGATTGGGCAGATCCTCGCCGATGAGCTTGATGAGCATCCGTTCGGTCCAGCGGCCGCGATCCGACCGCAGCAGCGACGGGGCGTTGAAGTTCTCGACCAGCACCGCCGCGGCCTCGGCACGGTGCGGCCCGTCATAGAAGCCGTAGCAGTGACCGGTGATCGACGTGCCGCCGTAGTAGTTCCGGTGCGCCACGTCGACGGTGAGCGAGAGGCTCTCCTGCTCGTGCAGATACCTCCCCAGCGCATCGCAGACATGGCCCGACCGCATCAGGATCGCCGCGTTGGCGATCGGGTTCGCGGCGAGCGCCACGACATCGGCCGCAATCCGCGCCTCGGCCCCGTTGCGCGACCGCACGACGAGGCCCCTGGCCGTTCCGCCCTCGATGTCGACAAGGCGCGCCTCGGTTTCCAGAAGCAGGCCTGCCTCGAGGCCGTTGGCGAGCCTCGGCAGGCCATTCGTGATCGTGAACTTCGAGTCGATCGGGCATGTGGTGCAGATCCCGTTCGCGCAGCAGATCGGCCGGCTGCCGCCGTTCGACCGCGCCGTCGGCGCCGCATGCCAGATGTCCGGCCGCGCGCCCCGCAGCGCAATGTCCGTGCGCGACGGCACATGCGGGGGATAGGGGAAGGGCCGGGACCGCGGCAGGATGTGATCGCTGCCGCCACCGGAGACCTCCATGACCTCCTCGACCTCGGCGTAGAACGGCTCGAGCGTGTCGTAGCCGATCGGCCAGTCCGTGCCGACGCCGTAGAGCTCGCGCAGGCGGAAGTCGTTCGGGTGCATCCGCGGCGTCTGCCCCCACCAGCAGTTCGAGCCGCCGCCGAAGAGGATGGTGGCAACCCACGGCTTCGCCACCGGCGATTCCGACGCCTGGGCGAAGTGCTCACCCGCGTTGGGTTGCTCGCGCAGCCATTCCTCGTGGGTGAAGCGAGGGCCCTTCTCGACGAAGAGCACGCGCCTGCCGGGGGCCAGGCCATGCACGAAGAACATGGCCGCGAAGCTCGTCCCGGCCACGACCACATCCCAGCGGCCGCGCGCTGCAAGTTCCAGACTGAGCGGGGTGAGGATCATCTCGGGGCAAACTGATCGCGCCGCGAGCGCGATTTCAATCCCTCTGCAAGGAATACCCGGTTCGCAAGGCCCCCGCCCCTGCGACACGATTGTTCCCGTCGGGTCGAGCCACCATCGGCCCCGTCTTGGTCACAAGGTCGCGCGCGAGCATAGCACCGGGGCCGGCCGTTGCATGCGGAATCTTGAGCGCCGCGCGCCATCTCGGCCCTCCGGGGCCGCCGTTCGCAGCAAGGGGGGCCGCAGCGCGGCCCCCCGATGGCTCTCCTTCGGCCCGAGCGGCCGCGGATCAGAGATCCCAGACGTCGATCGTCACGGTCGCACGGGTGTAGTTGCCCGAGTCGTCGGCGGCCCAGTAGTGGAAGCTGTCGGTGCCGCTGAAGCCTTCGTTCGGCCGGTAGAGCAGCGTTCCGTCCGGCCGCTGGAAGACCTCGCCGTGGTGCGCATCGGTGAAGCCGTCCACCCGCAGCGCCCGCCCCTCGGGGTCGCGGTCGTTGGCCAGGACGTTGATCACCACGTCGGTGCCCTCGTAGGTGGAGGCGCGGTCGTTCTGGGTGATCGGCGGCCGCGAGGGCGTGTAGACCCCGAGGTTCCGCGCCCCGTAGGACGCAAGCGTCGCGTCGGGGATGTTCAGCGTCACGATGTAGCTGAACTTGTGCAGCTCGCCCGTCGCGCGGTCGGCCACCAGATCGGGGATCAGCGCGATCTTCTGGCCGTTCGCGGTGGTGTAGTAGCCCGTCCACTTCAAGAGCTCGGGCACCTCCCAGCGGTAGATCGTCTGCGGGTCGCCGGCCGAGACGCGGTTGACCTGGCCGATCGAGTCGGTCTTGACGCCGTTCAGCACCAGGTCCTGGTTGACCCCGAGAACGACGTTGGTCTGGACGAACGACAGCCTGTCCAGCGTGAGCGCCGAGGAGGACATCAGCCGGTGCTCGGCCGGATCGAAGCCGATGTACTGCTGGCCGACCCCCGACATCGACACGTCGATCAGGATGATGCCCACGTCCCGCGCCGGCATGGGGAAGGTGAAGTCGCCGTCGAGATCGACCCCCGCCTGGAAGCCCTGGATCTTCAGCCCGTTCACCACCATGTCGAAGGTGTTGTTGCCGAAGACGAACCCGGTTCCGGCATTGGCCACCGGTGCCGTGTTCCGCGTGCCGATCAGGTCGAAATCCTTCAGCGTGTAGTGCGCGGTGTAGGAGAGATCCACGCCCTGCGAGGTTTCCCAGTTGAGGAACCCGTCGAGGATCGAGCGGACGTCGTGCTCCTGGATCGGGCTGCGCTTGATCACGATCAGGCCGACCTGGGTGCCGAAGGCCTCGTTGTCGCGGAAGCCCTGGATCGGGGCCTCGTTGACGAGGATCGTGCCGGATCCGCGCGCGATCTCGGGATGGTCGAGGTTGGCCGCGAGCGGGTTCGTCGGCGCGTCGCGGTGCATCCAGACATAGCCGTGGGTCGTGTTGATGGCGACGTTCTCGGCCGCCTCCACCAGACGGCCGGCGAAGAAGAAGCCGTCGCCGGTGCGGCCGTTGTCGTGGCGCGCCACGTCTGCCTCGAGCTTGGCGGAGGATTCGCCGTAGGAGAAGCCCTGCGCCCGGATCGCCATGTTGCGCAGCCAGATGCCGGTCTCGTCGCCGTCCTCGGCGGCGAAGGCGGCGCCGAAGACGTCGAAGGCCACGTTGTCGACGAAGTTCGCGTGCGAGGAATGGTGCACGAAGCCCCAGCCCGGAGAGCCCGACACCGTGTTGCCGATGGCAATGGCCGGATCCTGCTGGTCGGCCGTGCCCGTCTTGTGGAAGTGGAACGAGTAGCGGCCCTTGATGTTGCTGTCGGCCGCCACCGTCGAGAGCGCCGAGAGGTCGAAGGCGGGCTTCGACTTGTCGGTGCGCCCCAGGTCGTCGAAGGCGGCATAGCGCACATCGACGTTGTCGGAGTGCATGAACATCACGTGGCCGCGGTGATGCACGGCCGTCGCCTCGCCGTCCTCGCTGCGGAACGTGATGTTGCGCGTCATGTTCGCCACGTAGGCGAAGAGGTCGGCCCTGGGCGTGTCGTGGTTGTACTGGAGCGGCCGGTCGATGGTGATGGTGTTGCCGTTGATGCCGGTGATCCGCACCTCCTCGTCCTGGCTCTGGCGGTAGACCACCTGGCGCAGGGTGTTGTCCCAGGTCCAGCCCTGCTTGTGGGTGCCGGAGACGACGATCGTGTCGCCGACGCGCCAGCCCTGGGGAATCTCGCTCAGCGTGATCGTCCGGGCGCCGGCCATCGGCGCGGTCGCCACCTGCACGAAGGCCGTCTTCTCGGCGCCGTGGATCTCCACCTCGCCGTGCGAGACCACGCCGCGCGACAGCAGCATCGGGTCCCAGCGGACGTTGATGTTGCCGTTGTTGGCGATGACGATGTCGGCCTTCACGCCGGCCTGGATCGGGTTGTCGGCGGTGCCGATCTCGAGCCGACCGGTCGGCGAGACGACCATCGTGTCGAGGATCAGCTTGGTGTTGACGTTGGTCGCGAAGCTCAGTTCGCCATCGACGCGCACCGTGAACAGCTCGGCGTTGCTCTGGCCGTTGTAGGTGACGGTGATCCCCTGGGGGATCAGCACCTTGGCGCCGTCGGCGGGGATGCGGCCCTGATACCAGGTGGCGGGATTGAACCAGTCGCCGTTGTTGATGGCGATGTGGGTCGCCTCGGCCCGCGGCACGAGGTTCAGGACGGCGGCATGCTCCCGCGCCATGGCGGCGTTGTCGCCGTGGGCCGCGGGCTCCGGCGCGGCCTTCACCGCGCGGACGAAGGCCTCGATCTCGGCCGCGGTCCGCGGCGGGGTGATCGGCGTGCTGCCGGTGCCGTGGTCGTGCCCGCCCGTGGTGCCACCCGTGGTGCCGCCGGTGGTTCCCCCGGTCGAGCCTCCTGTCGTCCCGCCGGTCGAGCCGCCCGTGCTGCCGCCGGTGGTGCCCCCTGTCGAGCCACCGGTGCTGCCGCCGGTGGTCCCGCCCGTCGTTCCGCCGGTGGTTCCCCCGGTCGAGCCTCCTGTCGTCCCGCCGGTCGAGCCGCCCGTGCTGCCGCCCGTGCTGCCGCCGGTGGTGCCGCCGTGATCGTGGCCGCCGGCGGTGCCGCCGGTCGTCCCGCCCGTCGTGCCTCCGGTGCTCCCGCCCGCTGTCCCGCCCGTCGTGCCGCCCGGCGTGCCCCCGGTCGAGCTCCCCGGGTCGACGCCGCCGTGGTCGTGATCGCCCGGAACGCCACCGTTCGAGCCGCCCGGGTCGGCGGGTGCGTTGTCGGCGCTGCACAGGCAGACGTATGTTCCCATCGACGGGCAGGGGCCGGGGGCCCCGGCGTTGATCGGCCCGTCGTGGCTGAAGCTCGGCCCGTCGATCACCCGGCGGACGTTGTTGCTGTCGGGACCCATCCACTCGAGCCGCAGGCTCTGCTCGCCGTAGTTCTCGAAGTAGCGCACCTCGATCCGGTGGG